>DATBID010000082.1:0-6217 GCA_036557125.1 Bryobacteraceae bacterium | reverse complement strand
TAACGTCAGCAGAATGCCTATCACGCCGCCGCCGAATGCCACCGTAATCGTGAGCCGATGGCCAACGGTGTCGATGAAGCGCCCGGAAATGGGCGCAGCCGCTGCTCCCGCCAGGTACACCACGAAAAGAAATCCTAGTGCCGCCGCGCCCCACCCGAACGGCGGCGCGGCCAGATAGAAATTCACGTACGTGAATGTAGCCAGCATGGAAAACAGCACGCAAAACCCGACCGCAAAGGTTGCCAGCAGACGCTCATTCTTCATGTGGCGCGCCATGGCAGCCACCGACGCCCGCGCGCCCGGCGGCCGCACGAAGCGTTTCCCCGCGGGAAGCCAGACCGCTACCATCACAGCCGCCGCCGCGGAGATGATGCCCAGCACCCCGAACGACCAGCGCCACGAAAGAGTGGACGCAATTACGCCGGCCAAAATCCGGCCGCTGAATCCGCCCATCACTGTGCCGGAAACATACGCTCCCATCGCCCGCCCCACGCCCGTCTCCCACTCTTCGTTGATGTAGGCCGAAACGACCACAGCAATGCCGGGAGTAAAGACGCCTTGCAGGAAACGCCAGAAGACCAATTGGCCGAGGCTGTGGGCGGTCCCCGCCAATCCGGATGGCACAGCCAGCAGCAGCGCAGCGGGCACGATGACGCGTTTGCGCCCCAGCCGGTCGGCTAACAGTCCTGCGAGCGGGGCGGCGATCGCTACGGCCACCGTGGAAGCGGTAATCACCAGGCTGATGCCGGCCGCTGTCGTCCCAAACGCGCGTGCCAGCAACGGCAGCAGCGGCTGCGGCGCATACAGATTAAGAAATGCGCAGAAACCAGCCAGCATCACCGGACCAACCGGGGGCTGCGTGCGGCGGGACATTAGTCCCCCGCCCTCTTCACCCGGGCGCGCGTCGCTCCGCCCAATACTGCCCCAACCCACTCTTCCACGCGATTCGTCAGGCTCGGCACACTGAACTCTTCCGCGCGCCGTCGCGCAGCGGCCCGTTCCAGTGAACTCACTCTTCTCACGGCCGCCGCCAGCGCTCGCGTATCGCCGGCAGGCGCCAGGAATCCGCTCTTGCCATGCTCCACGATATCCGCGGGTCCTCCTCGGTCATACGCGATTACGGGCGTGCCGCAAGCGAGGGCTTCAATTACTGTCAAACCGAAAGGCTCCGTCCACCTCGGTGTGACCAGCATCGCCACGGCCCGCCCGGCAAGCTCGCTCAATTCCCGGTGCGGCAAAAAGCCGTGATATACCATCGCCTCCGCCGGAACCGATTCGGCAATTCCCCGCCAATATCTCTCGTCCTGAATTTTCCCGCAAACATGCAGCGGCAATCCGGCTTCTCGCGCCGCGCAAATCGCATCCTCCAGTCCCTTTTCCGGCGAAATGCGCGCCGCCCAGACGAGCATCGGTTCGGCTGCTGCGCGAAATCGAAACTCAGTCGTATCCACCGCTCCCGGAATAATGCGCGTCCTCTCCTGGTCCACAAAAGAAAAGCTCGCCGCCTGCGTGCGCGAGACGAAAGCAAACCAGTCGGGGTAGCGAACATACTGGTCGCGCATCGCCGCATCCACCGCTTCGATGCAAGAAGGCAGAGTGACTAAATGCAGCACGGGAACCGGCAGGAACGGAGTCAGATAGTAAGAGAGCCAGTCATAACTGAAAGCGATAATCGTGTCATATCGCGGCGCCAATTCGCGCGCCCGTTCCCACATACCCTCGAGGACGCCATTCGGCTGCGCAAGCACCGCGGCGTCGCGCGCCACGCCTATGGCGCTGGGTGGCGGGTCTCCCGAAACAGTGTGCAATGCGACGCAGCCCGGTAACCTGCTTCCTTCGGGAGCGATCACAGCCACCTCGTGCCCCCGCGCGCGCAGGGCGGGCGCGAGCTGTTTCAAAGTGGTTTCCACTCCACCGCCATCGCCCGCTCCAATCGGAGAAACCGGCGTCGAAACAAAAAGAAGACGCATGATCGCGCAGCCAGCCCCATAATAGCAACACAAAATATTTCCTCCGCGCTCTCTGCCCCTCTGTGACTCAAGGTTTGGCCTTTCGTTTTGACTTTCTTTAGATTTCTCTCCGCCTCTGCGTCTCCGCGGTGAATATTTTCGAGATTACTCAGTCTGATTTCCAACCACATTAATCCGGGGATGGAGAATTGTGTGGCCCGACCACTGGTGGCTCCCTTGTCTCGCAGTAGCGGCGCTGGCATTGTTTCTATGTTGCCTTGACGATCTCTACATCTCTCTGGTTTTTCTGCTTCGCAAACGCCCGTTCGCCTGGCCGGCGGACGCCGAATTGGCGCACGCTCCCCAGCGCCGGATCGCCGTTTTCGTGCCCTGCTGGCGCGAACACGAAGTCATTGCCCACATGCTGCGGCACAATCTCGCCGCCATCCTCTACGGTAATTACGACATCTTCGTCGGCGTCTATCCCAACGATCCGGAAACCGCCGAAGCCGTGCGGAGCGCGATCCGCGACGACGCGCGTGTGCATCTCGCCCTTTGCCCGCACGATGGCCCCACCTCCAAAGGCGATTGTCTGAATTGGACCTACAAAGCTATGGTGGAATACGAGCGCCGCCACGGCATCGATTTTGAAATCCTCATCACCCACGATGCCGAAGACCTGGTCCATCCGGAGTCCTTGCGGCTCATCAACTGGTACTCCCGCGATCATCAGATGATCCAGGTTCCTGTTCTGCCGCTGTTCACAGGCTTGGGCGAATGGACACACGGCGTGTACTGCGATGAATTTGCGGAGTACCAACTCAAAGACATTCCCGTGCGGCAATGGTTGGGTGGTTTTCTGCCTTCGAACGGCGTCGGGACGGGCTTTGAACGGTCCGCGCTCGAAAGCCTGCGCCGTAGGCATCACGGCCGCATCTTCGATCCGCACTGTCTCACCGAGGATTACGACGCCGGTTTCCGCATGTTCGCCTCCGGTTTTCAGCAAATTTTCATTCCCGTCCGCTTGCGCGCCGGCGGGCCGGTTGCTACCCGCGAATATTTTCCCCGGCGCTGCGGCGCGGCGGTGCGGCAGCGCAGCCGGTGGGTGGCGGGGATCGCTTTGCAAGGATGGCAGCGGCATGGGTGGCGCGTTCCGGCGGCCCAATGCTATTGGTTCTGGAGAGACCGCAAAGGCCTAGCCGCGAATCTGATCGCCCCCTTCGCCAATGCCCTGCTTCTTGCCGCCCTGTCACATGCGTTACTGGGGCATGGCTGGGCGATTGGGGCCTGGGCGCGCTTTCCCCCGTGGATTTCGAACCTCTGCGTGGTTTCGCTGGCTATTTCGATTTTCCAGACGGGTATCCGCGTCCACCTTTGCTCTCGCGTTTATGGATGCCGCTTCGCTGCCGCCGTTCCGTTGCGCATGTTCTGGGCCAACCTGATTAACTTTGCCGCCACTGTGCAGGCGCTCCAGCAATTTCTAAGGGCGCGTCTGGAGCACCGGGCGCTTGTCTGGCGCAAAACCGAACACGTTTACCCCAGTGTTACGACTGGCATTGCGGCCCGCCTCCCGAACCGGCCGCGGCTGGGCGAAATCCTGATCGGTCTCGAGTTCCTCTCCGCCGGCGAGATCGAGGAAGCCCTTCACCGAAAGGGCAAAGGACAGCGAATTGGCGAATATCTCGTTCAAATAGGAAAAATTACTCTTGCCGACCTCAATCGGGCGCTCGAATCGCAGGCTGGTTTATCGGCCGCCGCGGGTGATTAATTACCGTTTAACTGATGACGTTTCATATCATGCCGCCTATAGAAATTTTGGATTGGACCCACTCCGCAGCCGCTCTTACACTGAAATAGAAACTAGCCCAACTTGCACCACTGACGAATGGGCAGCGCACAAGGGGGTATTTTGTTGGCAGCCGAGGCGAAAAGCCAAGTCGAAATACTGCATCAGATCAGCAATATTGTCAGTTCGAATCTGACCTTAGAAAGGATGTTGCAGGAGTTGGTCGGGCTGGCTTTCGAAGTGACTTCGTGCGACGCCTGCCTGGTGTACCTGGTCGATCACTCCACCAACGAAATCGTTTTGCGCGCCTCGCAATTGCCGCATGCAGCGGAAATCGGCAATATCCGCATGAAAATGGGCGAAGGCATTACCGGTTGGGTCGCCCAGCACAAGTCTGTCGTCGCCCTCTCGGGCAATGCCGCCGCCGATGCCCGCTTCAAAACCTTCCAGGCGCTGCCCGAAGACACCTATGAGGCGTTTCTCTCCGTGCCGTTGATCAGCGCCGGCGAGCTGATCGGCGTCATCAACATTCACCACCTCCCGAAACATGTCCACACGCCCGATGAGATCGCGCTCGTGAGTTTCATTGGCGAACAGATGGGCGGCGCCATCGCCAAATCCAAGCTGGCCGAGCGTTCCGAAAGCGCTGCGCGCCGCATGGAAGCGCTCGCCGGCCTCGCCCGTACGATCTCTGAAGAAAACTACCTCGATCGCATCCTGCAGGCAATTTCGGCGATGGTGGCGGAAACCTTCGAGTCGCCCGTGTGCTCCATCATGCTGGTCGATGAGGACCGCCGCGAGCTGGTCATTTCCGGAGCGCAGTGTTCGTCCCCCGATTACCTCCACAAGATGCCGCTGAAGATTGAAGATTCTCTCATCGGCCGTGTGGTGCGGGAGGGCCGCCCCGTAATGGTGCCCAATGTAGTGGAAGAGAAGCAGTACCGCTACCCGGAGTTGGCGCGAAAAACCGGCTTGGCCTCGCTGCTCTCGGTGCCGCTGGTCACTCGCGAAAAAGTCATCGGAACGATCAATATTTATAGCCGCGAAGTCCGCCAATTCAGCGAAGAAGAAATCGGCTTCGTGAAGGTCGTGGCCGGCCAGGCCGCAATCGCTATTGAGAACGCCCGTCTGATGGCGGAAACCCTCGAAATGAAGCGCGCGCTCGAAGCCCGAAAGCTGATTGAGCGCGCCAAGGGCATCCTGCAGCAAAAACACGGACTCACTGAAGAAGAGGCCTATCTCCGCCTGCGCAATGAGAGCCGCCGTCTCCGCCGCCCCATGCGCGATTTGGCGGAAGCCGTCATCCTCGCCGACGATCTGGAAAAGAAGAAGGGCGCGGAAGCGTAAGCGCCCCCTTCATCTGGTGGGGCAGGCGCTTCCGCCTGGCGGAAGCGCCTGCCCCACTCTTGCCTTACTGCATGCCCGACGTCTGCTGCCTCGCTGCCAGCGAAGCCAGTTCGTCGCAGCGGTTATTGTCTTCGTGGGAAGCGTGGCCCTTGGTCCAAACCCAGGTAGTCTTGTGGCGGGCATTCTGCTGGTCCAGTTCCTTCCAAAGGTCCTGATTGATCACAGGCTTCTTGGCGGAGGTCCTCCATCCATTGCGCTTCCAGCCGGCAATCCAACTGGTAATTCCGTTTTTCAGATATTCCGAATCCGTCACCACCTCCACGCTGCACTCTTCCTTGATGGCGCGTAAGCCCTCGATTGCAGCCTTCAGCTCCATGCGGTTATTGGTCGTGTGGGCTTCGCTGCCCCAGATCTCTTTCTTGTGCTCGTTGTACCGGAGAATGCAGGCCCAACCTCCCCTGCCAGGGTTGCCGAGGCAGGCCCCGTCAGTAATCAGCTTTACGTTCTTCACCGGGCGGCCTCAGGAGGAGCAAACGAGTTCGGGTTCTGTCTCCGTGTGAAAAAATTCATCGACCAGGTGCAAAATGCTTTCCGGTTCGTTTGCGTGGTAAATCGAGGCGCGCAGTTTGGCACCGTGGCGGACGCCATGGGTGAAGTAGGTGGCGAACTGCTTCATTTTCCCGACCGTGTCGCGATCATCTTTCTCCATCAACATGGAGTAGTAATCCCGCATCATCAAATATCGGTCGGTCTGGCCCGGTTCGGTATAGGTCCCGGTTTCCAAATACTGCTGAATCTGGCGGAAAATCCAGGGATTCGAGGACGCGGTCCGGCCGATCATTACGGCGTCGCAGCCGGTTTCGCGGACCATGCGAACTGCATCGTCGGGAGTCACGATATCGCCATTGCCGATCACGGGGATCCGCACCGCTGCTTTCACCTCGGCGATGCGAGACCAATCGGCCTTGCCGCTGTACCCTTGTTCCCGGGTGCGGGGGTGCAGGGCAATGGCTTGCAAGCCGCAGTCTTCGGCCAGCTTCGCCATGCGGACTGTGACCAGTTCGGAATCGTTCCAGCCGGCCCGGTATTTTAGGGTGAACGGAATGGTGATCGCGCGGCGCACCTCGCGCAGCAG
>DATBID010000081.1:0-13069 GCA_036557125.1 Bryobacteraceae bacterium | reverse complement strand
TTCATCAGGATCGGCCGCTTGATCAAATTCGGATTCTTTGCCATCAAGCGCAGAGCTTCCAGGCGCGGCGGCGGATGATTGCGCATGTCGCGTTCGCGATAGAGCTCGTTGCGGGTGTTCAGAAACAGGCGATAGTCGCGTTTTCCGATCAAGCGCTCCAATTCTTCCACCGAAAGCCCGCGGCTGAGGTCGATCTCCTCGAAAGCCGCTCCCTTTTCGCGAAGGAAACTCCTCGCTTTGCGGCAGGTGGTTCAAGTGGGTTTGAGATAAAGTTTCATAGCTTATAGATTGTCAGTCCGGAGAGGAGTTTGGGATAGAAATCAGTGGATTTCTGCGGCATCACACCTCCGCCGAAAGAGATCTCGGCGACCTGCTCGATAGAGGTTGGCTTGAGCAGAAGGGCAATCTGGGCAGCGCCGCTGCGGGCAGCTTCGATCGCCCGATCGATGCCGCGAACGTAACGCAGGTATTTCTCATCGCGCACCGCCTCTTCGCTGATGTCCAGCACCTTTCCCAGGAGAACTTCATGCAGAATGCGAACATCTAGTGCGCGTCGGGCTTCGCGGTGCTCAAGCATATTCAGGCGGTCCCCAATGGCCGCGCCGATGATGGTCCGATCCGGCCGGGCGGCCCACGCCTCGCGCAGACGGTCCACCGAATCGATCTCGCTGGTATCGAACTGTTCGCCTGCCCAGCGGAGAAAACGATGCGGAAGCAGGCCGGGATCGATACCGTTTACCAGGCGGTGCGTCGCCAGAATTTTCAAGCCGGGCGAGTGCATGTTAACGAAGGTCATCATGACGCGGTCCGTGCCAGCCAAGTCCGGATTCTGGTTGCGGAAGGCCAGCGCGGTTTCGTAACGATGATGGCCGTCCGCGATGAGCAACTTCTTATCGGACATCAGCGCGCAGATTTGGGAGAGGCCGGCCCCTTGCCCGACCTTCCACAGGCGATGCACTGCGCCATATTCATCCGTAACTTCGGTAAGCGGCCGCTCGCCAGCGGCTTCGTCGAGAATCTGATCGACGGCTCCGGCGGGGTCGGGATAGAGCATGAAGATCTGGCCGAAGTGGGCGTGCGTGTGGCGCAGCAGCTCCATCCGGTCCTTCTTTGGGCCGGAGAGAGTCTGCTCGTGGCGGTAGACGATACCTTCGGAATAGTCTGCGACAGCGCCCAGAGCAATAAAGCCCTTCCGCACCAGCCGCTCGCCGGTATCGGGAACGGTGAATTCCTGGAAGTAGGGAAAAATGCCGGGGTCGGAGTCCTGGGCCAGGATGCCCGAATGAATCCACTCGTTCAGATACTGCGCCGAGCGGGTGTAAACATTGTCTGTCGCTGAGTCATCCGCCTTTGTTTCTCCGAGAATGATGCGGACCAGGTTGTAGGGGCTGAGCGAGAGATAGCGTTTCCGCATCTCCGGCGAGATCTTATCGTAAGGCTGCGTGACCAGATTCTCCGCCGGCCCCGCTTTTTCGGCATAACGGAAGGGTTGAAAAGGATAGATTTGCGCCAAGGACCAGAATAACCGAACAGCTACTGCGGCAAACACGGCATGGGGTTCCAACCCTTGCCGTCGGCCTGTTTTTTGAACTCATAACTGCGAATGAAGGGCTGATTTAAATACACGGGGTCTTCCACCTCGGCGGTAACCACCAGGTAAGTGTCGTTCTGGTCGCCGTTGAGCCGATTGATGTATTCGGTGAGTACGGCTTTGTCGCTATAAGGCACACCATTTTTGCGGATGTAGCCCGGCAGCATGTTGGTGGTAACGATTTTGAGCGTGCCGCCGCCCGCGCCGCCTGGCAAGGTGGCGGGAGACGCGATCGTGCCGCGCCCGCGCTGAACGGTCTGCCACTGCGCGGCCGAAACGCCTTGCCAGGTCGGTTGGCCGGAAGGCCCTTGCGTTGCTCCAAAATGCAGGATGCGGGTTTGCGTGCCGGCATCGGCTTCAATCTTGAGCGTGTTGTCGTCTTGCCAGGTGATGTGCAGTCGGCCGGGGCGCTGCATCACGCCCACCGCGCCATAAGCCTTGCATTGATTGCCTTCGGCGAAATCTTTATCGGGATCCCAGGCCATGGCAATGCGCCGGGCCGCCGCGTTGATCGGCAGGTAAGGAATGTCGCCCTTTTGCGGAGTGACGCGGAAGCGCCACTCATCCACAATGATGGAAACCCAATAACCGGTGGGATCGAAAGGGGCGGCCTGGCGGCCTGACTGTGCGGGGCCGCCGCCGCGGCCCTGCGCGAAAACGGCTGCCGTCCCAACTGCGGCAAGAATGCCAAAAGCAAACACTCGCCTCATTACTTCACCCCCTTGGGAGGATTCGTGAGGCTCTTATATACCGCCTCAACGAAGCGGTCACCGGAGCCATAGCGGGGGTCCCAGTCAGCGGTAGGCTTGGCGGCCTTCACCTGTTCCAGGGTCATATCTTTCTTAATCATGTCCTGCACGCGGTCTCGGACGATCGTCACCATGTCACGGTAATAAGCAACGTCGGCGATATCGGCAATGCGGCCGTGGCCGGGAATCACCAGCGTGCCTCCCTCGCTGCGGAACTCAGCCACTGTTATATCGAGCAGACGGTTCAGCGCGGCAAGTTCGCCTTGGATGCTACCGCCGTTGGCCAAGTCGATGAATGGGTAACTGGTGGTGACGAAAATATCGCCGGTAGCGATCACATCCGAGCTGCGGAACCACACGAAGGTGTCGCCGTCGGTGTGAGCGGCCGGCTGATGCAGCAGAACCACGGCTTCGCCGTTGAAGAAGTGGCTGAGCTTCATCTCGTCGCTGTAGGTATCTTCGGGAAGAGCGGCGAAAGGCAGCGGAGGCTTGATCTGGCTCATGCGATCGAGCACTGCCTGCTGCGCCACAATCGTCGCGCCTTCTGCCGCGTCCCGGAACTCACCTGTTACATTGCCGCCGGTGATCGTGCGGCCGGCCATGGAGATCTTTTCGTTGCCGCCGGTATGATCCGGGTGCAAGTGGGTGTTGATGATGTAGCGGATCGGCTTGGGAGGGACGACGGTGGTGGTGGGTAGCCCGCCGGCATTGGCAATTTCGCGGTTGAGGCTGTTGATCGCTTCGAGCACTTTATCGGCATTCTGCGCCAGACCCGAATCCACGAGCAGCACGCCATCCGGACCAATAGAAGCCACAATATTGCCGCCCGCTCCCGCGATCAGGTACATGTGGCCCCGTATGGGTTCGATGTGGATCTGGGCACTGTTGGAGGCCGATTGCGCGAAGCCCAGCGCGGCGGTTGCGGCGATCAGACAAAGGATTCTAGTTCTCAATTCCGGCTCCGTTTACTTCTTCAGGTATTTGGCGTTTCGCTCGGCGACGATCTTGAGGGCTTCATCGGGATACATCGTGGGCGCCCCGCCTTCCGTGGCTTCTAACGGCAGATCGTACTTCTTGCCGAAATCGTCTACAAACGGGTTCTGCCCTGGCAGATAGTGCGGCACTTCGCCTTTGGGCCGTACCACTTCCTCAACTACGTCGCACGGATACGGCGGGATCTGCTGGTTCAACGCCTGACGATATTCGGAGCTGCGAATCATTGGATCAGTCAGGTAGACCGGGTCGTAGGCTATAGTCACCCAGGTGAGAATGTCGCCGCGGCGGAGCCAATATTGCACGAGCGTGGCGCGGTCGCTGGAAGGGACCCCGTTGCGGCGGTAGTAGTCCTCTTTGAGATGCGTCGTGTGGATGCGCAGCATTTCGCCCTGAAACTCGGCGGTAGAGAAGCCGCCCCAGGTATGTACGGCGAGGTCGGAAGGGCGCGGCCGGCCGTCCATCCAGTAGGGATTATCGATGGAACGAAGCCACTCGGCATGATAGGCGGTCAACTGGCGGGTAACTGGATCGACTTCTTTCCAGATCCGCACCTGGGAAGGCCCGCGGGAGATGTACATGGCGCCGTGTGGCCGGCACTGCCATTCCGGCAGCGTCATGTAAGAGGCGTTCCAGGCTTCCGAGCGCAGTTTCGATGCGGGGCTGAGAGGGATGCCTATCCATTCTCCGATGCGCGGGTTGCCGGTGTTATCTTCGTCCTGCACCGTGGCCCAGTCGCCCGCAAAATCCATCTGAGCGAAGGCCGGCCCAGCCAGCGCCGCCAGCAGAACTAAACCTGTCACTTTCATGATTGCCTCTTCAACACATCCGCGCGCGCCAGGCGCTCTTCGCGATAGGGATCGTTAACAGCTTTACATTCATTGTTCCAGATGATGGTCGCGCGGCGCGTAGTGTCGAACGGCTCCCATTTCGGAATGCCTTTGTGATTCGGGTTGCCGCTCCGCGCGAATGCCGCGAAGGCGCCGCTCATTTTATCCGCCAGCGGCTGCCGCTCCGGCCCGGTGCCCACCATCGATTGGGCAATATCCACGTTTTGAAAGACGAACGGAATATCGAGGGTGTGATAGGACCGTAGCTTGCCCTCGCGCACCGGTGAATACCACTGGAAGTAAGCCTTGTAAACGGGCGCTTTTCCCTGTTCGGCTTTCCTCTCCGCTTCCGTATCGGTTCCGGTGCGGAAGTTGGAAGCGTCAGTGGAGATGATAAAGAAAAGATCGAGATTGGTGGCTTGGGGACGGCCCTTTTTGTAGACAGCGATCAGCTTGTCCGCGGCAGCGGCATCGATGCGGAGCTGCTGCGCCACGCGGCCGTGGAGCGCAGAATCATCCAGCGGATCGAAGTTCACGCTGTTGTTCCAGGTGACTTCGGTTTCGGTTGAGCTGATCATGAAGGGAACGTTCGCGCTCAGCGGAGAAGCCACAGGATCGAACGGATCCGCTGGAAGCGTGCGGCCGTCGGTGACTGGGCTGAGCTGCAAGCCACGCACTCCGCGCATCGCTCCCAGCAGTTGCTCGCGCGGCATCTTTTGCAAGTCTTCTACCTGGTTCGGTTTCAAACCGAGCTTGGCCATAAAAGCCTCGGCGCCTGCCGTGGCGCGATCGCGAGGCACGCCCTTCACGTTGGACCCGCTCATAGCGATCGCGCGATGGAACAGGCCTTTGGCCGCGGGCATTGCCATCAGGGTGCTCACCTTGCCGCCGCCGCCGGACTGGCCGAAAATCGTGACATGATTCGGATCGCCGCCAAACTCGGCGATGTTGTCCCGCACCCATTCGAGCGCGGCGACGCAATCGAGCATCCCGATATTACTCGAATGTGCGAACTTTTCTCCGCCCAGTTCCGCCAGGTAGAGATAGCCGAACACGTTCAGGCGGTGATTGACGGTTAACACGACAACGTCGTGTTTCGCCGCCAGATGCGCACCGTTGTACATGTTCCAATTGCCGGAACCGGCCGAATATCCGCCCCCGTGGAACCAGACCATCACGGGGCGCTTGCCGCTCAAAGCCGGTGTCCATAGATTGAGGTTGAGGCAATCTTCGTTGCCATGGGCATCGCTCTTAGGCTGCTGCGCCATAGACTCCGGAATGAGATTGGAAGGAATTTGCGGCGAGGCCGGGCCGTACTCGAGTGCATCGTGCACGCCCGTCCAGGGCTGCGGCTTCGAGGGCGGCAAAAAGCGTGCCGCTTCGGTGGAAGCGCCATACGGGATACCCTTAAACGCGTGAACTTTGTCCTCCATCGCCCCGCGAATCTTGCCGCTATTGGTGGTGACGATCGACCCCCCGGCATCGATTTTCGAAGCGGCTTCGCTCCGTACGGCGTCGATGAGCGCTCCCGCGGCCACGGCAGTGCCGCGCAAAAACAAACGGCGGTTGAAATCTGGTTTCACAAAACCCCCCGGCATTCCAAATGGGTGCCAAACATTATATACTTTGCCGGCGAATGCGGAACGGAGGCCGCCCTTGAGAGTACGCTCCATAGTCATCGCTTTTTCGATCGTTCTTTCCGCGGCGGCCGACGACTTCAACGGGAAGCAGGTGGCCGCCGCGCTATCGCGGAAGGATATCCCGCCCGCTCCCCGTCTGGCGGATGGCCATCCGGACCTGGGCAACTCGAAAGGGTCGTGGGAGCCTCCGGGCGTCGGCGATATGGCAGGCACGCATGGCGGCTTCGCCGGAACCGCACAACCGGAACATCAGGTCGATGTCCCGTTTTTACCCTGGGCCAGAAAGATCTACGAAGAGCGTAATGCCAACGTCACCAAAGACGATCCGGAAGGGTACTGCCTCCCGCCAGGTATTCCGCGTATGTACGCTACGTCGTTTCCGTTCCAGATTTACCAATTGCCGGACCGCGTTCTTTTTGTGTTCGAGGGCGGCGCGCACATGTGGCGGGTTGTGTATACGGATGGGCGCGCGCACACGCCTCCGGCGAAGCTGAATCCCACCTACCTGGGCGAAGGGATCGGCCGCTGGGAAGGGGACACGCTCGTGGTGGATGTCACCGGACTCAACGACCGAAGCTGGATCGATGCCGCCGGCCATCCTCACACCGAACAGCTTCACGTGGTTGAGCGATTTACTCGAGTAAACGAGTTAATCCTGCATTACGAAGCCACTATCGATGATCCGGGGGCGTACTCAAAGCCGTGGACCACGAGTTGGAACATCCTGTTTCATCCCGGAATGGAACCGCTCGAATATATCTGCCAGGAAAATAACGCCGACCTGAAGCACCTAGTCGGGAAATAACCTGTCTGGCGCGAACCGTTTTCTAATCACTGATTTGAGAAATAAGTGTTTTCAGCCACACCGAATACTCGGAAAAGGAGATCTATGTTCTCAAAAAAGTCGGAGCGAATTACGGTCACGGTTGGCGCACTGCTATGCATTGCGGCGGGCGGAAATGCGCAGCCGAGCGACTTTAACGGATGTGCCGGCCTTCCCGGCTACGGGACTTTGCAGGCGGCGATTGGCAAGGCGACGGCCATCGAAACGAGTGGTCTCAACAACCAGATGTGGGCCACGATTGTGGACCGCAACGGAAACGTCTGCGCAGTAGCGTTCAGCGGCGTCAACCGGGGCGCGCAATGGCCTGGAAGCCGCGTCATTTCCGCGCAAAAAGCGAATACGGCCAATGCTTTCAGCCTGGATTCGAGTTCCTCCAGCAACGGCTCCGGGCAGACAAAAGGATTGGCGTTATCCACCGCAAACCTGTATTCGGCCGTCCAACCGGGAGGCAGCCTCTACGGGCTTCAGGCCAGCAATCCCGTGAATACGGATGTGGCATATGCAGGCGCCTCGTCGCAGTACGGCACCGCGAATGACCCGATGGTTGGCGGAAAAATCGGTGGTGTGAACGTGTTTGGCGGCGGACTGACGCTCTATGGGCCGGGTGAAGTTATTGTGGGCGGACTTGGGGTCAGTGGCGATACGTCCTGCGCGGACCACATGATCGCCTGGCGGGTGCGAAACCTTCTGGGGCTCGATCATCTAGGAAGCGTCGCCGGCGTTTCGGGCGACTCGATGCGGCCGGACAATATTATTTACGACGTTACCGCCAATCCCAACGGAGGGACCGGAACCAGCACCGGAGGATTCGGCCACCCCAAGTGCCTGAATGCTGGCGATCAGACGCAGTTGCCACCGGTTCAGCCCTAGCGAAACCCAGCATCGCGCCCCTAGACCACGAGTTGGAACATCCTGTTTCATCCCGAAATGGAACCGCTCGAATATAATCTGCCAGGAAAATAACGCCGACCCGAAGCACTTAACAAGGAAATAACCTGTCTCGCCGTTAATCGGAAGGAATTTCAACTTCCGTGTAGCTGCCGGGTGTCGCGGCGTTCACCGCGGCAGCAATCTTTTGCAGGTGCAATTTGACAACTGGCCATTTGCGGAGTACTAAGCACCACAAGAGCTATTCTGCACCCAGCAAGGTTCTGCTGATAGCGCATGTTTTTATCGGCGGTAAGAAGGACATCGAAACCGGCTTCCTCGGCGGCGGCCAACAGATCGCCATTGCTCAGCGTATCCCATCCCCTGTCTTTGGCCGTCGTAACTGTGTGGCCGGGAAGCGATCGAGCAATGCCCTTCGGTGTGACATGGTCAAAGAGAATGAGCATTCACAGGGGGAACCGGCAGGGCAGAGACCGGCGCATCGAGGCTCCGGGCGGCGAACTCAAGTACCGCGTTGATCTGTTCTCTGGTAACGTCGAATTGCTCAACGATTTCGTCTATGGTGGCTCCGGCTTCAAGGTTTTCGAACACAGCAGATACGGGCATGCGGGTATTCTTGAACACCCATGCGCCCCTCAGACGGCCCGGAACACTTTCGACGGCTGGACACTGGGACCAATCGAGATTTGCCATGCTCTTACCCCCCTTGCTTTCATCGTAACGTTTTAGCATGACCAGTTTTTGAGAAGGCTGTCCGGACTCCTAACTTCTGCGTCTGGTCTCCCTCCTTCTCTTATGCCAGCCCCGAGCGCCTCAGCAGCGCTTCCGCATCCGGCTCTCTGCCCATGAACTGCCGGTATAGCTCGGCCGGATCTTCACTATCGCCCTTCGATAGAATTTTCAGGCGAAATTCGTTGCCGATTTCCCGGCTGAAGATGCCGTTGTCGCGGAAACGCGTGAACGCATCCGCATCCAGGACCTCGGCCCACTTATACGAGTAATATCCAGAGCCGTAGCCGACCGGACTGGAAAACAGGTGGGTGAAGCCAGCGATCATGGCATGATAGGGCGGCAGCGGGGCCGGACTGAAATCCTGCAGGATTCGGCGCGTATATTCAATGGGGCCGCCATCCTTTTCCGGCCGATACCGGGTATGCAGCAGCAGATCCGCAAACCCGAAACCGAGCTGGCGCATCTGCGAATTGGCGGCACGAAAGGTGCGCGCCCGCTTCATCTTGTGGAACAGATCTTCCGGAATCGCTTCGCCGGTCTCCCAGTGGCGTGCGAACAGATCGAGGGCCGGCCGCTCCCAGCACCAGTTTTCCATGATTTGCGAAGGTAGCTCCACGAAGTCCCAGGCTACGCTGGTGCCCGCCAGCGTGCGGATTTCCACCCGGCTTAGCAGATGATGCATCAAGTGGCCGAACTCATGGAAAATGGTCTCCACTTCGCGGTGCGTAAGCAGCGCCGGTTTTCCTCCGGCGGGAGGCGTCAGGTTGCCGCAAACCAAGCCTACGTGCGGCTCAAATCCCTTGTGGCCTGGACCGCCCGTAACCAATGCATCCATCCAGGCGCCGCCCCGTTTGTTTTCGCGCGGATACCAATCCGTGTAAAAGCCGCCGAGTAAAACGCCGTCTTCGTCATAGAGTTGGTAGAACCGCACCGCCGGGTCCCATCCGCTAACGCCCTCCTGCGGAGAGACGCGAATGCCGTACAGCCGGTTGACCAGCGCAAAAAGGCCCTCGATCACCTGTTCCAGCGAAAAATATGGACGCAGCGATTCCTCATCGAACTCATAAAGCGCGGCCCGCTGCTTTTCCGCGTAGTAGGCGATGTCCCAAGGCTCCAGTTCGGGCGCGCCCGGCCCCTCGATGGAACGCCGGAACTCGGCCAGTTCACGGTTCTCTTCCAGGAAGCGGCGGGTGGTCTTGGTTTTCAGTTCTTCGAGAAACTTCATGGCGCGTGCGCCGTTGTGAGCCATGCGGTCTTCCAGGACAAAATCGGCGAAGTCACCGAAGCCCAGCAGGGTGGCCTTCTCACGCCTCAATTCAAGAATGCGGTTAATCAGCGGCCGGTTGTCCCAAGGTTCCCTGGTGGCGCGAACGCCGTAGGCCTCGTACACCTGGCGGCGGATGCCTGCGTCGCCTAGATACGTCATGACGGCGACATAATCCGGCCCGTGCAGGGTGAAACGCCACCCATCCTGCCCCTTGCGCGCGGCGCTCTCCCGAGCCGCAGTGATCGCCGTGGGCGGCAACCCGGCAAGCTGCGATTCATCCGTGAGGAGCAGCTCGAAAGCGTTAGTCGAATCCAGAACATTCTGCCCGAACGTAGTGGTGAGCTGCATCAATTCGACATCGATTTCTTCCAGACGCTTTTTCCCAGCCGGATCCAGATCCGCGCCATGTCTCCGGAAGGTGTCAATCGTCTTGTCCAAGAAGCGGCGGCGCTCGCCCGTCAACGCCTGGGCCTCCGCGGTGGCCGCATACGTCTTCACCGCTTGCCACAGCCGCTCATCGAGCGGAATACCCGCGTAAAACGCGCTCACCGGCGGCTGCACCGCATTCAGGGCCGCCCGCAATTCCGGATACGTCGCCACCGATTCCAGGTGCTTCACTACAGCCATAGCGAAATCCAAGTGCTCGGTCAGATTGTCGACCGGCTCCATGGTGTTGGCGAAAGTGCGCTCGCCTGGCTGATCGCCAATCGTTCGCCGCGCCGCGCGGGCATCTTCCAACAGGCTCGCAATGGCCGGTTCCACGTCCTCCGCCCGGATGAGGTCGAAAGCAATGCGAAACGAGGGCGTCAGAAGGGGGTTGGTTTCAATCGAAGTCTGCATTACTAAAAGCGTAACAAGGCTGGAGGCGGTATTACAGTGCGCGGTGAGGCGGGCGATGCGTCACAATCGATCTATGGATGTTTTGCCGCAAGGCGCCGCTCCCGCTCCGGAAGCCTCGCTCGCCGAAGCCGTCTGGGCCGGCAAAACACTCGCGGGCTTTCTGCTGTCCGGATTCCTCATGGCCCTTCCGGGCGCGATTCTGCCGGTATGGGGTTTTTATCGCGACCCTCCGGCCTTCGCCCTCGTTGGCAACTACTTCCTGAGTCTCGCGGGCGGCATGCTGGTGTCGGTTTTTCTGGCGCGGAGGCTTTTGGCGAAACGGGACTTGGGCTCTGTGCTCGTGCTGGCCTGTTGTTTGGCCGGCGCATCGTTGGTCTCGCTCGCCTTGGTTTCTCCTTTGGCGTCTCCCTCCTGGCGTACCGCGGGATTGTTGATCCTGGGCCTCGGCGCTGGTCTGTTCAACTTCAGCCTGTTCTATGGTCTGCCGGCTAGCTGTTCGAAGAATCCAGCCGCGGCCGTCAATCGCGGCGGCATCTGGTACGGGCTCGGATGCTTGGCCGCGTCGCTGGTAGCCGCGCTCACGCTCGGGGCTTTCTCCGCCGGCATCATCACGCTGTTCATGGCGATCGTTCCCATTCTCTTTGCGCTGCTCTACGCGCGCGGCGTGCTCCTGGGACCGCGGCTCACGGCCGCACTGCTCGAGCCGCGGCCAAATTCCGGACACTTTCCTGTCCTGGGCGCAACTCTGTTTACTCTCCTCCTGTTCGTGCAATTCGGGAATGAATGGTCGATTGCCGGCTGGTTGCCGCTGTTCCTGATCCGGCGCATCGGTTTCAGTCCCGCCGCGGCGCTGCGTACTCTGGCGCTCTACTGGCTGTTTCTGCTGCTGGGCCGCCTGATAGTCGTGGCCGCGCTTCCTCGTGTGCATCACAGTGTACTGTTGGGCGCAAGCGTGATCGCGGCACTGTTTGGTTGTCTGCTCCTCTATTTCACCAACAACGGTTTTGGCGCTACCAGCGGCGTTTTATTGGTTGGCAGCGGCTATGCATCGGTTTATCCTCTGGTCGCCGAGGCCATCGGCCACCGCTTCTCCTTCTACCATGCCGCCTTTTTCGGCCGCATCTTCTCGTTGGCGACTCTCGGTGGATTATTGGCGCCGGCTGCCATTGGCTATGCGGCTGCGAATTTCGGGGTGGGCGCCGTCATCGGGATTCCGCTGGCGGGAACATGCCTGGTCCTGATGCTGATCGTTTGCATCTCGCTCGAATCGCGGTTTGCAGTATGAACGTTCCTCTTTCGCTCTTCGCCCTAGCCGTTGTAGTCCAGGCGGCCACGGCCCAGACGCTCGCATCCCGCCTGGAGCACCAAATTCCGGCGGCGATCGAAGGTTCTGCCGCCGCCCGCAGCGCGTTCTGGGGCATCGAAGTTTACGATCTCGCTACCGGAAGAACGCTCTACTCGCGCAACGCCACACATCTGTTCGTTCCGGCATCCAATGCCAAGCTGTTCACCGCCGCTTTGGCTTTAGATCGCCTCGGTCCGGATTATCGCTTCCAGACGCGTGTGCTCTCGGCTGCTCCGCCGGACGCCGATGGCGTAATTCACGGTCCGGTGCGTCTGGTGGGCGGCGGCGATCCGAACCTCTCCGCCCGCGCAGTCCCGTACCAAGCCCCCAATCAAACAAAGCTTGCCGCTACTACAACCGATCCCCTGATCCATCTCGAAGATCTGGCCGATCAGGTTGCCGCGCACGGCGTTAAGCGCATCGAAGGCGCTATCGTGGGCGACGACACCTGGTATGTCTGGGAGCCTTATCCCGAAGGCTGGGCCGCTGGAGACCTGCAATATGACTACGGCGCGCCCGTTTCCGCGCTCACCATCAACGACAACACGTTCACGATGACTCTCGAACCCGGGGCGCAGCCCGGCGAACTGGCGCAGTTGAGCCTGCTGCCCGCCCTTGAGTTCTATCAAATCGACAATCGCGTAGTAACCGTTGCGGCGCGCGGCGAACGCAAGATCCATCTCGACCGGCAGCCGGGCAGCCATCAGATCCGCGTCTGGGGATCCCTGCCGACAGATAGCGCTCCGGAATCCGCGTTGCTCGCGATTGACGATCCCGCCGCATACGCGGCCCTGGCATTACGCCGCGCGCTCGAAAACCGCGGCATCGTGGTCACCGGCGGCTGCGAGGCGCTGCATCTCGATCCGAGCGAAGCGCCTGCTGACCCGGGCGCAGACGCTTTCGAACTCGCCCGCCACGAATCCGCCCCGCTCATTGACGATCTCGGCATCACCGCCAAAGTGAGTCAGAATCTGCACGCCGAGCTGGCATTGCGCGCCGTAGCCCGCGCCCGCCGCGGCACCGGCAGTCGGGACGCGGGCATTGAGGAAATGAAAGCCTTCCTGGGCCAGGTGGGCATTGCCGAGGACGCGTATAACTTCCACGATGGCTCCGGCCTCGACCGCGCCGACCTGGTCACGCCCGCCGCCGTCATCAGCCTGCTGCGCTACATGTACGAATCTCCGAACCGGCAAAGCTGGATCGATCTGCTGCCTGTTGGCGGCGAAGATGGCACTTTGAGCGGGCGCTTTACCGATGGCGCTTCCTTCGGACGTATCCACGCCAAAACCGGCAGCCTGACGCACGTCGCCTCTCTTTCCGGTTACGCCCAGCGCTCGAACGGCTCCTGGG
>DATBID010000080.1:0-4638 GCA_036557125.1 Bryobacteraceae bacterium | reverse complement strand
TCAAACAACAAGCGGACATCGTCCGCGTTGTCGGCGACTACGTTCGCCTCAAAAAAGCCGGCAAGGACTTCAGCGGCCTTTGCCCTTTCCATCAGGAAAAGACTCCTTCCTTCACCGTCTCTCCCATCAAACAGATTTTCTATTGCTTCGGCTGCGGCAAAGGCGGCGACGTCTTCAACTTCATCATGGATATGGAGAAGTGCGAGTTCCCCGAAGCCGTCAAGCTTACCGCCGAAAAGTGCGGCATTCCCATTCCTCGCCCGAAAGAGCGCTCGCCCGAGGAGCGCAAGGAAAATCAGCAGCGCGCCGGCCTCGTCGAAATCCACCGCGAAGCTCAATCCTTCTTCGTCAAACAGCTCGAAGGCACTCTTGAAGGTAAAGCCGCTCGCGCCTATCTCGAAGATCGTGGCCTCGACAAGGAAACTCTCGTTCGCTTTGGCATCGGCTACGCTCCCAGCGGCGGCGATCTTCTGCTCCGCCACCTGAAGTCGAAATTCCCCGAAAAGCTTCTCGCCGATTCCGGTCTCATCTCCCGCGATCAAAGCGGACGTCTCTTCGATCGTTTCCGCCGCCGCGTCACTTTTCCTATTTCCAACGAATCCGCAAAAATCGTAGCCTTCGGTGCCCGCGCCCTCGGTGATGACCAGCCCAAATATCTCAATTCGCCCGAGACGCCCATCTACTCGAAGAGCAACGTCCTTTATCATCTCGATCGCGCCAAGGAAGCGCTCCGCCGCCAGGACTTCGCCGTTCTCGTCGAAGGCTACATGGACGCCATCGCCGTTGCGCGAGCCGGGATCAGCAATGTGGTCGCCAGTTGCGGCACGGCCCTTGCCGAAACGCAGATCAAGCTTCTCAGCCGCTTCACCAAGCGCGTCGTCGTCAATTACGATCCCGACACCGCAGGCCAGGCCGCCACCGAACGTTCTCTCGCCGCGCTCCTCGAACAGGATTTCGAAGTTCGCGTCCTCGCCCTTCCGCCCATCAAGGACAAAAAAGCCGATCCCGATCTCTTCATCCGCGAAAAAGGCGCCGAAGCCTATATCCAGCAGCTCAAGGAAGCCCCGCCCTACGTGGACTATCTCATCGGTCGCGCCCGCGCCATGGATCTCTCCACCGGCGAAGGCAAGCTCCGCGCTCTGAATTTTTTATTGCCCTACGTGCAGAAAGTTCCGAACCGCATTCTTCGTTCCGAATGGGCCACTCGCATCGCCCAGCAGCTTCGCGTCGAAGAGCCCGTCCTTCGCGCCGCTCTCAGCAAAGCCGCTTCCGAGCGCCGCAGCGAAGTCAAAACCCAGCCCGAACTCGTCAGCCGCTCCGCCAAGCCCGTCGAACGCCGCCTGATTCGCATGCTTGCTGAAGCCGAAGTCTTTCGCCGCGATCTCGCCACCGAACTTCAGTCTTCTCAGCTCTACCACGGCCTCGAAACCGAAAAAATTTTCGCCGCTCTCATCCTCGCCGTTTTGTCCGGCAAGCCGTTCGAATCCGCCGAAGTCGCCGCCGTGTTGGAAGACCGCGACCGCCGCATCTTTTTCGAAATCCTCTTCGAAGAACCTGCCGATCCTGCTTGGGAGGAAGCGCAAAGCTGCCTCGAAGCCCTCCGCCAGGCACAACTTGAGCGTGAACTTGCCGACGTTCAGCGCAACATCGAAGCCAACCCCTCCGGCCCAGCCCTCCGTGACCTCCTCACCCGCAAACAAGCCCTCATGCGCCGCCTCGCCGCCGGCAACTGATCCACCTGTTGCTGCCGCAAGATGGACTTGACATCCGCTAGACGTATCGTTACGCTCACTTCACTTCAGGGTTCGCATATCAGGTTAGGTCACGGAGGCGAGCCATGCATTTCTCCTTGCACAGGTCCATTCGATCTATTTCTGTCTTCGCTTTTCTCCTGGCAACGCTTCTATGCGTTCCAAACGGCTTCGCTCAAACGCCAAAGGTTCTCGCTCCACACACACCGATTGCGCCCAGAATCACTGATTCCCGTGTCAAACAGTTCCCGCCGACTCTGCGCTCCATGATCGGCGGATTCTGGAGAATCAATCCAAGCAGTCGCGCTTCGATCTACATCAGAAATGGTCTGGACAATTCGCCGCTGACAGTCACGCCGATCGTCTACTTGAGCAATGGAGCACGCTATAGTCTTTCTCCTGTCACCTTACGTCCGTTGGGAACGGCTGTAGTTAGCATCAATAAATCGTTGGAGGCGCAGGGAATCGCTCCTTACGCCGAACTTTCCGGCTACGTCGAAGTCGAGTATTCCTGGGCTTGGGACGCCTTATGCGTAAGCGTTAGCAGTTTTGACCCGGTCCACAGCCTGATCTTCACCTATTCTCTGCAACCCGCCGCAATTCCGGACACTCCAACACCACTGACTCGGCTAAAAGCCGCTGGCGGAATGAATATGATCGAAAGCCTATGGTGGAAGCCGACGCCCGGTGCCACCGGATTCGTCGCCATCTCGAATACCGCCGAACAAACCAGCACCGCAACACTTCAACTAACTGGAGGTGCCGGACAGATTCTCGAGGAAGAAACGGCACAGATCTCTCCCCACGGAACAAAAATCATAAATCTTCAGGCCTTGCAGACAGTTTCGAGCGGCGCAACAGGAGGGCTTCACATCCTTTACAGCGGTCAGGCCGAAAACACCGTTATGAGTGGTGGTCTTGAGGACGACCAGACCGGCTACTCTGCAAACCTGCCTTTCCACGCCTTCGCTTCGCCCCAAGCTGATCCGTCACAAGCATCTGAAGAATCCTACGCGGAGCTCGGTCTTATGACCGGCGAGGCCGATCCCATGATGCATTTCCCCTCAGGAACAGTTTTCATGCCGTTCTCTGCCGTGCGGAATGTCGGACAGCAAACTCTAACTGTCACTCCGAGCTTCTACTGGATGCAGGCGGGCCAGCCACGTTCAGCAGCCTTGGATTCCTTTGCGATCGCTCCTTCGCAAACGCTCAATCTGGACATCCCGGCCCTGCTGTCCAAAGCGGGCCTTGCTCAATGGAGCGGCGCCGTAAACCTGATCCTCGACGCTAAGGGCTCCTCAAGGTCTCTTCTCCTCGCCGCCGGCAGCGTCGACACGAAAAACACCTACGTATTTCAAGTCATGCCCCAGGGAATTCAGGATAGCCAGGCCAAAAGCATCTCTTACTGGAGCACCGCAAACGGCGACGACACCATGATCACTGTATGGAACCCCGCCGACGAGCCTCAGGACTTCCTGCTGACCTTCGATTTCGAATCCGGCCACTATCGCCTCCCGGTTCATCTCGGTCCGCGTGCCACGCAGTCGCTCAATATTTCCGATCTGATCAAAAGCAATCTTCCAGACGATGAAGGAAACACCATTCCGGCCAGTGTGACCGAGGGCAGCGCCACGCTTTCCGGCTCTCAGGCGGGGAATCAGGAGATTCTCGCTGCCCTGGATGCGGGCACTTACAACGTCAATAAAGCAATCTGCCGCTACTACTGCATCTCCTGCGACGGCACCATCCATGTCTACGTTGCAGCCAATCCTTTCGCCGTGGCACAGGGCGGGCAAAATCAGCTCACCCTGATGGCTCAGCAGCATTCAGGCGGCACTTACAGCATCGGGGCCAGTTGGTCCAGCAACCACACCAACATCGCCACCGTCTCCTCCAGCAGCGGTCTCGTCACCGGTGTTTCCGTCGGCGCTGTCACTATGACCGCCAACGCCACCCACACCCCCTGGTACAATTCCTATTACTGCGCCTATGATCCCTTCTGCCCCTACTACGGCTCGGGCGGCGGCAGCAGCGGCGGTTACGTTGGGCCATATCGGGTTGAGCCAATTGCAACTCCAAGTCAGGGCGCGGCAGTTTGCCCGGCCGGCATGGCCGGTTGGAGCAGAAATGTCACTGCGCAGCTGCAGTACTACGATGGAAGTGGCTACCGCCTTTCAGGCATCGTCATGGCTGACAATCTTCAGGTCACCGGTACGAACCAGCTCGGAATTACCAACTCGCAAACTGGGTCGTTTCCCACCGATTCAAATGGGAGTTGGCCCGATACCTACTACGTTTGCTCGACAGCCTGCCCAAGCACGGGTGAAAGTGATTCGATACAATACTGGACCTATAGTTCGCTTCCGCTGCCTCACACAAACCTAGTCGCCTATAAATGCAGCTCAATCGCGATCGACGGATACTAGTGATGCGACTCAAAACGGCATTTCTGCTTCTCGTTTTTCTCGCTCTCTTCGATACCCGGCCCGTTCACGCGGGCTGCATGCGACCGCCAGACCTATCCACAAGGGTCGCCGAGTTCAGTTCTAGCCAGGCTTCTCGCGTTGGCGCTTTGATGCGATTCGGGCGAGAGCGCAATCTGTGCTTCGGACTTGAATACGTAACCCCGAGCCTTCTAACTGGGATCACTGATCTCCGCATCCACGATGTCTCGCTGCTAAGGGCCATAGAGCTGATTCTTGGAGAAGCCGAACTTGAAATTCGCGTGGACAACGCGGTCATTGTGATTACTCGGCGCGTTCCGCCCACAGAAAGAAGTAACCTCTTTGACTATGTCTTACCCGGATTCACTGTCAGACGAGGTTCGGTAGAGGAGATCACCGCCGCGCTCTATATGCAATTGCGTCTTCGACTAAACCCAGCGATC
>DATBID010000079.1:0-46697 GCA_036557125.1 Bryobacteraceae bacterium | reverse complement strand
CACTCCATTAGCTGCCATTCTTCCGGGTATGGCTCGGTTCGTTTGTAATCGCGAGGGGCTGGGCGCACCCGCACCACCGCGAAACGCGACCGCAATATCCCCTGACTCCCCTGTCGCCAACCGACATCTCTCCAAGCCGCTGCTGGCAGACTCAGCGCCAACTCCTTAACGGAAAGGCCGATGGTGAGCGTCGCGCTGTAGGCGTTTAGGTGTCGCTCCCACGTCCTGGTTTTCGCGGCGGGCGGGCAATGGCTGCTGCCCCGGCGCCCAAACCGTAGTGGATGACTCAATACCGGCCACCTATTGCAATCCGAGTTCGGTGACCGCCGTACGGAATGGCATGCCATTGCCATAGCCTGCATCTGTCAGCACCACGCCGATCGGAATCTTCTGCGCCGCTGCTTGCCGAACTTGCTCCAGGGCAATCTCCGGCTTGGTCTGAAAACGGATCTCCTCGGGAACTCCGGCGCGTTGACATCGCTCAGAATCCTGACACCATACTTCCGGCAAGTACAGCCGCCATGCCAGTGGCAGACTCGAACTCCAGGTGGCCACCGACAAAACGGCTGCCTGGCAATTGTCGTGTTTTCCTATTTGCCCGCAATACTGACGCGCTACCCCTACCGAATGCTTCCCCTGTTTCGGAAAACCCGTGTCATCCACGATCCAGGCCACCACGGGGCCGTGTTTCTGCGTAGCGGGCAGCACTTGGCCTCGCACTTGTGCCAGCATCTCCTCGTCGTCCCAGGGTGCATCGGCTACTAAGTGATGCAGCGAATGATGCATGCGGCGGACGTTGTTGGGCGCCAGGCGCGCAGCCATCGGTTCGACGCTCTTACGCTTGCCCGGCAGTAGCAAACCCGTACAGTAATTCTGCAAAGGCGTGTGCCGGTCGGCGTGCCCCGCGGCGTTAGCCAAGCCCTCGATATATGCCACGAAGGCCTCTGTTGGGGGCCTGGCGAAGAGAGGCGTGAACCCACGGAAACAGTAATACTAGTGCCCGTTACCGCAGTGGACAGATGGGAAAACCAGCGGATCGCGTTTGACGACCTCGGCGACGGAGACAGGGGGTATTCCGGTTGCCATCATGGTGTTCATCTGGTGAATAAAAGTATTCGCGATAATGGCATAACCCGTATTGGTGGGATGAACTCCGTCCAGCGAAAACAATCCTCCAAGAAAGCCGGCATTCATACAATAGCCGGCGGATTTATATCCATTCCGATAAATATCTTCGACCAAAGAGTAAATGTCGACCAGAGTGGCGCCGAACAACCTGGCTTCCGAAGCAATCGTCGAGTTATACGAGTTCACAGTCTCCTGGAAAGCGGATGCCTCGGCGGCTGTCAGAACACAAGCCATAGGGGCGCTGGAGAACGGCTCAGCGGAACACGTGTAGTTCGAAATTGGCCCCGGTGCTCCGTTCAAGATCTGTTCCGCAATCGTAACCCCCGCGGGGCGCAAGTAATCCCCCGGTCCGATTCCCAGCAGGGAAGTGATCTCAGTGAGCGGCAAGCCGGTTTCTCGCGCCAGCGTGGCCACCGGCGTCAAATAGGGGAGTCCCGTGATATCCGGAATATTAGCTACTACGAGGCTGGCTTTCGTTTGAGACAGCGCCTGTAAAATGTTCTGATAGGCTGCCGCGAATGTATCGGCCGGTGTGGGCGCCCCTCCAAACAAGAAAGGTATGAGGACGTCATTATTTCCCAGCCAAACGATAACCGTGCTCGGATGCAGGGCAACGGCCTGCTGTATTTGAGTCAGCGCCGGTCCGGGAAACAGGAATGGCCTAGGGAAGCCAAGTACGATATTTGCCCAGCCCGCGACCGGATCGCTGGGGCTGGCATTCGGATTTGGCGTCAATGTGAGGGCTTGCTGTACCGTGATCCCAGGGATCGAGAGGTTGGTTGGTTGGAGGAACGGATTATCGCGAGGAATCCGTGGAAGAGTGCCCGGGGCCGGTTGAATTACCGGTGGCGGTCCAAAACTGATCAACTCCAGCACATTCGGGGCCCCGGGGTACGGAACTAAAGGCAGGGTCATGGGCACGCGGGCCTGCTCAGCGATCAGCGCCGCATACCCGTGCGGCTGTTGCGTGTCGAGTAGCGAAAAGTTCTGCACGCCGGCAGATATCGAATCACCAACGACCACCAGGCGCCATAGATCGGCTTTACCGTTGGGCGCGGCGAGCGTCGTTCCTGCGCTGACCAGGAAAAGAAAACTCAGCGCTCCATAGAGTCGTCGTGATTTATTCATGATGCGCGCCGCTCCAAGGCGCCAGCCAACTATAGCAGCGGCGGCACGAAAATAGCGAAAATCTTAGTTAGAGAATTTACATATTTTCTTTTTTTAAGAAAATCGGTTAGTATCCCTAGTCCCCGGATTTCAGCCCCAGCAGCCTCACCGCATTCTCTTTCAAAATCAGCGGCCTCACTTCGTCTCGAATCGCGATCTTCTCAAAATCCGCCAGCCACCGATCCGGTGTAATCAGCGGATAATCAGACCCGAATAGTACCTTGGTTTTTAGCAGCGTGTTCGCGTACTGAATCAGCGTCGGCGAAAAGTACTTCGGCGACCAGCCCGAAAGATCGATATAAACCTGCGGCTTGTGGAGGCAAACCGAAATTGCTTCATCCTGCCACGGAAAAGACGGGTGGGCCATAATGATCGGCATATCTGGGAAATCTACCGCCACGTCATCGATATCCATCGGGTTGCCGTACTTCAGCCGCACACCGCCGCCGCCCGGCATGCCCGTCCCGATGCCGCTGTGCCCCGTGTGGAAAATCACCGGCAGCTTCGCCGCGGCCACCACCTCATAGAATGGGTACGCGATGCGGTCGTTGGCGTGGAACTGCTGAAGCGGCGGATGCAGCTTAAATCCACGCGCTCCGTGCGCAATCAGCCGCTCCGCTTCGCTCACCGCGCTGAAACCGCGCGTCGGGTTCACACTGGCAAACGCGATCATCACATCCGCATTCCGCGCAGCCAGGGCCGCAACTTCATCATTCGGCACCTGCGGCCTTCCCGTGAGCTGCTCGTCCACCGAAAAAACCACGCAGCCGATCTGGCGCGCGCGGTAGTAATCGGCAACTTCTTGCGGGCTCGACCTCGGGCCAGTCTCCCGGAAGTATTTGCGTGCCGCTTCATCGGCGGCGCTGTCCGTATTCGATTCAATATGAACGTGAGTATCTATGGCGACCAGGTTCTCTGTCTGCATGAGAGTAGCCACTATTATAGGAGGACGATATCAATATGATGAAAAATATCGGCGTCTTGCATCCCGGTGAAATGGGCGTTGCCGTGGCACGTACGCTCTTGAATGGCGGTCACCAGATCTGGTGGGCCTCCGAAGCCAGAAGCCCGGAAACCCGCCATCGCGCTGCCAGCGCCGCGCTATGCGATGCCGTCTCGATCCGTGGTGTCTGCGAACAGTGCGAAGCCATCGTCAGTGTCTGCCCTCCGGAGTTCGCGGAAGCCATCGCACAGGAAGTCGTCAGCCACGGCTTTCGCGGTCTCTACATCGATGCCAACGCGATTTCCCCTCTGCGCGCCCGGCGGATCTGCGCCATCCTCGAGGCGGCGGGCGCCCGTTTCGTCGATAGCAGTATCATCGGCCTACCCCCGCGCAACCGCCACCAGACCTGGATCTACCTCTCCGGCCCGCATGCCGCCCAAGCCATCCCTCTCTTTTCCGGCGGGCCGCTCGAAGCCGAAGTGCTGGATGGCGAAATCGGCAAAGCTTCCGCGCTCAAAATGGTGTTTGCCGCCCATACCAAAGGCTTGGCTGCCCTGCGGGCGGCCGTATTGGCCACCGCTCAGGAAATGGGCGTGCTGAGCGATCTCGAGCGCCAGTGGTCGCGCTCCGGCCCGCCCTTTGCTCAAGCTGTCGAATCCCTTCAACACGTCGTCCCCAAATCGTGGCGATTCGTCGCCGAAATGAACGAGATCGCCGCTACCTTCGAGGCCGCGGGCATGCCTGCCGGATTCCACAACGCCGCCGCGGACGTCTTCGCCCGCCTCGCTCCTTTGAAAGGAGCCGCGGATATCGAACTGAAAACCGCCCTTCGCCTGCTCACTCGCAAACTGTGAGCAGCTCCATCTCAGGTCTTTTGGTAGCCGGCGCTTCGTAGGCTGACGGCCAATAACAGAATCAGCGCCGGGTCGATCGGATGGCGATAGCGAGGCAGGGCAAGAGTCAGGTAGTAGGCCCACGGGAACACCAGCGGGAAGACGGCCAGGGGAAATGCGTAGGGGTTACGCGCGCGGAAGAGCAGAACAATGCCTGCGGCTGCGCCAATCGCCGCAGCCAGGTTGAACAGCAGCACGTAGCGGAACCAAAGGGAACGATTGCGGAAGAAGTCCCTGAGCGGCGTGGGCGTGCCTCCTGCCCAGATGGAAACGAAGCGGCCGGAGATCAGGCCGGCCTCTCGCCCCGGGTGGTGCACCATGTAGTCGATAGCAGCGTCTCGCTTTTCCCGCATGTACGCCGTTTCGCCCAGGGCGACGTATTGATTGCGCTCAGCCGTATCGTTGATGGGATGCTGCTCTCCCAGCCACACGACCTTAGCGCGCGGATTATTCCCGACCCAAAGTTGCAGCCCCAGGACCGAGCGCAGTGGGACGAAAGAGTGGAAAACCGCATAGTTTCGGATCGTCCACGGCACGCAGAGGAGCACCGCCACCCCGGCCGCCAGAGCGGGCCGGGCGAGGTGGCGTAGGCGCTTTCGGCTTCCGAATGCGAGCCACCCCAAAAGAAACGGCATCAGCGACACGAGAGCGGCATTGGTCATCAACACCACGCCCCAGAGACATCCATAGACCGCCCAGGCGCTCCACCGCCGCGCATCGCATACGCGCAGCGTCGCCCAGAGCACCGTCGCGCCCAGCAGCGCCGAAAGCGAGGTGTCCCACAGGCTCTCGAAGCTCAACAAAATCGCGTTAGGAAAGATCGCCCACAGCCAGGCGGCCGTGACCCCAACGGCCGCGCCGCCGATGCGGCGTCCGGCAGCGTAAATCGGCAGACACGCGGCCGTGGAAACCCCGATGTTGCACAGCACCGCCGCGACCCAGGAGGCAAACGTATAGGCGCCGAAGATCCGCATAATGGCGCTGAGGAACAAAGGATAAAGGGGCGTCATCCATGCCGTCGGTCCCGTCGGAATCCGAAATGGCGAACTGAAGCCTGCGCCGGTGGCGAGTGCGTGCGCGATATTGCCCGATTCGAACAGGAAGGGAATCACGCTCAGTGCCCGACGCGGCACATGGCTTTGGTAATTCCACGCAAAGCCCAGGCGAAGAGCCAGCGCTATCGCCAGGATCAGCGGAAGGGACGTAAAGGCAGCGTACAGAACGGAACGAAGGGGCCGTCGAACGATCGTTTGCTGGCGAGGCGTTTCGGAGCGGGGCAACCGGTTTCAGTGTAACATCGGGGTCCGCGCCGCAATTTTCAGTCGACGGCTGCTCCCGCCGCTTCGAAAGCCCTCTCCAATTCCTTTTGTCCCATGGCCGTGCTGATGAACAACTCCTGCCGCGCGCCCGCACTCAACGCAATGGCTTTCCATCCGTTCTGGACCGGCACCGTCACCCGTACGCGCACTTTGCCCTTGGCGTCGCGCACCGGCCGGATCACTCCCGGAATCACGGACCGGATCTCTGGCGTGGTTTTCAGCAGGGTTTCCAACACTTCCCGCAACCCCCCGATGATACTGTGCTCCACTTTGAGCCGGTCCCTGGCTGTGCGCAAGCGCATAACCTTATTGTCGCCCGGCTCTCACCCAGGCGTTACACAGTGCCCGATGCCTTTCCCCACAACTGAGCGCTCGCGATCCGCGCGCCTTCGGCCTGCGCACGCAGTTTCGCCCATTGAATTGTGGGATGGACTCTACGCACGAACGGCCCTTGCGCGAAGCCGCAATCGGAGCCGGCCATCACGCGCTCGCGGCCCACGATCCCGGCAAAACGGATAAGTCGCTCGGCCACCAGTTCGGGGTGTTCCACGACATTTGTCACATGGCTGATCACACCCGGAATCAGGATCCGGTCTTCGGGCACCTTCACCTGCTGCCACACCTTCCATTCATGCTCATGGCGTACATTGCCGGCTTCAAATTGGTAGCCGCCAACGCGGAGCTTCAATAGCAAGTCAACGATGTCCTTCAACGGCACGTCATTCACATGCGGAGCGTTCCAGCTCCCCCAGCAGATGTGGTAGCGGATTCGTTCCTGCGGCAGGCCTTCGAGCGCATGATTGAGAGCCTCGATGCGAAGTTCCGCCCAACTGCGGTACTGCGCGAGGGTCATCGGTGGCACGATGCGGTCGTAGGTCCAGGGAAGGAAGGCGTCGTCGATTTGAACTCGCAGGCCAGCATCGAGGATCGCCTTGTATTCTTCCCGGAGCGCTTCCGCCAAGGCCCACAGCAGCTCCTGGTCATTGTTGTAGTATTCGTTCTTGTAGATAGGGAAGGCGCTGGCCGGGGCGACCACGGGGAGGAACGCGTCTTCCAGCTTTACCCTGCCGGCGGCCTCTTTGAGGTTTGCGATATCGCGAGCGACCTGCGCGTGCCCAATGTAGCGAATCGGGCCACTGCAGACGGTAACCGTCGTGGCCGGGCGCACGCGAAAGCCTTGAGTGGGGAAATACTCGGCGTAGAATTCGGGAAAGGCGGCATAATCGTTGCCCAGCGACATGGTCGCCAGAGGATCGCCGAGTTCCTCGGGCGTGGCCGGCCGGGTGGTGAATCCCGAAATGCGCTGGTGGATGTACCAGGCCCAATTCCCGGTTTTGCCGAATTCGCCATCGCTTGCAATATCGACGCCTGCTTCGCTTTGCTGCCTGACCACTTCGGCAATGGATTCTTTGAGGCACTGTTCGTAGGCGGAGGTGTCGTACGGTTCGCCTTCATCGATTTTCTTGAGGAACTCGACGAGATTGGGCGGGCGGACGAGACTTCCCACATGCGTGGTGAGAATGCGATTGCTTACCATGCAGCAGATTGTACGGCAGAATCGCTGCGCGGAGAAGCGGCGCCGCGCTACCGCTTCGGTGAATCTGGCGCTTAAATCGATCGCACGCCCATCGCCACGATGTCGCTCACTTCCATCGCCTCCTTTACTACGAAAGGCTCGCCGTACCGCACGCCGATGAGATTGCCGTAGAAGCGCGCGATGGCGCCCAGGCGCTCACGGATTTCCTGCTCGCCAGGGAACAGACCGGCGCCCTCGCCGCCGCCTCCGTATTGAGAGGAATAGCTCAGCAGGGCGGCCATCCGGCGGTCGAATTGCGCGCTGATATCCACGATGAAGGAAGGCTTCACGTCCGCGTAGAGGCTCGAATAGAGAATTTTGAAGGGCCGGTGCGGCTCCGATTCCGCATCGAGCTTCCTCAGTCCTGCGAGGAAGCAGGCTTCGTAGCCCAACTCGCCGGCGCGGTAGTGGTCCGGATGGCGTGCCTGCCAGTAGGGAAGAATGACCACGCGAGGCCTCAGCTCGCGCAGCTTCAGCGCCAGAGCGGTGCGGGCGGCGAGCGAATTCTCCAGGCGCGCATCAGGCAAACGCAAATTGCCGCGCCAGGCGAGCTGCAAATGGCGCGCGGCGGCTTCGGATTCGGTCAGGCGTTCTTCGGGTGTGCCGCGGGTTCCCATATCGCCGGCTGTCAGATCCAAGATTCCCGAGCGGTAGCCCATTTCGGCCGTGCGCAGCAGCGTGCCGCCGCAAGTCTGCTCCACATCGTCGGGATGCGCCGCGATGGCCAGCACGTCCAGCGTCATCGGTCTAATCTACCAATAGAGATCGCGCCGGCGGGTATAGCGCTGTTCGGGTCGCAACAAATAGATGAGCGCCATGCCGGAAAGGAAGCCGCCCACGTGGGCGAAAAATGCGGTGCCGCCCTGCACCATCTGCTGGGTGCCCAGGCTTTCAAAGCCCCCCACGAATTGTAGGAAGAACCAGTAAATGAGCATGATCCAGGCCGGGATATCGGCCATGGTGATGAACACGATGATGAAGACCAGAGTGCGAATGCGGGATTGCGGAAACTTCAACATGTATGCGCCCATGACGCCCGCAATGGCGCCGCTCGCGCCCACCATCGGAACCCGCGATGACGGTTCGAAGAAGACCTGAGTGAACGCGGCCGCGATGCCGCAAAGCAGATAAAACGCCAGGTACTTGCCGTGACCCAGGATGTCTTCTATGTTGTCGCCGAAAATCCATAGAAACCACATGTTCCCGAGCACGTGCATCCAGCCGCCGTGCAGGAACATAGAAGTGAGCACGTTGGCGAAGTGGAAACGGTCCGGGATGAGGGCGTAGTGATACAGGAAGGCATTTTGCGAAAAGGGATCGAGCGAGAACTGATAGAGAAACACCAGGATATTGATGACGATGATCGCGACCGTCACCACCGGCTTGGAGTAACTCGGCTGGGTATCGCGGATGGGGAACATTGAACGGAGGGCGCCTTGAGATCAGAATAACAGAGTCCGCGAAGGCTACTCTCCGCCGCCCACCATTAGCACGACCGGAACACTCTGCACGTTGGCGCCTCCCGGTGTAGAAACCAGGAGCGCTCCGCGATAAGTGCCGGGCTTAAGCTTCGATGAGTCAGCAGTCAAAGTGACTGCATCGCCGGTCAAGGCGGACCCCGCCGGCGGCGTTCTACCGCTGCTGAGGCTCACGTCCAGCCAGTCGGCGTTTTGTTTCTCGACCTGATACGGCAGATCGGGCCAGGTGCTGGATACCAGAACGGCACGCGGCGCGGGTTTCTGGCCAGCAACTTTGCTGGTGAAAGTGATCTGATCTGGTGAGGCCTGTAGGATCGGTTTTCCGGTCACTTCGAGCGTGAGCGTGCGTGTGCGGCTGGAGCAGCCGTTGCTCGCCCGGACGATAAAGCGGAAGTGCCCGGTTTCGAGGGGCGTGCCGTCCAAACCATCCATGGTCAACCTCAACCCGGGAGGCAGCTTCCCGCTTGCAAGCGACAACGCCGTATCGGCCATAGGGCAGCGAGCATCGCTGCGAATGCCGAGAGACGCACGGTACGCCACACCTTTGGCGGCTACGGGCAGTTGTTGCTCCACAGCGTGAGCTTCTGCCGCGTGGAGCTTTTCCATTTTTTCGGCGCCGCTTACTTGAGCACATCCCTGTCCGCATGCCGCCAGCAGCATGGCTTCCACCACACGCTCGGAGATACCGTGAGCTGCGAGGTCGACGAGGGCAGCGGCGTTCGTATCGAAGCGGTTCGGTTTTGCGAGCAGCGTGTCAATAATCGTCTGCTCGCCATAACCCGCCTGCGCCAGAGCGACAATATCGGAATTCATCAGGAAGTGGCGCGTGAGCGGAAGCACCTGTGCATCGAGCGCCAACGGAGCGAGCAGACATAGTGAGGCCAGTTTCATCGTCTAGGTTCCTCAGGGTTCTTATCGGAGCTTTCTCGTGCGATCTGCCTAGTAAAGCAATCCGCCCTTTGGCCGATACGTTTCTCGGAGGCAATTATGCGCTGGTTGGTCTCGCTTCTGCTGATATCTGTGATCCCCACGGCCGCCCTACTTGCTGCGGACACGGCGGTTGTGACTAGCGTCGTTCGGGATGAAGCGCCTCTCCCGGCCGACGTGTTGACTAACGAGGGAATTGTGCAGCTTTCGAACGCCGGCTTTTCGGATGCGTTCATTGTTCAAAAAATCCTGCTCAGCCGGACGCGGCTGGATACTACGGTAGAAGGACTGACTTTCCTGCGCCATAAATCCGTATCGGAGCGTTTGATCGAGTATGTTCTGCAGCACGAGGCCCAGCCGATGCCGCCTGCCGCTGCGGCAGGCGCCCAGGCCGGTCCACCGTCCTTAGTGCGAATGAAAATCGTGAAAACGAAACTGCTGGTGCCCGCGAATGGAGTTCCCGGCGGCTCTGGGCTCTTTCACCGGCAGGCTGGCTACTATGCCATGTATCCAGGAGCGCAACCAGCGTACGCCCTACCGGTCCATCCTATATTGCAGTCGCCGGTATTCCCCGGCTCGGGCGCGCCTGGCATAGCCCCTGGCGACATGCAAGCCGTGTGGCTGGCCGCGCGGTGAAGCCCCTACAATTCCGACAGATTCTTCATCTCTCCGGTGCTATCGCCCAGTTGGTCAGTGCGCACACCGAGCTTATCGAGCAGCGTCAATTGAAGATTCGTTAGCGGCGTGTGTTCTGGATAAACCAGGTGGCGTCCGCCCTTCAGCGTCCCGGCGCCTCCGCCCACGAGCAGAGTGGGTAGCGGGCCGTGGGTGTGCCGGTCGCTATTGCTGATGCCCGCGCCGTAAACCAGGATTACATGATCGAGTAAGGAGCCATCGCCATCCGGCGTGTTGCGGAGCTTCTCCAGATATTCCGCAAAGAGGCCGATATGGTAGCGCTGGATCTTGGCGCATTTTTCCATCTTTTCCGGAATGCCCTGGTGATGCGTCAGCGGATGGTGCGGCTCGGGCACGCCAATCTGCGGATACGGCCGCCCGGTCTGCTCCCGGCCGTACATAAATGTGGTTACCCGCGTCAGGTCCGCCTGGTACGCCAGAAGCTGCAAGTCATAGAGCAAGCGGACTTGATCCTCAAACTTCTCCGGAATTCCGGCGGGTTGCGCCACGTCGGGCAGAGCCTTGGAACTCTGCTCTTCGGCTTTTTGAATGCGCCGCTCCACATCTCTCAGCGACGCAAGATAATCGTTCATCTTGCGATTGTCGGCGTGGCCAAGCTGGCGCTGGAGCTGGGCCACGCGGTCGTTGACGGAATCGAGTAGGCTTGCATCTTGCTTGAGCCGCGAGGCGCGCACGCGCGGATCGGTGCTATCGCTGGAACCGAACATTCTCTGGAACAGCACCCGCGGATTGTTTTCGGCCATCAGCGGCAGCGTCGGTGTAAGCCAGGAAAGCGTGCTGCTGTAGGCGCAACTGTACCCCAGGTCGCAGGAACCTAGCAGGCTATTTTCATCGGCAGTCATTTGCAGCGACGAAAGCTGTGTCTCGCGCTCGAAGGCCTTGGCGGCAATCTGGTCCATGGAGACGGCATTTTCGACGTTGCTGTCCGACTTCTTGACATGGACGCCCGTGAGGTAGGAGCCGCAGGCGCGCGAGTGGTCGCCACCCCCATCGCCCAACGCCTCCGCCTGGTCGCTGAACAGTCCGGTAACGACGATCAATTTATCTTTGAATGGCTCAAGTCCCTTCAACGTGGGTGAAAGTTCGAAATCGGTTCCGACGCCCTTGGGAAGCCACTGGTCGTAGATGACGCCGTTCGGGTGGTAGACTACGCCGAAGCGGCGCACGGGGCTCGTGGACGCGGCCCGCGCCAAGGCCGGAACCATGGCGTCCAGCAGCGGTAGTGCAATTGCGGCGCCCATTCCGCGGAGCACGGTGCGGCGCGAAATCGCCTTCTTCGTCACGAACATTGTCATCCTCCAGTCCCGAGTCGCTAATCCCCAGTCCCTGCTCTTTTCATCTGAAATGGCGGGCTTTTGACAATTCCCAAAACAATGGACGACCAGCGATCATCGTTCGCCGCAGCGGAGCGGTCGATTGCGCGCACGGTGGGAGCATCGTAATACTCCAGGCCGCGGCCAAGCGCATAGGTCAGCAGTTTTTCAGTCACCGCTTTAACGAATTGCGTTTTCTGGGCCAGCAGCGCCGCACGCAGTTCGCGCGGCCCGTTCACCTTCGTCCCGTCCAGCAGCACGCCCGAAGCATCGATCGGTTTGCCTGCGTCGGTGGTGCGCCATTGCCCGATGGCGTCGAAATTCTCCAGACCCAGCCCCAGCGGATCCATGCGCGCATGGCAGCTTGCGCACACCGGATTGGCGCGGTGCTTTTCGAGCATTTCCCGCACGGAAAGCGGTTTGCCTTCCTTATTGCTGTCTTCGAGCGCGGGTATGTTGGGAGGCGGAGCCGGCATGGGCGCGGCCAGGATATTTTCCAGCAGCCATTTGCCGCGAATGGTTGGCGAAGTGCGCGTTGTGTAAGAGGTGACCGCCAACACGCTGGCCTTGCCCAGCAATCCGAAACGGTTTGGGTCCGTGAGTTTCACGCGCCGGAAATGGCTGCCATAAATACGGGGTATTCCGTAGTGGCGCGCCAGTTGCTCGTTGAGGAAGGTCTCATCCGAAGTTAGCAGATCGGTGACGCTGTGGTCTTCTTCTAACTGCGCGTCGAGAAACAGCTCTGTTTCCGTCACGAACGCGGAACGGAGATTGTCGTCGAACCACGGAAACTTCGTGCCGTCCGGATTGAGCAGCCAGACATTGCGAATCTGCAGCCAGTCGGAGAAGAAATTCTGTACAAGAGACGTGCGAGCGCGGGAATCGGCGAGCATGCGCCTCACTTGTTCTTCGAGCACCGCGGATTCGCTCAGCTTGCCGCGGATAGCCAGGTCAAGCAGCGCGTCGTCCGGAATGCTGCCCCACAGGAAGAACGACATGCGCGAAGCCAGCTCAATATCGGAAATCCGATAGACGCTCCCCGAAGCCACACCCGGAGGATCGGCCTCGATACGGAATAAGAAATCTGGGCTCACCAGCACCCGTTCGAGCGCGGCGCGGATGCCATCGTCAAAGCTGCCGCTTGCCCGCGCTTGTTTGTAGAAACGGAGGAGAGTCTCGACATCGTCGTTGGTGGCAGCGCGGCGATAGGCTCGCATCGCCAGTCTACTCAGGATTTTTGTCGCGCAGCCCAACTCGTCAGCTTGAAGCTTTTCTCCGGTAGAACTGGGCCGGCACACGAACAGCAGCTTGCGGCTGGGCGAGTCCTGCGGGACCCGGGCGTCATAGGGGCCGCCGATCCACAACGATGCGATCCCGATTGGTGAGTTCGCATTATCGGACGAACGGCTGAAAAGAGGAAGGCGATCGGGTCCGACGCCCTCGGGCTCCGCATCGTCCGTCTTGAGCATGGTCGCCATCACCTGGTGCAAACCGGCCTTCACCGGCACGCGCACCTGCAACCCGTCATCGCCGTCATATTGGAATGTTTTTGATGGCGCTTTCCCGCTGCCCAAAGTGAATTGCCCCACTCGCTTGCCATCCAGGCGAACTTCTAACTGCGTGGGGACATTGAGCCCGCGGATCACGCTGTCCCAGGCCCGTTGCAGCCGAATTTTAAAAACGTATTCCGCGTCCACTGGAAAATAGTGGCTCGCGGCCACGCCGCCTTTCGATCCCAACGGAAAGTCTTCGCTCAAGCGATCCGTCTGGCGAAGATAGGTCTGGTCGTTGGCATTGCCTTTCAGGGCCCCGTAACGTACGAACGCCGGCGGGAGGCTGGCATCGCCCACAGCCCGGCGCGCAACGTATGCAGCCGCGGAAAGGTAGCGATCCAGCAATGCGGGCTGTATGGAGAGCGCCTCGGCGTTGTTCTCGAATCCGAAAGCCTGCTCATCGGGCGGCAGCATCTGTTGCGGATCGACTTCTACGGCCACCAGATCCCGAACAGCATTGGCATATTCGGCGCGATTGAGACGATGCAAGCTAGCGGAACGGCCTGGGTTCGCGTGCGTGGCAGCGGCGCGGTCGATTTCTGATTCCAGCCAGGAAGCAACGCGTTCGTACTCGGCGTTGTCGGGACGGCGGATGCCGGGCGGCGGCATGGCGCGGCTCCGCAGCTTCACAATGACCTTTTCCCAGACCTCGGCCGAATTGGCGGGATGTTCCGAATCCGCGCGATCCAGAATGAGGCCGCCGGTCTTCAGCTTTTCGTTGTGGCAAGTGATGCAGTATTGCGAGATCAGTTGGCGCGCAGGCGTCTGAGCGAATGCCGCGACCGCGAACATGGCGAAAACCGGCGCGAGCCTTCTCATTGCTCCGCCCTGCACTTGTTCTGCGCCTCGCAAGGGTGCCCTAACTTGGGATCGGCGCCGTGTTTGAGCAGCAACTCCGCGCCTATCTTGTTATATAGAACGCCGCCGAGCCGGTCGCCCGACCCGTTGGCCGCGAGATAAGGCGTCACACCGGCCTTACTGACTGCATTCACATTTACGCCAAGATCGATCAACTGGGCCAACAGTTTGTTCCAACCGCGATATGCCGGGCCAAACAGCGCGTTCTCCCCGAAGGTTGTCTCGCCCTTCGGTTCCACGCCCAGGCTGAGCAAAAAATTCACTGTCTCGGTCGCCTGCGCTTCGGTGGTCAAATCCTCGCCGATCGAGTGATTCAGCCCGGCCGCCGCCATGATGGCCGACGCATTAGTTGCGGTGAGAATTTTGGGATCGGCGCCGGCATCGAGCAGAATGTGCATCATCTCGAGGTCGTTCGCGGCGGCCGCCAGCAGAAAAGGCGTGGCTCCCTTAGCATCCAGGTATCCGCCGGCGAACGTCGGCTGCGGTTTGGTCATGCGCGCGTTCACATTGGCGCCGTGCGCCAACAGGGCCTTTACCAGCCGCAGCTTGGCTGCGCGATCGCGAATTCCGGCCATCGGATCCTCGAAACCATACACCGGATTTGCAACGAAGCTTTCCCAGTTGCCCGCCGCCCAATGCAGGGGCGTGTAGCCGGCCGCGAGAATATTGGGGTCGGCGCCATGATCGAGCAAATACAGCGCCAGATCCACATGGCCTCGCAACACGGCCACCAGCAGAGGGGTATAGCCTAGCGAGCCGATCGTTTTCGCAATCCCCAACTGGATGGTTACGCTGCCGTCTCGTTTGTTTCCGCCCTCGGGAATTTGCGTCAGGGTATTCACGTCCATTCCCGCGGCGAGCAGCGCCTTTACGCTTTCGAGATCCCCGACGCGCGCCGCAAAATGCAGCGCCGTGAATCCCTGCTTGGTGTAAGCTTTCAGGTCCGCATGCCCTTCGATTAGCGCCTTTACCACTTCCGCGTGACACTCGGCCGCGGCCCACATCAGCGCGGTCTGGTTCTCGCCGGGCTCTTTGGCGTTCACGGCTGCGCCGTACTCAACCAGCATGCGAACCGCATCCGCGCTGCCGGTTTTCGCGCAAGTCATCAGCGGGGTTTCGCCGGTGGCGAGCGGAGTGTTGGGATTAGCGCGCGATTTCAGCAGCAGATGTACCAGCGTGGAATTTCCGTTGGTGCACGCTTCCGATAGAGGCGTCACGCGGAAGTCGTTCACTACGTTCGGGTCCGCGCCGGCATCGAGAAGGAGCTTTGCTGTTTCGGTATCGTTCCAGTGCGCAGCCCATAGGAGCGCGGTTGAGCCGTCATCGGCGCGGGCATTGACATCCGCGTGCCGGGTCACCAGCGCGCGGATGGTTTGCTGGTCCTGGTTTCTGGCCGCCTCCGCGAGGCGAGAATCGGCGCCGGCCGCAGCGCCCCCTGCCGCCAGCATCAGCGCCAATGGCAACTTAGCCCACTTGAACATGCCGCTGCCTCCGTCAAAACCCAAGCGCAATCAGGAGATTCGAAGCCTGGGGCGATTATATTAGATTCGCGAAACCAGCGGAAGCCTGGCGAGTTGTCCAGTCGGTCCCGAAGCCCCGTTACCCCTTGCGGCACCCGTCGCAGGGGCAGATGTGGCGGAGGTGTTCGTATGAGTAAATGCCGGTACTGTGGCCATCGCTCCAATCGATACGAATAGCGTAATTGCCCACCGGCGACACACCAAGCATTTTCAAGCGCGGCTTAAACATGGGGAATGGCCCTTCGGCGGCCTCGCCGCCCGGTGGACGTGGCGGCGTGCCGTGCGCGCCCGTGCAGGTGGCGCAGGGGCATTTGTCGCGCAGATAATCCAGGGGATATTCGCTGTGGTGGTTATCTTTCCAATCGATCTTAATGCCGGTAGATTTGGAGATGGCGATGTGTTCGGGGTCGGTAGAGATGGTCATTACTGCTTAATTGAAGAGACGTTCGACATCGCGGACGCCGGAGATGCGGCGCATGGAGGCTACGATTCGCTCGAGTTGTTTCTTATCGCGCACGTCCACCGTCATTTCCACTACGCCGCCATCATGATCGAGCTCCGTCTTCGCTTCGAGGCTGCGGATGTTGGTGTTGTCGTCGGAGAGAACGGAAGTGAGTTGATTCAGCATGCCAGGCCGGTCGTCCGTATGAACAACGATGCGAACCGGGAACGCATCCGCGGCGGAACGCGCCCATTCCACTTCGATTTTGCGCTCCACGTCGTACATTAAATTCTGCACGTTGGGGCACGCCTTCGAATGCACGGCCACGCCCTTGCCGCGGGTTACATAACCGACGATGGCCTCACCGCGGATCGGGTTGCAGCACTTGGCGCGGTAAACCAGCAGATCGTCGATCCCGCGCACCTTCAGCACGCCATCGTGCTCGGTGCGCCGAGTGCCCGGAGGCAGCGGTGAGGGAGCAGGCACACCATCGGCCGGTCCGGCCACTTTGCCCTCGGCGCTTTCCTCCGCGCCGGGCTTCTGGCCGGAGACCGATCCTACCGGCAAGCCCAGCTTGCTCAGAATCTGGCGGGCGGAGAATTTGCCATAACCCAGCGCGGCGTACAGGTCCTCCGTTTTGCCATAGCCCCATTCGGACGCTACCTTTTCCAAATCAGCGGCGCGGACCCGAGCCAGTTGCACTCCCAGGCGGCGGGCTTCTTTTTCGAGGTATTTCTGGCCGATGTCGATGGCTTTAGCGCGCTCGCTGGCGTTGATGATGTGCTTGATCTTGTTGCGTGCGCGGGCGGTCTTGACGATCGCTAGCCAGTCCTTGCTCGGTTGATGGCCCGGCTGGGTCATGATTTCGACCACGTCGCCGTTGCGCAAGGGGGAGCGCAGCGGAACGATCCTGCCATTCACCTTCGCGCCTACACAGGTACTGCCTACATCGGAGTGGATGGCGTAGGCGAAGTCGATGGGGGAGGCATCGCGCGGCAGAACGATCACTTTGCCGCGCGGAGTGAACGTGTAGACTTCCTCGGGGTAGAGATCGACCTTGAGGGTGGAGAGGAACTCGCCTGGATCCTGCACGTCCTGCTGCCACTCGACCAGATGGCGGAGCCAGGCGATGCGTTGATCGTCGGCGGCCGGTCCCTTGCGCCCCTCCTTGTACTTCCAGTGAGCCGCAATTCCCTCCTCTGCGATGCGATGCATCTCCTCGGTGCGAATCTGCACTTCAAAGGTTTGGCCATGCGGCCCGACCACGGAAGTGTGCAGCGACTGATACAGGTTCGGGCGCGGAATGGCGATGAAATCCTTGATGCGGCCGGGAATCGGGCGCCACTGGTTATGGATTACTCCCAGGGCCGCGTAGCAATTTTTTACGGAGTCCGTGATGATGCGGAGAGCAGTGAGATCGTACACCTGATCGATGGAAATCTTCTGCCGGCGCAGCTTCTGGAACACGGAATACGGGCGTTTGATGCGGCCTTCCATACGCGCGGGAATGCCCTCGCGCCGCAACTCCGCCTCAACGGTGCGCTTAATTTCCGCCAGGAACTCTTCGTTGGAGTGGCGCCGCGACTCCACGGCATCGACGATTTCACGGTAGGATTCGGGCTCAAGAAACTGGAACGCCAAATCCTCCAATTCACCGCGGATTTTGCCCATTCCCAAGCGATGGGCGATCGGAGCATAGATTTCCACGGTTTCGCGGGCGATTCGTTCGCGCCGCTCGGGATCGAGGAAGCCGAGAGTCCGCATATTGTGCATGCGGTCGGCCAGTTTGACCATGATGACCCGGATATCCTCCACCATGGCCAGCAGCATTTTGCGGAAGCTTTCCGCCTGGCGCTCTTCGGCGGAGAAAAAATCCAGTTTGCTTAGCTTGGTCACGCCATCGACGCAGCGGGCAACCTCCTCGCCGAACTCTTTGCGGACCTGCTCGACGGTGACGCTGGTGTCTTCCACAACATCGTGTAGAAGCCCCGTTTCCATGGCAACCAAGTCCATACGCATATCGGCCAGGATGTGCGCTACGCGCAGCGGATGCACCATGTACGGTTCGCCGGAGCTGCGCATCTGGCCTTCGTGCCACTTACGGGCGAAGCGGAATGCCTTCTCGAGAGGAGCCAGGTCGTCCTTGGGACGATAGTCGCGGACCTTGGTTTCCAGCTCATGATACAGCGCCTCCACTGTGTCCGGCGGCGGGCCGGCCGGCACTTCGGGCGTGGAAACGGTGGTATCGGGAAACACTCTAGCTTGATTGTAGAATACGCGGTCAGCCTTCAGCTATCAGCGGTCAGATCTCTGGATGCAGTGCACGCTTGCGGGCCATGCTAACGTGACCGGTCAGGTATAACTTGGATCGGAAGCGCTCACGTATAATGAGAGTGTGGCAATTGAAACCAATCGTAAGAAAGACCCTGCCGCTGTCGCGCTAGGTCGTAAGGGCGGTAAGAAAGGTGGCCCCGCGCGGGCTGCCAAGCTCAGCCCGGCACAGCGGAGCGAAAGCGCGCGCAAAGCGGTTCAGGCACGCTGGGCAAAGGCTGAAACCTCCGATCGCGCTGTTTTGAGATTATTGAAGCAACTTAAGACGACTGACGACCCGCAAGAAGTTCGGCGGCTTTCGAATGAACTCGAACGTCTGATTTTCCATAAGCAATTTCAGCACACCAACTGAAAGCCAAACTTGGCCAAGATCAGGAAGCCGCCACCAAAGGGAATCCTGGATCATCTGATCGAACGATTCCGTGCAGGCCGAATCTCCAGCTCAGATTTTCTCGAACTCAAACACTGGCTGGAATCCGATCCGGAGGTGCCCGAAGGGAAATGGTACAAACGCTTTAAGACTGGCACTCTCGCTGGCAAGGGCGAGCAGCCTTCAACCTTTCTTGCACCGGGCATGGCCGTGGACGGTAAGGAATTGGAGTGAGCGCTCAAAAGCAATCAGCCGCCAGCCCCGCGCAAACGCGGAACTGACGGCTGAGCACGATTGTTGAAACCTAATTGTTTTGCGTCTGCTATTCGTGGATACCGCCGCCGGTCTTTTTCTCCGCGCGGGCGGCCTTGATCTTCTTGGTATCGAGGGCCTTCTGCTGCCAGTCGTCGGCGGTTTTGGTGTCCCTGGCGAAATCTTCCTTGGAGTCGTCGAGGTAGGCACGCTCGCGGATCAGAAGATTCTTGTAGGACATCGCGTCTTCGTATTCAGGATTGATCTTGAGGGTCTTGTCGAGCGAGTCCAAGCCGGCATTGATGGTCGGCAGCCACTTCTCCTTCAACTCGTCTTTGGCCTTTTTGTCCTTGATGGGGCCGGGGTCGTCTTGCTTCATCCCCAACTCGGCAAGCTCACTTCCGAACGCGGGATACCATTTCTGCCAGGCAATGTAACCCAAGCTATAGTAGGCGTCAGCATTGTTCGGCTCGATTGCAATCAGCTTTTCGTACCATTGCTGCGCATCGTCCCACTTCCTTTGATACAGGAACAAAGAAGCGATAGAAGCGAGGGCGGTCGAATTCTTCGGGTCTTCCCTGAGCACCTCGGTAAAGGTGTCGTAGGCGGCCTTGGCCATCTTGTCGTTCTCGGCCGATTCGGCACCCGGAATGTACTGCTGCATATAGGCAGTGGCGAGATACAGGCGGGCGACCGGGAAGGTCGGATCGAGTTCCACCGCCTGCTTAAAGTGCTCCACGGCTTCGGGATATTGTGCGTTACGAAACGCCTGCGTGCCTTTGTTAAGCTGGTCGCGCGATTGCAGCTTTTGGCATCCCGCGCCGAAAATCGCGAGCGCGGCGACGGCGGGAACCACAAGGAAGTAACGCATTTATTGTCCCGCCTCCGTCTTGGGCGTCATCAACCCGACCTTGTCGATGCCGGCGCCGTGGGCAATATCGATGGCGTGAGCCACTGGTGCAAATTCCAGATCCGGATCGCCCTTCACGAACACCACACGTTCGGCGCGGGTCTTAAAAATGTCCACCAGCCGCTCCTGCAGATTGTTTTCCTCCACGGGGTCCTGGTTAATTTTGATCGAATACCCACCCTTTCCGTCTTTCTCGAGAACAATCACGACGGTGCGCAAGTCGGCCTGGTTGGGTTTTTGATTCGGAGGCGGCGGCTGGGGCACGAGTGCCTCGAGGCCGTGCGGCGTCAGCGGTGTGATGACCATGAAGATGATGATCAGCACGAGCAAGACGTCGATCATTGGCGTCATATTGATATCTGATTTTGGGCCTTTCTTGCCCCCGGATGTCATTGCCATACGATTGCTCCTAACTTACCGCTCCCTTACGGTCGCGGCTCTGATTCCTTGATGCGGCTCTGATTCTTTCCTACTGTGCGGCCCCCGCGGGCTTTTGCTGTTGCTGATTCTGCTTCTTGTTATCCTGCTGGATCTGCTCGGTAAGCAGGCCCACCTGATCGACGCCGGCAGCACGCAGGTTATCGACCACATCCACCACTTTTTCGTACTTGGCACGGGCATCAGAGCGGATGTAGACAGTCTTGTCGAGACGGTTGGTCAGCAGATCTTTGACCTTCGGCGCCAGATCTTCCGGAGGCATCTGGTTGTTGTTCAGATAACTGCGTCCGTCCCGCGTGATCGCAACCACAATTGCATCGCTCTTATCTGCCGCTTGCATGGCGATCGGATTCTTGGTTTTCACCATGTTGACCTGAATGCCTTTGGACAGCAGAGGCGTGATGACCATGAAGATGATCAGCAGCACCAGCATGACGTCGACCATGGGGGTGACGTTGATGTCGGATACTGGAGTTTGCGCTTCCTTCTTTTTGAATATGACCTTCATCGGCTTTCTCCCGGGTTTCAATCCACGCCCCGTTCGGAGGCGACCAGAAGCGGGAGAGACTTTTGGCCTCTCCCGAATCAACTCGTCGGATTCCAACCGCTCCCTTACGGTCGCGGCTCAGACATTGGGAGTCGCGGTTTGAATAGTCCTTCTTACTTTCTCGCGCCGGCGCCCTTTTGCGTCCGCTTCAGGAAGTAATCGATCAGCTCGGAGCTGGAGTTACCCATCTCGACGTCGAAGGCTTCAATTTTGCTGGTGAAATAATTGAAGACCACGACGGCGGGGATAGCCACGAACAGTCCGATAGCGGTGGTAACGAGGGCTTCCGAGATACCGCCGGCGACAGCCGCGAGACCAGTCGACTTCTCGTTCGAGATTCCCTTGAACGCGTTGATGATTCCGACGACCGTGCCGAACAGACCGACGAACGGCGCGGTGGAACCAATGGTCGCCAGGCCGCTGACGCCGCGCTTCAGTTCGGCGCGGACAATGGCTTCGGCGCGGTCCAAGGCGCGTTTCGAGGCATCGATTTCTTCACCGGGAATGTCGGGGCTGAGTTGGTGAGCCTGGAATTCCTGGAGGCCCGCCACCACGACCTTCGCCAAATGGCTCTTTTTGTAACGATCGGCAATCTTCACCGCTTCATCCAGCTTGCCTTCGCGCAGCGCGCCGGCGACGGCCGGGGCGAACTGGCGCGACTGCTTGCGGGCGGCGCTGTAGGCCATGAAACGGTCGATCATCACGCCAATGGAGTACGCGGACATCATGAACAACAAGATGACCACGATCTTGGCGAGAGTCCCCATCTGGTTCCACATGGAACGTGGATCGAATGCTACACCGCCGCCTTCCTGGAGCAGGTAAAGCGACCAAATTTGCAATTGCACTAGCATTTCTTCTTTTTTCTCCTGCGAGTTGATTTAGCGGCCAGCGATCAGCTATCAGCGATCAGCTCTGAATGCGCCGGCGGTAGAGCTGATGGCTGATAGCTGACGGCGGACAGCTTGCTTCTTATTGACTCAATGTGAAATTGACGTCAATTTCGGTATCCACACCGACCGGATCGCCGTTGAGGAGCGTCGGCTGGTAGACCCACTGTTTCACCGCTTCGAGAGCGGCCGGCACCAGCAGCGGATGGCCGCTGATGACCTTAAGATCCTCGATTACGCCCTCTTTGGAAATCAGCGCGTGGAGCTTCACCACTCCCTGGATGCGGGCGGACTTAGCCAGCGCGGGATAAACGGGCTTAGGCTGTTTGATGAGTTTGGCGGTTTGCACGTTACCGCCAACCCGGATGCGCGACGGTGCGGCTGCCTTCGGTTCTTTCTTCACTTCCGGCGGAGGAGGCGGCGGAGCGGCGCCGACGCCGCCCAAAATACCACTCAGAACACCGCCCGTGAGGTTGGTGCCGCCAACCACGCCAGTGCCTGCGGCGGAAGGCGGAGGCAGTTCGCTTTCCACGATGGTGGCAATCTGTTTGGGAACTTCCTTGGGGGCCATGAGGCGGCCGGCATCAAACTGGCGGGGGATGACTTTGACAACTTTCGGGGCTTCGGGAGGGGGAGGCGGGGGAGGAGGAGGCGGCGGCGGAGGCGCCACCAGAAAACTCGTCAGCGTGCTCTTCGGCAACGCATCGAAATAGATCATCGGGATGATGACCAGGACGATTACGCCCACACACTGGGCCGCTAACGAGACTACTACTGTCCAGGTCTTATGGGTCTTGCCGGTCTGCACAAATGTCTGCTCGAACATAGCCACTTCCTTTCCCACCGCGCTGGCCGGCCCAGAAGAGCCGCGCAGCGCTTCTTTATTTGACTACCTTCGCGGGACTGCCGGCCTTTGCCGGGCTGCCCGGTTTTCTGCATTTCCGCCCTTAGGGGTAGCTTTGCGCTGAGCCGCGGGAGCACTCTCTACGCGCGCCGGCGGCGCCGCAACTTGAACCCGTTTCTTTCGCTTGTCGGCGAAATAGTGCCCAGCCAGAACAATGGGGCTGGCCACAAACACTGAGGAATAAGTTCCCACAATAATGCCACAAACCAGGGCGAATGAGAAACCATGCAGCACCGGACCGCCAAAAATAAACAGGGCTATCACCGTCAAAAACGTCAAACCCGAAGTCATTACTGTCCGGCTCAACGTCTGGTTGACCGCCTTGTTCATGACCTGCTCCAGCGGCTCGCGGCGCATGAACTTCAGATTCTCGCGTATTCTATCAAAGATCACGATGGTATCGTTCATCGAATAGCCGACCAGAGTCAGGAGGGCGGCAATTACGGTCATGGTGATCTCTTTATTGAAAATCGAGAACAGTCCGATCGTGATGATGGTGTCGTGGAAACAGGCCACCACCGCGCCAACGCCATAGATCCACTCGAACCGGAACGCGATGTAGACCAGCATTCCGGCCAGCGCATACAGCGTGGCGAGAACGGCCTTATTGCGCAGCTCCGCGCCAACCTGGGGACCAACCATTTCTACGTTGCGGATATTGAACGGGGCAAGGTAGCACTGCTGGCTGATCACGTTCTCGATTTGCGGCGTCACGCCGGGAACGGCAGAGAGCTGCTTGAAATCGGTGATGAGGCCGGAGCGCGGCGGCGTATTGCGAAAGCTGAGAATGTTTGTAACCAGCGTCTGAAGCTGCTGCTCGCTCATCGACACGCCGGCAGCCGCAAGCGGATCCCGCAAGCGGTTAAAGAGCTCCGTCTGGCCGGCGTTGTTGAAATCCAGTTTGCCGCTGGAGGGCTGGCCGAAAGCGGCAGTAAGGGCATCCGCCATCGCCTGGCGGTTCTTGTTCAACAGCCGTTCTTCTTCGAGCTCGGTGGCGATCGCCACTTCATTATCCGCGCCGGCGCCTGTAAAGTTCTGTACAGTCACACCGCCGCTCTTGATCTTCTGATCCAGAGCGGAGCGGATCTTATCGAGAGGCGGCGCATAGGCGAACTTGACCGTCATCTGAGCGCCGCCCTTGAAATCGATGCCCCAACGGAGCCCGCCGTGAAGAGCAATGCTGGTCAGACCCGCTGCGCTTAGCACGAGCGAGGCGATGATAAACGGCCACTTCCACCGCAGAAAATCGAAATTGGTTTGCTTGAAAAATTCCATTGGCCCTTCGCCAAGGCGGTGCCGCTCAAAATTGATTGACACCAGCCATTTAGAAATAGTTCCCGCCCAGCCTCCTTAGAGGCATGGCCGGACTAGATACTCAACTCCTGCATCCGCCGGTGGCCCGACAACTCCCAATTGAAAATCGTCCGGGACACAAAAACGGCGGTGAAAACGTTCGCGGCCAAACCAATCACCAGGGTTACCGCGAACCCACGCACGGGACCTTCGCCAAACAGGAACAGGAAGGCGCACGAAACGATGGTGGTGACGTGCGTATCTACAATCGTCCACCAAGCCTTCCCGAAACCTGCGTCTACAGCCGAAACAACGGACTTGCCGGCGTGCAATTCCTCGCGGATTCGCTCGAATATCAGAACATTGGAATCCACGGCCATACCGATGGTGAGAATGATTCCGGCGATGCCTGGCAGCGTGAGCACTGCATGGAAGTAGGATAGACAGGCTAGCAGTACTACCGTATTCAGCACCAGAGCCAACACTGCGTTCACGCCGCTGCGCTTATAGTAGATCAGCATCGCCACAATCACGGCCAGCAGGCCGGCAAGACCGGCGACGAATCCTTCATGGATGGAATCCGCGCCGAGCGACGGCCCGACGGAGCGCTCCTCCAGATAAACGATACCGGCCGGCAGAGAGCCGGACCGCAGATATCTAGCCAGATCAACAGCTTCATCCTGGCTGCCCAGTCCGGTAATGCGGCCGGAATCATCAATTTTGCTTTGAATGGTGGCGACGCTCACGACATTGTTGTCGAGAACCACCGCGAGGCGGTTGCCAACGTTGGCGCCAGTGAAAATGCCAAATCGCTTGCCGCCGTCTTGGGACAGCGTGAATTCGGTTTCCCAGCCGCGAGAGCCGAGCGACTGATCCTGACTGGCGCGCGCATTGCGCATTTCGCGGCCGGTAATCACGGCGTTCTTGTTGACGAGGTACCACTCGTCACCCTGGGTACCTGCGCGCGGAATAGCTTTCGCCAGTTTGGTATTGAGCGGCAGCACGCCGCCATGCTGCGCGAGCGCCGCTTCCTTGCTGGCGAAGGGACCTTCTTTGACCGCGGTGATCTCCAGCACGGCCACGGTGCCGATCAACTCCTTCACCCGGGCGGGATCGTCCACACCGGGAAGCTGCACCAGGATCTGGTAACTGTTGGCGGCCTGGCCATATTGCTGCACGGAAGGCTCGGTGAGGCCGAGCTGGTTGATGCGATTGCTGATGGTCTGAATTTCGCGATCGACCGTGTCGCGCTTGAGGCTCACCAGATCGGAGGGCTTCATGCGCAAATCGTAATCGGTCGAATTCTCCGCCGTCAGCACCCATTCGGTATAGCGCTCATTGATGAGGTTGCGAAACGCGCTGGTCTGGGTGGCGGGGATGCCCTTGATGGTGATCTGGATATTGTCGGTTTCCTGAACCGTTTGCGGATCGTTGCGGTCGATACCGGCCCAGGAGATATTCTGCTTTTTCAGATCGTCCTTGAGCCGCTCGATCGTCTGATCGGCCTCCGCCTTTGCGGCATCCTGCACCTGCACCTGCAACACGAGGCGGCTGCCGCCCTTTAGGTCGAGACCGAGACGGATGTTGTTGTCCCAGTTCCGCTGTAAAGCAGTCAGGGAGGTGGGAATCCCGATCACGCCGATTACGCAGGCGATGATCACCGCGACGATGATGATCGTGCGGGTTCTGATGTTAGTTGACATGGGAAAGTCCGGACCTGTCCAAATAGAATACTACTTCTTAGGTTCACCCGATACGAGGCTCGAAACCGCGCTGCGCGCGACCTGGAGCTTGATATTATCCGGCTTCACGCGCAGCACCAGGGTATCATCGGCTTCGATCGCCACAATGGTGCCTACGATGCCGCCGGAGGTCAGCACTACGTTGCCGTTCTGAAGACTGGACAGCATCTTCTGCTGATTTTTCTTCTGCCGCTGCATGGGCATGAACACCAGGAAGTAAAAGATGCCGAAAATGAGAATAATCGGGAGGAAAGCGCCCAAGCCTCCGAACGGAGAACTGGTTTGCGGCGTTTGTTGCAGTAAAAGAAGACCTAACAGCACTTCATTACCAAACTGGAATTACCCGGCGGCTTCCATCATTCGACGGCTTCAATCTTCCGAAATTTGGGGAGCCGAGCGGACAGTCTTCAGGTATTCAGGAAATTCACCCGATATTATAGCCTGCCTGATCTCCCGCATGATGTCAAGATACCGCTGAATGTTGTGGTGGGTGGCCAGCACCGCATAGAGAATTTCACCCGAGAGGAACAGATGGCGAAGATATGCGCGGGAGTATTCGTTACAAGTATAACACCGGCAGTTTTCATCCAGCGGACGCGGATCGTCGCGATAGCGGCTCTGTTTAATAATCACCTTTCCAGCCGATGTGAAGAGATACCCATTGCGGGCATTACGTGTGGGGAGAACGCAGTCCATCATGTCGATGCCACGAGCCACATATTCCGGTAATTCAGTGGGCATGCCCACACCCATCGCATAATGGGGGCGAGCGCGGGGGAGGATGGTTTCGATAACTTCTACCATTTCCAGGCTGAGCGGGCGGGGCTCGCCGACGGAAAGGCCGCCAATTGCGTAGCCGTCCGCATCGAGGGCGAGCAGTTCTTCGGCGCAGCCGCGGCGGAGATCGGCAAACATGGAGCCCTGGACGATTGGGAACATAGCGCCGGAGACCGGACCGCGCTGCTCGAGCGAGCGGTAATGCGCGAACGCTGCCCGCGCCCATGCTATCGTCCGTTCCATGCTTTCGCGGGCATATTCGTGGCTGACAGGATATTCGGGACATTCGTCAAGCACCATGAGAATGTCGCTGCCGAAGGCGAGCTGCGCGTCGACGGTCGATTCAGGCGTGAAGGTGTGGAGCGCGCCATCCAGGTGGGATTGGAATACGACACCGTGCTGGCTGACCTTGCGCAGCCCTTTTAGGCTGAAGACCTGATAACCGCCGGAATCGGTGAGGATGGCATTGGGCCATGACATGAAGCGGTGCAGTCCGCCCAAGCCGCGGATGAGTTCGCACCCCGGGCGAAGAAAAAGGTGATACGTGTTGGCCAGCAGGATCTTTACGCCTAGATTTTCGGCGAGATCGCGTTGCGTCAGCCCTTTCACTGTAGCCTGCGTGCCGACGGGCATAAACACTGGGGTTTCGATGGTTCCGTGGGCGGTGTGGAGCAGCCCGGCGCGGGCGCGGGTTTTCGGGCACTCAGCGACGATTTCGAAGGTGACTTGGGACAATCGTTACCCTCGGCACCGGGCAACAATCAGCGTTATGTCATCAACCTGCTCCTGCAGGCTGAATCGCCGTACATCATCCAAAATAGAATTCACTACGGTTTCGGGCGGTAGGTGCTCATTCCGCCGCAAACCTTCAATCAATCGCCGCTCGCCGAATTCTTCCCCGCTCTCATTGAACGACTCAGTTACGCCGTCGGTATAAAGCGCCAGGGTGTCGCCCGGCGAGAGGCCACATTCCCGAATAGAGCAACCCCAGCTCGAAAACAGACCCAGTACAGTGCCGGTCGAATCCAGCCGTTCGACCGTTTGATCGTTTCGCAAGACAAGGCCGGGAAGGTGCCCACAATTGGCGTAGCGCAACGAGCGCTCCCGCTCTTCGTACGCGCCGAAGAAAAGCGTTGCATAGGCGCTTTCAACCGTGTTCTCGTAGAAGATCCGGTTCACGGATTCCAGAAAGAGTTCCGGCAGTGCCACGGCGGTAGCACATTGGCTGCGGAGATTTGCCTGAAGGTTGGCCATTAGCAAAGCCGCCGCGATTCCCTTGCCGGCGATATCGCCGATGATCAATCCGAGCCGGTTCTGACCAAGGTTAAGGAAATCGTAGTAGTCGCCGCCGACCTCGCGCGCTTGCACGCAAACGCCGGCGTATTCGAGGGTGCCTGAGGGCGGCAACGTCTGCGGAAAAAGTCTAGCCTGCACCTGCCTGGCGATTTCCAGTTCCTGCGCCACTCGGCGTTCGGCCTCGAGCTTTTCCGCGATGGCGCGCCGCTGGGCTTCGATCTCGCTGCTCACTTCATCCAGTCCGACCAGAGTGAAGGAATTTCCATCGATATCTTCGAAGCGTGTGACGACGCCGCCCCAGACGGGAGGCGTTTCTGTAGCCGCGGTCGAAGTGGCAGCGGCCGCGCCGTCCTGGTTATATTTGATCCGCCGCAGCCGTGGTGTGTACCGAAAACGAACACCGCGCTTCGTCCATTCGCTGAACTTGGCAACCACATCTTCCGTGAGAAACACAAGCTGCGTCGGCTTGCCGATCAGGTCATATGATCGCGAATCGGGACTAGGCGCAATTAGCCGCAAGACTCCGGTACCATCCGGCGGAGCGACGGCCAGCAGGCGTTCGCCGGATTGCAATCTTTTGTCCAAGGCAAGATGGAATCCGAGCTGATTGGTGTAGAAGTGCAGGCTGCGGTCCAGGTCGCGGACGTAGATGTTGACCGCGTGCAACCTGAGATAAGGGTCCTCCCGGTTGAGTCGAGGAGTTGCGGGGCCTATTTCCCGCAGCAAAGAAATGCTCGCCATTGCCGTGATTATAGATAATAAAGCCAATGCGGAAGGCGTTGTTATTGCTGTGGTGTTCGAGCCTGGCAGCGGCCGATCTCGACCAATTGCTTGACAGCCACCGCTTCTTCGAACTGCGGCGCCAACTCGCCCAGCCAGGATCGGAGAGCGCCGAAACGCTGTTCTATCGGGGCGTGCTGGAGTGCCGCTTTGGACACGAAGACTCCGGTATAGCAAAGCTTCAAGAGGTGCTCGCGACGAACCCGAGCCAGGCGGTTGCGCGAAGAAGCCACGAAGAGATGGCGGAGGCGTTCAAGAGGATGGGGCGGTATAGGGAGTCTGCGGAACAGTTGGCCGGAGCGCTCCGCCTGACGCCCAAGGATGACCCCGAGTATGCGGGTAACGAGAATGACCGTCTGTTGATGGATTCGCTCAGCGATGTAGCTCCCGGAACCGTGGAGTTCGGAGATGCCGTGACCGTCCGCGCCATACGCAATCCGCTGGGTTCGTGGAACGTACCGGTAACAGTGAACCATGTCCAGGGACAGTGGATCTTTGATACCGGCGCCAATTGGTCGACGGTTACGGAATCCGAAGCGAGGCGGATGGGACTTTCCGTCGTGGAAACGAAAGCTTACGTCACGGGATCAACTGGCGCGAAAAACCGGATGCGATTGGCTTTCGCCCAGAACTTGGAATTTAGCGGCGCGCACATCCACAACGTCGTCCTGCTCGTGCTTGCGGATGCCTCGCTGAACATTGCACCACTGCACCACTATCAGATCACGGGGATCTTGGGCATCCCCGTGCTTCGCTCGTTGGGCAGCGTGGGCATCTCAAAAGAGGGAATGGTTCGCATGCGTGAGGGGCAAAACCACGCCCAGGGAGCACCAAACTTTTTTTTCGATGGCGAAGACCCGGTCGCCGAGATCAGCCACGACGGGCATTTACTCCAAATGTTTGTGGATACGGGAGCGAACGCCACTGTTCTTTACCCTTCCTTTCGGAACGCGATGACAGGTGAGGAGACACAGAAGCTTCACACTAAGCGGGAAAGACGAGCCGGCGCGGGTGGGTCGATTCAGCGCCGAGCCCAGCAGATCCCCGCGCTCCGCCTCGATTTTCTGGACAAACCCGTAGACCTGAAGAAGGTGAGCATTGAGCCCGAAGCGCCACCGAACAGCCACGACGACGGCGTCATCGGGATGGACGCCTTGTCGGGCGGCTTCCGCATCGATTTCGACGCGATGCGCCTGGAATTGGACTGAAGCGCGAGCGATGGCATCTGGATTTGCCGAACTCAGCGGCTGGGCCAACTATTACGTGATCGTCGGCTCCTCGGCCGGAGCGTTGACTGGCCTGCAGTTTGTGGTAATCACTCTACTCGCTCAGGTAGGAGTCGTGGGCAGCGGGCAGGAGCTTCGGGCATTCGGCACACCAAACGTGGTGCATTTCTGCGCCGCGCTACTGATTTCCGCGATGATGAGCGCACCCTGGAACGCGCCCTCTCCCTTGGGAATCTGCCTGGCTGCTCTCGGGGCGATCGGGTTCGCCTATTCCCTCCTGGTTTGGCGCCATGCGAAGAGGGCCACCGGCTATAAGCCGGATATAGGGGACTGGATCTCGTACATCACCTTGCCGCTCGCCACCTACGCAGCATTGGCAGTGGGAGGCGTTCTGGTTGCACGCCACGTCAGGTGGTCGCTGGTGGTTATCGCCGCTGTTGCGTTGCTTTTCCTGTTCATTGGCATTCGCAATGCTTGGGACACGATTACTTATGTGGCGCTGGCGCGGCACGGAAGGAAGCAGGAACCCGGGGGTTAGGATGCAGTTCATGTAGTCCGCCGAAAAGCCGCACACGAGAGCTTGAGCGTGACCGAAGCGCTGCGAGTATGGCTTAGAATTCAACTCTGGAGCAGCCAGACTGACTATCAGCCAATTGAATCGCCTGGGTGATCGCCTGCGAAAGGACCAACCGATGGATAGCGACCTCAAGGCCTTGGACGTCTATAGGGAATCTTTTGCGCGCGCGTATGAGTCTGTCCTTCAACGCTTGGGGGACTTGCATTTGGAGCCGGGCGGGCGGATCAAGACAACGCTCTCCATCGTCGACAAGCTTAAGCGTTAAAGCATCCGGTTGAGTAAGCTCCAGGACACAGCGGGATGCAGAGTGGTCGTAAACGGCATCCTCCAACAAGACCGGCTGTTGGAGGATTTGGAAGCCTTGTTTCCGCAATTGAGCGTGATAGATCGCCGGGAGAAGCCCAGCCACGGATACAGGGCTGTGCATGTGATCGTCGAATGCGGCGGAAGGATGGTCGAAATACAAGTACGGACCGAACTTCAGCACCTTTGGGCGGCATGGTCAGAGGCCCTGGCCGGAGCGCTCGACCAGTCTATTAAGTATGGGGGCGGCCCGACCAAGATTCGGGAGATTCTGACGACCGAATCGGATATCATTGCGAGGTTGGAATCGAGGGACAGGCTGTTATGGACAAGAAGCGATTGGAACATGTTCGCAAAGTCAGCGGTACTGTCGATTGACGCGCAGCATTCCTTGAGTGCAATCCTGATTTCATTGCCGAGCGAACCGGTCGGAGATCTGCTTCGCCGCGAACAAGAGGTGAAGGATCGGCTGAACCGTGAAATACTGAAATTGGCCGAGGACATATGATTTTTCTGGTTGATTACGACCGTCCCACTGGGCGCACGCTGCTGTTCAAAAAATTTGCTGATACGGAACGGCAGAGGGCGCATGACGAGCGTCTTCGACTCGAACTGGATCTGTTTCGCCAGGGGCTGCTGTTGACGCGGCGCGAAGTGGTCCTGCTGGATGCGAACGACGAAGCGGCCCTCCGGCGGACACATGATCGATACTTCACCCACTTGCCCGAAAACCACAACGTCCCTGCTGAAACCGAGGCCGAGGCGGCTCCGCGTTAAGGTAGCATCCCAAGGCGCTCCTCGAGCGACCGCCCGGCGCGCCAGGTGGAGACCGCGTAAATCGCCAGACAGGGAAAAATCGCCAACGCGTTCCAACCAGCCGTAGTAGCGCCGGCGGCGATCATCAACGCGATCTGAGTGAGGCTTGCGCCAAACGAGTGACTCGTCTGGAAGCGCCACCTTCGCTCGTCGCCATGACGGCCTATGGACGAACCGTGTCCGGCCGCTAGCGCCATCAAAGCGGCGGCGAAGCCGGCCAGGGGGTTGAGCGGCGCGGTGAGCAGCACGGATACCAGCAGGAAAACGGCACCCTTCGCCGCCAGGATCTGCCAGCCGGGCAGAGGCAGGAGCTGGTAGCGGGTGAAGCCGCCTTCGCCATCGAGACCGAAAAGACTGAGGGCGCAGGTAGAAATCAGCAGCATCACAAGCAAAGTAAGGGGCAGGAAAGCATCGGCGGGAAGACGGCCGGCGATGCGAAAGGCAGCAGCCGCGAGCGCCAGAACCAAGGCCGCGTAGAAATCGAGAGTCGCCACCACCTCCCTCAGATTTTTGCGCAGTAGTTGATTCAGGTGCGTGGGGAAACTCGGCAGCCAACGGATAGCTCCGCCGCGGCCTCGCATATAGCGCCACGGTGCGGCGAATCCGATGGCGAACAGGACTGCCATCAGAACCCAAAGATCGAGCCCCACTCGTTTCCAGGCAAGCAAAGCAAGGAGAAGCCAGATCACGGGATTGAAACCTACGCTAATGGCCCGCAAGACCCAATGTTCGCGCGTCGTCAACGGCCAAAGGGACAATCGATCCGGCGGGATTTTGCGAAGCGGATCGGCGGTGAGCGGAAAGAACAGCACCAGGGCGATGATGACTGCAAAGAAAATGAGCGCTCCCGGATCGCTCATGAAGAGCAGCGCCACCGCGGTGTAGGAAATGTTATTGGCCGAAAAACTGAAAATCGACTGGCGATCGCGGCGAGTGACCTTCGCCAGCGCTTCTAGGATCGCTCGTGCCGGAGCTAAGCGCGTCCGGGCCGGACGTGTCCGAGCCAAACCAGATCCTCCGCCACGGGCGGCTCCGCTAATTCGAAATACAGTTCTTCGATCGACCGCGGCAAGTCTTCGGCAAAAGCATTCAAGACGGCCCGGCCATTGCGAATGATGACGAATTGATCGGCGATTCTTTCGACCGTCGAAAGAATGTGCGAAGTGAGGAAAACAGTAATGCCCCGCTGCGCGGCTTTCACCAGAATCTCGTGCATGACTTTGGACGTAACCGGGTCGATCGCTTCGAACGGCTCATCGAGAAAGAGCACCTCCGGATTGGGCAGTAGAGCCATGGCGAGAGAGGTCTTTTTCCGCATGCCGTGGGAGCACTCGCGCGCGAAAGTGCGGCGGCCTGGGTCGAGACCGAGGGCGCGGAGGAGCTGCTCGATGCGCCCGCCGGCCTCGTCTTTCGGAACGCCGTAGACTTCAGCGGTAAGGTCCAAATGCTCCTCAACCGTGAGATCGTCAAACAGCCCGAGGCCCTCGGGCAGCACGCCGATCTTGTTTTTCAGTGCGGCGGCATGTTGGGAAACATCGAGCCCACAAACGGTAGCGGCGCCGGATGTAGGCTGAAGCAAGCCGGTGAGCATTTTCACCGTGGTGGACTTCCCTGCTCCGTTGGCGCCGAGAAACGCGCAGATCGAGGCAGAAGGCACATCGAGAGTGAGGCCGTCTACGGCGGTGAAATCGCCGAAACGGCGGGTCAGGTCCCGGCAGGAGATCATGCGGTTTATTGTCTATTCTTCCCGCAGAGCGCGCATGGGATCAATGAGCGAGGCGCGGCGCGCCGGCACATAAGTCGCGAGCAGCGTGACCAGCAGCAAGGGCACGGCGATCGCCGGAAACATCACGTAGTTCAAGTGGCTGAAAGAGGCGATCCATAAGGATGACATGAGCACGCGGCAGGCGAAGAAGCTCAAGATCAAACCTGCGGCAACGCCAATGCCGGCCAGGGTAAGTCCCTGGCGCAACACCATGCCGATCACTCTCTGGCGGTCCGCTCCCAGCGCCATGCGGAGTCCGATCTCACGGAATCGCCGGCTGACCGAGTAGGCGATCAGGCCATACAGACCGGCGATTGCCAGGATAAGACCGAGAAGCCCGAGCGCGGCCACACTTTGGGCGATCATATTCGGCGTCTTCACGGCGCGCTGGTCGTAGAAATCCTCCATGGTGCGCTCGTCGTGGACCGGCATGTTGGGATCGATTCCGCGAACTACTCCGCGCACGACTGAGGCAAGGCCGGAGGCATCGGGCACGGCCGATTCCGTCATCAGCGTCAACTGCGCGATCGGAGTGTAACCGTCGTTGTTTTGGGTATACGGCAGATAGATGAAATCCATAGGCGGCTCGGCGATCCAGAGGTATTTCGAGTTTTTCACAATCCCTACGATTTCGACCAGCGGTCCGGTGGCATTGTTCAGATGGAAACGCTTGCCAATGGCGTCCTGCCGAGGCCAATAGTGATTTGCGAAGAAGGAATTTACGACCGCCACTCGCGGCGTATCGGCGCGGTCGGAATCCCGGAAATCACGGCCGCGAAGGAGTGGGATGTCCATGGTGGAGAAATAGCCGTCGCTCACGTAGGCGTTGAAGACGGTGAAGGCTTGTTCCCCTCGGGGCATGGTGTAACCCTCCGGAACCACGCTTTCGCTCAAGCCGCCGAGCATCGGTACGCTGGTGGCGAGCGCGGCCGAACGCACTCCCGAAGCCTGACGCGTCTTTTCCAGGAGGTCGCGATAGAAGCGGCGGGTCTGATCACCTGAGTAGTGCACCGGTCCCGTATCGAGGCTCGTTAGGTAGAGACGATCGGTGCGAAAACCCGGCCCCTCGACGAGTTCATCGCGGAAGCCCTGCAGCAGAACCGCGGAAATAATCAGCAAGAGTAGCGAGAGCGCCACCTGGCCCACCACGATCAGGTTCCGCCCCCAAAGGCGCGGCTTGCCGCCGCTATCGGCGTCCGCGGATTTGAGAGCGGAGACCAGGTTCAAACGTGTGCTTTGGAGCGCGGGGGCCAAGCCAAAAACAAAGGTGCTGAGCAGCGAGGCCGCGACTGTGACCAGCAGCACTCGCCGGTCTACGGAGACGTGATAGGCGAGCGGCACGTCGGTGGGGATCGGAATGGCATTGAAGAAACTCGCGCCCGCATAGGCAATGGCGATTCCAGCCAATCCTCCGGCCAGCGCCAGCAGGAGGTTTTCGAACATGAGCTGACGTACTAAGTCTCCGCGGCCGGCGCCAATAGCGAGGCGCACCGCCATCTCCCGAGCGCGGGCACGGGCGCGGCTCAACAGCAGGCCCGTCACGTTGGCGCATGCCACCAGCAGCACACACAGCGCGAGCAGAAACAGCATCGCGACTAAAGCGGTATTCGGAGGGCTTTGCAGTAAGCGAAACGTGAATTCGCTTTGCACCTGGATCCGCTGGTTGCGGTTGCTTTGCGGATACATCTGTTGCAAGCGGTTGGCGATGGCGCTGAGATCGAGATCCGCCTGCGAGACGGTTGCGTCGGGCTTGAGTCGTCCTTTCACCGTGAGCCACCGGATCTCGCGTTTTTCCAGATTGTTGACTTGCCCTAGTCGCGGAGACATCGCCAACGGGACGAAAAGGGAAGGTTTCAAGATCTGATCGATGCCCGTGAACTGCTCCGGAGCCACCCCGATAATCGTGAACGGGATGCCGTTCAGCCAAATGTTGGAACCGATTACCGCGCGGTTTGCGCCATACTGGGCTTTCCAGAAATCGTGGCCCAGCACAGCCACGGCATCGCGGCCGATGGCTTGATCCTCGGAATCGAGAAAGGCGCGTCCCAGCACGGGCGAAATACCCAGTGTGCGGAAGAAGTTGCCCGAAACATACATGCCGTAGGTGATCTTGGGAAGGGCTGTGGCATTCGGGCTGAAGCCGAAGGAGCTAAAGCTCGCGGCCATCAGGCTGTCGAAGGTTCGATTGCTATCACGGAAATCGCGGTAATCGGGATAGGACAAGGCAATGTTGGTGCCGAAGGCGGCGGAAGCCACCGTGCTGACATTCACCACTCGGTCAGGCTCCCTTACCGGCAGCGGACGCAACAGCAGGCCATCAGCGAAACTGAACATGGCGGAAGTAGCGCCGATGCCGATCGCTAACGAACAGATAGCGACCAAGGTAAATCCGGGCGTCTTAAACAACAACCGCACCGCATGGCGCAGCGCTTTCAGCATGAAGCCTCCGTCGAGAGAAGCAGACGCAAAGGGCGCGCGGAAAGTTCGGAAGAAAGCTGTCAGCGCTCAGCCATCAGCTCTCAGCTCCGGACCTTTGAGCTGACCGCTGATTGCAGAAAGCTGAGGGCTTCTTTTCACTTCGAGCTGCTCAGTTTCCGGAAATACTCGGCCACCGCATCGGCGTATCCTTGCGGGATCGGCTCGGAGCCCGCGCTGCGGGTGCTGCCCGCACTGGTGGCATCGTCCACTTTGCGGCGAAGCTCCAGCTCTACGCGCTCGATATCGGCAACCATGGCTGCCTGGATGCGCCCGTTCAGTTCGCCATCGTTGCTATAAGTAAACGGATTCAAGCGCTGCATCTCACGCACGAGAGCCTGCAAATCCTTCAGCGTATTCGGGTCGTTTTGCAACTGGTTCTGCAGCCGCCCCAGTTGTTCGAGTGCGTCCTTGTAATCGTGCTCCACATCGGCGCGCACCGGTCCGTTCGGGTTGTTGTACCAGCCGCCGCCCAAGCCGTAGTTAGTCGCATTGTTCGGGTTGAGTGCGCCGCCATTCGGGCCGTACTGCGGCTGGCCGTTGCGGCCGAGACTGCTCTGCTGATAGCCGCCCTGAGCGCCATTGCCGTTTTGATTGCCCTGCTGCTGGCCGTTCTGCCCTTGGCCTTGTTGTTGGCCCTTTTGCCCTTGTTGTCCGTTCCGCCCGTTCTGGCCCTGCTGCTGTTGTTGCAACGCTTGGATCTGCTGGCGTAGACGCTCCACTTGCGTGAGGGCCTGCTCCACGGCCTTGTTGTCCTTATCGTCTCCCGCGCCGCCTTTTGCATCCTTGCCCTTTTCCTGCTCAAGCGTCTGCTGTACGCCATGCAATTGGTCGCGCAGTTCATTCATACCTTGCGTGATCATGGATTCGGAGAGCACGGCATATTCGCCGAGGCCCCGGCGAATGTACTCGCCGTTGCGCTGCATATCGCGCGGCAACTCTTTCTGCTGCTCCTGGCCGAGCGCTTCGCGCAGTTGGCCGGACGCTTTGGGATCGGAACCGGCGAGCTCGCGAACCGCGCTCTGCATCTGCTGCTCGAGGCGCTTCATATCTTCGGTCTCTTTGGCGCGCTGGTCATAGAGTTCCTGCGCCTGCTGCTGGGTCATGCGGTCCTCGCCGCGCAGGCCAAAACGGCCCGGCCGGCTTTCCTGCTGTCCCTGACCCGCTTGCCCGCCCGTAACCGCGCGCCGCAGCTTTCCTTCGAAATTCTGCTGGCGTTGGGCGAGATCATCGGCTTGGCGCGCCAAATCCTCCACCTTGTTGCCGGATTGCTGCTGGCGCAGGCTGGAAAGCTTCTGCTGGGCGTCCTTCAACTGCTCTGCCGCGCGGCGGGCGTCGGCTTCACTTTGCGGCGTGCCGGCTTGCTGAGAAGATGCGGCCTGGCGCATATTATCGAGCGCCTTCTGTAGCTGCTCGACTGTCTCGCGCATGCGCTGGTTCTCCAGGCTGTTCGCCTGCTGGCCGGATGCGCCGGACTGGCCGCTCTGTTGCTGCCCCTGCTGGCCTTGCTGTCCCTGTTGCCCTTGCTGGCCTTGCTGCCCTTGCTGCGACTGCCCGAGTTGGCTTTGCTGCTGGCGCTGCAATTGCTCAAGCTGCTTCTGCAACTGCTCAGCTTCACGACGCAACATTTCCTGCTCGTAACGTTTTTGGGAAAGCGTTTGCGGGTTCTTCTGTTGATCCGCTAATTCCTGCTGCCGCTTGGCGAGCTGCTCGAGCTTTTGCAGAGCGTCGTCGATCTGCTGCTGCCGCTGATCGGCCGATTGCATGGACTGCGCGCTTTCGAACTGGTTCTTTTCCGTATCGAGCTCCAGATCGAACAGGCCTTCCAGGTCGCGCGCGCCGCCTTGCATTCCGCCGCCACCGCCGCCCTGATTGCCAAAAGCCACCTGGATATCGCGGAAGACCGATTCGGCCCGCTCCAGGTATTGCAGCGCCTTTTCTTCGGGGCCGAGCGCATCTTTCCAGTTCGCGCCCTTCAGCTTGTCGGAAGCCGGCCCCATCGCGGCCGAGGCCTGCTCCATGTAATTGACAAACTGCTTGAACGAATCGCCCGCATCGGAAAGCTGCCGGCTCTTCATGCGCTCCGCCAGCGATTTCGCCTGGTCGCGCAGTTTCGATTGCACCTGGGAGAGGAAGTTGGCGTTCTCCGCCTCAGTGCCTTTAGCGCCCGAGCCTTTCAGTTCGTTCCAGGTGGCTGCAATAATCTCCTTCTGGCGCTGCGAAATCTGATTCTGATCGTCCATCGCACCGCCGCCTCCACCGCCGCCCCCGCCCTGCTGCGATTGCGAGTAGTTGCGCTCGAACGGCTGGGCCTCAATGAAGAACATATCCGTGCGGGTGGTGGTCCGGGCGTCCTTGGCTTCGGCGTAGAAGCTGACGATATCGCCGGGCTGGATTTTGAAATCCTCCAACGCAAGGGTCACCGAACCGGTGGAATTCTTCGCGTTGGGTTCCTGCAACAACGACGCGGTTTTCTCTTCGCCGCCATTTACCGAATAATGTAACTGCACATTTTTCAGGCCGAAATCATCTTTGGATTCGGCGGTGATGGTAACCTCTTCAATCGGCGACGCGCGGAAATCGCGGCCGGGGCGTGTGATCTTGATATCCGGAGGGCGGTCCTTCTGCGCCTCGATGAAATAATCCTCCGTGAGGCGCACGTCTTCACCGTTCTCGAGCGCGGCGACATGATATTGCCCGTCCTTTTGGATCGGCACTTTAGCAAGAAGTGAACCATTAGGACCCGTGCGCAACGGGATCTTAGAGCCGTCGCCCAACAGGAGAGCGCCATTCGCCAGTGGCTTGTCCGTGCGAATTTCCAAGTCGGCAACGGTGCCTTCCACGGCGCGCAAGTCGCCGCCGGGGTTTTCGACGTAATCCGGTAGACCGGCCCACGCAGGGTAATGATACGTGGTGGTCATGCTCTTGACCGAGGGCAGTTCCATCACCGTCAACTTATAAGTTTTGGAGCGAACGCCGCCCGCTTCCACGTAATAATCCAGCGATTCGAGCAAACCGGGGATTACAAATTCATAGGCAGTGCCATCGGGCTGGGTCCGCATTTCGACGGGATCCCACTGCGACGCGCTGGCATATTTGCCGAACAGGCGCACCTTGGGCGCCGTAAAACCGTGCAAGCGCGCAGTGATGGTTTCGCTGGCGCGTTTCTTCACCGTGTGATCGCCGGGGTGCACCTCGATATCGTAGAAGGGCCGCATGCCGGCTTTGGGCAAACCGCCCCACAGCAAAGAGGTGCCGTAACCAAAAAAGCCGGGGCCATACAAGCCGAGCCAGACGAGCACGAGCATCGAGACCACGGCGGCGGAAGAGAAGCCGAACAGCCAGGAGCCGCGGGCCACCTCTTTGGGTTCTGTATTCGCGGCCACGGAAAGGGTGTCATCGGCGAGGAGATGAAGGAACGGATCGCCGGCGTTCTGCTCCATCTTTTCGCTAAGGGTGAGCAGACGTTCCTGAAATTCGGGATAGCGGGATTCCGCCTCCCGGGCAGCGCGCCGCCGGTTGAGGCGGATGATCGGATAGACCAAGGCGGCAGCAACGGCGAACGCCACTCCGAGAAAGAGCAGGAAGCGCGCTCCGGTAACGCCAGGCTTGGAAAATGCGAAGAAGTTTGCCAGCAGGACCGCAATTACGGTGAATAGCAGCGCGGCCCCAGCCGTAGCCGCAATGCCGCGCGTAACCGCCAGCAGACGAAGCCGCCGCTCGACGGCGCCCAGATAATCCGACAACCGGTCTAAAGGTCTCATGCCGCCTCTTTATCTACTGCTAGATGACGATTTCCGAGAAATGATTCCGCAAACGCGAGCGCCAGTACCGCCAGCATGACATACCACCAGAGCGAAAGAGGCTTCGGCGCTGCGTCGCTACCACCAGGCCCACCTTCTCCGCCCGCGCCGGCGGTCCCCTGGGCTGTATTCTGCCACAAAGAGATGGTCTCCGGGGGAGTGGGGGTGAGGTCGGACTCGTGGCGATCCGTATTCACCGCCACCATTTCGTTCCTGCCGTTCGGCCGGCGGATATCGTAGAAACCCGCCATCGTGAACTGAATGTTCTGCGCGCGGGCCGCCTCTTCGAGCGAAAGCGCGCGTTCGCCTTTGGGGTTGAGCACGTCCACGGCAGCGCCTTTTTCCTTGGAATTGCGCAGTTCTTCGAAGGACCCAACCAGTACGTTGGTTTGGGTATCGTTCAGCCGGCCGAGGTAACGCGCAGTCTGCTCGATGAATGGTACGAAAGAATTCTTTAGCGGAAAATCGTTCTCCACGTTATCGAAAGTGGACGTAAACACAAGGATATGGCCATCGCCCGATTGCTCATCGAGCAGCAGCGGGGTGCCGTCGGTCAAACGGACCACCACACGCGCCTTGCCGGGATCGACGCGAATCGCCTGGTAAAACTTCACGTCGCCCCAGCGGCTATCCTGCTGGATGGAGGGGTGACCCGCATCCAGATAAGCGGCAGACTGGAAGCGCTCGATCTCGCGGCTGGCGTAGCTCGTGCCTTCGACACGCGTATCCGCCACTGGCACGCGCGCGTTGGCTACCGACTGGTGGCCGAGCGCAATCAGCAGGCCCCCACCATTGCGCACGTAGGAGCGCAGCTCGTTTTCAAAACCGGGCGAAATGGGCACATCCGAAAGCACGACGAACGCGTATTTGGACGGCGAAAGATTTGTGGTCTGCTCGACCGTGGCGGGATCGATCACGAAAGCCGATTGGCCGGAAGCCTCGAGCGCATTCTGGAAATAAAGCAGACCGCGTGTATTGCCGGCTTCGTGCACGAACAGGGCGTGGCTTGGCTCGACGCGCTCCACGGAGAAAAAGAAATGGTCATCGTTAGGCAGCGCGTCTCCGGAATCGATGCGCACCTCGCCGCGGTTGGCGCCAAACGGAGCTTCTAGCGAAAGAAACTCTACCGTCGCCCGGCCGTTTTCGGGCACTTCCACATTCTTGGATTCGATTTCGCGCTGGTTGAGCACGAGGGTGACCCGGCGGGTGGCCCTCGGACTGTTCGTTCCCACAATGGTGGCGAGCACGCGGGCTTTCTTGTTGTCGTACACGCGGCGCGGAGCGACGACATTTTCCACAGCAAAATTCGCTACAGGCTTCGAATCGATCGGATGCGGCTTCAACTGGAGGGCCGCGTTCAGGCGCAGATCGTTAAAATTTGCCGGCATGCCGCTCTGCTGCATGTCGGAATAAAGATGCACATCGAGCGGCTGCTTGGTTGCCTGGGCAATCGAGCGCAGCGAGCGGACCAGTTCGCCGTAGGAGGTGCGAGCGTCGGACGCGTCGATGGCATCCACCGCGCCGTTGAGCGGCGAATGATCGTCGGTGATTTCCGACATCACCTGCACACGCGATCCAAACGCCAGCACTTCCGCGCGCTCGCCCGGATGCAATCCACCAATTACCGATTTCGCCAGCCGCTTTGCCCGATCGAGCCGGCCATCCGCGCGCATGCTCAGTGAATTATCGATGGCCAGCACGGTAATCTGGCCGGACCGGGTCAGTGGCAGCAGCTTTTGCTGTATGTACGGCTGCGCGAAAGCCAGTGCGATGAGGATAATCAGCAGCGTCCGCAGCGCAAACAGCACCAAGTAGCGGAGGCGGCGGTGCTTGATCGAGCTTTGTTCGCGCCGCTCGAAAAACATCAGCGAGCTGAAAGGCGTGGGCGTAGTCTTATGCTTGCGGAGAAGATGGAGCCAGACGGGCAGGCCAATGGCCGCCAGGCCACCCAAAAACAAAGGGGCCAAGAAACCCATTACATCCTCCCCTGCCGGATGAATAGATATTCGCGCAACCCTTCATCGAGCGGCCGGGCCGTGTTCATCAGGAAGTAGTCCATACCCGCGGACTTGGTTTTGGAGCTGAGCGCTTCGATGTGCGCATCGATCTTGTGGCGGTATTCATGGCGCGCGTATTCCGGCGAGACTTCCAGCGAAGCAGCCGGCTCTTCCATATCCACCAGCAGCATCGGTTCGCGAAACTTAGGGACGATTTCCTGAGGATCGAGGATGTGGAACAGAATCACTTCGTTGCCTTTGAAGCGCAGCGGTTCGACCGTCTTCACGATGAGTTCCGGATCGGCGTAGAAATCCGAGAGGACGATCACCAGCCCCTTGCGATGCAGGAAATTCTGAAAATGGACAAAGGGCGCGGCGAAATCGGTGCGCGTGCCCGGTTCCACTTTTTCGATCGCATGCAGCAGCCGGAAAATCTGCCCCTGCCGCGTAGAGGGCGGGATGTAGTTGGCAACATCCTCATCGAATATAATCAGCCCCGCCGCATCGCGCTGCAGATTCGCCATATAGCAAAGCGAGGATGCCAGGAACTTGGAAAAATCCAGCTTATGGACCGCGTGCGACCCGTAAGACATGGATGCCGAAGTGTCCATCAGAACGAGGAGTTGCGTGTTAGTCTCACCGCGATATCGCTTCAGATAGCAGCGCTCCGTCCGCGCAAAAACGTTCCAATCCACGTGCCGCAGATCGTCGCCTTCGTTGTAAGCGCGATATTCGGCGAATTCCTGACTGAACCCAAAATCCGGTGACCTGTGCAGCCCCGCGACGAAGCCGTTCACCACAGTCTTGGCAATCAGGTCAAGCCCCGAGATGGAGGCGAGTACGGCGGGGTCTAGAAATTGTTGCAGCATTATTCGACGACCGTTTCTTCACCGCAGAGACGCTGAGACGCAGAGTTTCGAAAATCAAAACCTGAGAGCGCAGAGGGGGCAGAGGGAATAAGTTCTTTGTCAGGCTCTGGGAAATGATTGACCAGCCGCTTGATGCCTTTGGCCAGAATCGGCGCATTAAAGTTAAGTAGCAGGCCAAGCTTTTTGCCGGAGAGCTTTAAGTACGTGAGTAACTGTGCTGTGTGAATCGGTAGGATTTGGTCAACCGTCTTGATTTCGAGAATGACCGCATCTTCGACAACGAGATCCATCTTGTACCCGCAATCCAACTTGACGCCTTTATATGAGACGGGCAACTGCACCTGACGTTTGAAGCAAAGGCCACGTTGACTCAATTCATAACAAAGGCACTCTTCATAAACGGATTCCATCAACCCAGGGCCGGTATGCCGGTGCACCTCAATCGCCGCCCCGATAATCAGCTCCGTGAGAGCACTTATTCCCTCTGCCCGCTCCGCGCCCTCAGGTTTTGACTTTGAAGAATTCACAAAAACTCTGCGCCTCTGCGTCTCTGCGGTGAACTAATCCCTAGGCGAAGGCTTCCAATCCAGCAGCTTCCTCAAAATATCGTCCTGCTTCAGGCGATCCGACTCCGCATGGAAGTTCAACAGAATGCGGTGGCGCAGCACCGGGATGAACAGCGTCCGCACATCTTCGTACGTCACGTGATACCGACCCTTCATCAACGCCCGTGCTTTGGCGGAGAGCACCAAAAACTGCGCCGCGCGGACGCTCGCGCCGTAGTTGACATACTTTTTCACGAAATCCGGCGCGGTTTCGTCGCTGCTGCGGCTGGCGCGCACTAACTCGATCGCGTGCCGGGCGACGCTCTCGCCAATCGGGACCATGCGCACCAATTGCTGGAAATCCAGAATCTCCTCCGCGTTGGTTACCGGATCGGCTTGGGGTATCGTGGTCACGGTAGTGAGATCGATAACCTTCAACTCCTCATCGGCGTTCAAGTAATCCAGCACCGTATTAAACAGGAAGCGGTCGAGTTGCGCTTCCGGCAGCGGGTACGTGCCTTCCAGTTCAATCGGGTTCTGCGTGGCTAGGACGAAGAAGGGCGAGGGCAGAATGTGATGATGGCCGCGCACCGTGCAGGCGCGCTCCTGCATGGCCTCGAGCAAGGCGCTCTGCGTTTTTGGGGGGGTTCGGTTGATTTCGTCCGCCAGCAGGATGTTCGCGAAAATCGGGCCGGGCACGAATGTCCAGGTGCGGTGCCCGGTGGCGCTGTCTTCTTCAATGATGTCCGTGCCCGTGATATCGCTGGGCATCAGGTCCGGCGTGAACTGAATACGCTTGAAAATGAGCCCGAGAGTCTGCGCCATGGTGCGCACCAGCAAGGTCTTGGCTGTTCCGGGAAGGCCCGTGATCAGGCAGTGGCCGCCCACAAAGAGGCCGATCATCACCTGCTCGATCACTTCTTCCTGGCCCACGATCACGCGCCGCACCTGCGACACGATCCCGGTCTGAACCTGCCGGAAGCGCTCTACGCGCGACTTTAAAACATCAGGCTCCAATTGCGGCGTTACGGTTGTTGACATTTAGGGGTGGTTCCGTTTCTATTTTGATTCGGTAGTGCTTAGTTCTAATAGCAACTTCTGAGCCGGCCGGAAACCGGGTGCGGTCTCCAGCGCGGCGAGGACCTCTTCTTTGGCCTGGTCCCGCTGATGATTCAAATCGTAGGCCCGCGCCAGGTCGTAGTGCGCCTGCGCGGGATCGAGCGGATTGCGCGCCAGCACCGCCTTCAATTCCTGAATGGCGCCCGGAACGTTTCCGAGGTCGAGCCACAAATCGCCCAGCATGCGGTGCTGCTCGGGGTCCATCGGATAGATGTAATTCAGCCGTTCGAGAACGGCAGCCGCTTCCTTTTTGTCTCCTGCCGCCACCTCTAGCTTTGCCAGCTTCTTAATGGTCTCAGGGCTGCGGCCGCCGTTGTGAATGTATTTTTCGAGCTCGGCAATCTCGTCCTTTTTGTCGTCCTTGGCTTCATAGGCGCCGGCAAGGAATTCGTAGACGCTGCCCGCCTCTACGTAATCCGGATACATCCCTTCAATGGCCGTACCTTGCTTGATAACCTCGCCCCAATCCTTGTTTTTCGAGGCTTCATTTACTAGCTTAATGGCCTTGCGCCATTCGTCGAAATGGTCAACCACATTCTTAGTGCCGGCTTCAACCCATGCGATGAAACGCTTATCGAATTCTTCCGGCTCAATCTTGAGTTCCTTGCGGACCACCGCGCCTGTCTCTTCGTTGTTGCCGAAATCGTGCAGCATCGCCAGCAGCGTATCCCAGCCCCATTTCTCGTTGATGTAGTCGCAGATCTTGCCGCCCTGAAAATAGCTCACCAGCACTTGCGTCTGGTCCGTGGGATGAACGAACCCGCGGTCTAGCTGTGTCACCGGCAGCAGCTTTTTTTCTTTGATGGCGCGAATAATATCCGGGCTGATCCGGTCGCCCCACTCGGGATTGACTGCCGATTCCTCATGCACTGCCATGCCTTCTGTAAACCACCGCGGCACGCGATTGCCGGTGGCAGTCAGCGTGAATACGTGGCTCATTTCATGCCAAAGAGTCTCACCCCAATGAAAGCTGCCTGGAGGACGGCCTGAGGGGCTGTCCATCGCAATGTCATATCCGAACGTGACGCCGAGCGCGCCCAATCCCGGAATCCCCGTCGTGCGCACCGCAAAATCCTCGTGATCCGGATAGACTTCCACCTGCACCGGCTTATCCAGCTTCACCTTGTACTTCTTTTCGTAAGTCGCGATGACGCGCAACATCTCTTTTTCGAAGTACGGGTGCAGCAGTTCCGCTTCTTTTTTGTGAAGAACTAAAACAGTACGGTCCGTCTTGTACGTGACGAAATTCTTATAGCTATCCATCAAGGTCAGCGAGTTGTTCGTGGCCGAATCCCGATAGCCGTTGTTGTAGGTCTCTTCAAGCTGTTTGTGCGCCTCTTCATTCTGCCCGAGCCGCATCAAGTTGACGCCCAATTGCGAGCGCGCGCTATCGAGCTGCGGATCGAGCGCCAGCGCTTTGCGGTAATAATCGATGCCTTCCTGGTAGCGGCGGTTGATCACGAAAAAGTGCGCGATCGTCTCGTACCCCTTGGCGGCGTGCGGGTCCCAGGGCGTCTCCTTCTTGTCGGCGAGCAGGTCAATGCTGGCCAGGACCGCGCGGGCCTCCACGGAATTGGGATTGATGGCGAGCGCCTTTTTCGCCTCATCAATCGCCCGCGGATTGTCATTATCCTCGAGCGCCATGCGCGCCAGCAGTTCCTGCGCTTCTACCAGCTTGGGATCGCCGTCCAGAGCCTTCTTCGCCAGAGCGATCGCGCGTTGATCGAAATCGTCAGCAAAGCCCAACGCCAAGCCCAGTAGCGCGGGCGGATAGTCTTTCTTTATCTGGAGAGCTGCATTGAACTGTTCGCCGGCCTCCTTGAAATAGGCGCGATCCATCAGCATCCGGCCCCAGCGTACCCGCAGATCCGCGTCTTTCGGATTGCGCGCCAGCAAGGCATCGAACGCCGTCGCGGCGTCCTGATAGCGGTGAGCCTTCCAAAGCGCTTCCGCCTGCTCGAAAGTCTGGGCGGAAAGCGCGGTGCCTAACCCGAGCACAAGCCCTATCCGAGCCGCGACCGTCAGGGAGCGGTGCTGCTTCATTTATCCAGCGCCTCCTGCGTCTTCGCCAACTCAATCAGCAACTGCGTCAACTGCCGCTTGTATTCCGCCTCGGGCATGGCGGCCTTGTCGTATTTCAATTTATCGATCGCCTGCTCCAGCTCTTCCTTCTTGTCGAGCAGCGGCCGTTTCGCGGGATCGCGCGCGGCAGCAGCGTTCGCGCCGAGCCGTACCACGGGGAACGCCGCGGCCAGCTTGCCTTCGCCGTTTTCGGGCGATGGATTGCGTTCGCCATCGCCTTTTCCGGTGTCTTCCAAAACAGCGTGCTCCGTCGCCAGCCGCTTTTGCGAATCGAAAAATTCCGTCGTTTTGCGTTCTGCAAAATGGAAGGCTTCCAGGGCCGATACCGATTCGTTCTTATCCGAATCGGCCGCCGGATCGCGCAGCGCTTCAGCCCAATACCGCGCGAATACCGTGGCGTTCTTCTCTGTTCCGGCCTTAGTCGCCGTAATCACGATGCGGTTCTTTTTCTGCAGAACGTTCATCGCGCCGCCGCTCGAGCTGGTCATATCGACCACCAACTGGCGGGTTGCCGGAATCTTATCGAGCAGCGAAGCCAGCTCTGCCCCCGTAATATCCGGCCCCGGGATGTTGAACTTGTACTCAACGCCATCGAACGTGCCGTGGCCGATCAACATCAGGACCACCGCGTCATCCGGCTTCGCCTGCCGCGCAACCTCCGCCATCTTGGCGCGGATCTGCTCCCGCATGGGCGCAATCATCGTAATCACGTTCGCATCGCCGCCCGCCCGCTTGAGGCTGCTATCAATATCGTCCGCCCACATCTTGAAGCGCTGC
>DATBID010000078.1:0-5839 GCA_036557125.1 Bryobacteraceae bacterium | reverse complement strand
TCCACCAGGGCACTGGAGGTCCCGATGAGACGGCTCCCTTGGAATGTTCTGATCGCTTCCTCGCTCGTCCTCATTTTGCCTCATGCGGCTAGCTCGCAAGATACCAGAACCGGGCGGCTTTCCGTCCCGGCAGGCCCCCGGGATCTTCTCGGCCGACAGCATCGTGGCGAAGATCCGCCGAATCCCGGCTCCAGCCCGTTGGCCTCTATAGTCCATCTTAGAGACCATGTGCAGTTCCGCACTTGCTGCGTTCAGCGGCCTCAGTCGCTTGGAAACCCGACCCGCAGAAGAGCTACATGATCCTGCCGCCGATGGTGCCGCTCGGCTAGCGCGGGCTTATAGAACGGCGGGCGCGCAGTCTGTGCCAGCGCCACACGAAGAGCCCTGCAAGCCCTAGTAGCGTGAGCGCACCCGTGTTCGCCTCGGGCACATCGGCCAGCGCGACTGTGACGCCCAGATTGCCGGTCACGACGTCCGCGCCGAAAGGATCACCGAGGAATGCGTCGTATCCCCGCTCGAACCCATGAGTCGTACCCTCTGCTGTGAGCGTATAGACATAGGCCAACGTATCGCCAGTGTGAAGCAAGCCCAGATTCACGTCCGTCGATACGGAATCGATTCTCCATCTCACGCGGTCTGCTGGAAAATCGAGGTCTTCGTGCAGTGAAGCGAACAAGGGCCCATCCGTTCCGATTAAATCCAGGTCAGCGAAATTCAGGAGGGCGCCGCCCGAATCCTCGGGAATTTGAGTCTCAAACTCCCGCAATCCGAATTCAAAGCTACCTCCTTTAGAGAAGGTGCCATCGGAATGCGTGATTACGGTATCCACCTGGGCAGAGGCTTGGGCCGTCTCCGTAGAACTAGGGTTGTCGCGAAGCGGTGGAATCCCCCACAACTCCACCTGAAGCGCCGGGATCTGGAGGTGCAGCTTGATATCGACTATGGGAGTGCCGGTGTAAAGGAACGTTTGCGTCCACAGAGACTGTGCGACCAGTTGTCGGACAACGTTCTCATTGGAGGTTGAGCCACTCGGGCTGCCGAAGATGAGCTGGCTGGCGCCCACACCGCCATTGCCGTTGGACTCCGCAAGTGAAGATGCGAATGCGCCCGAAACTTTGGAGCGTGTTGAAGGGTTGACGCCCGTTGAAGAGAGGTGCAGAAGTTCGGCGCTTTGTTTCGGATCGGGAGCCGTGCCAAACAACGGCTTGGACTCCTGAAATATCATGCCGCCCGGCAGGATGGACTCGCTCACATTCGCGGAGAGGTCGATTGGGCTGCCAATCACGCCGAACTGCAATGTGTCGGCGTACCCGGGTCCGCCGGCAAACAGTGAAAGGGAAACCGCTGCGAATGCAGCAAACGCGTTGGGCTTGATCATGTCTTAATCCCAATCCCCGTCTGTGGCCACCCGCTTGTTTGGAATCAATTCCCGGTTGATCCCGGATCTAGCCGCTCACTCCAGCGGATACCGGAGAATACAACGCCGTTCGGAGCTCTGCAATAGGAACTATGAAATGCGGTTCGAAGGTGTCAGAGCAAGTAGCCGGATGCGGCGAGACCGGCTCCAGGGCGCAAGCCACGGATTCCATTGTCGATGTGTAGCGTGAAGGATGTACAGAGTATCTTTCGGACAATACCGCTCATCCAAGGAGCGATTAAGGGTTTGATACCGGCTGCTTTTATGGAAACAGATTTGGCAATCCGCTTTGTCGTGTGCATCGATATTCCGGGTATCAAGCGTCGCTTGAGCTACGCAAGATTTACGCGGCGCTGTCTGACCCGGATGCCGCCAAGGGTGGAGACATCCGGATCATTGACGAGAGCGGCGACGACCTCTATGGAAATGACCGCTTCGTACCCTTGGAGGTTCCGGAGAGAGTCGAGGCCTCGATACTCAGAACTGTGCGCTAAAACAACAGTTTTGCCGCGATCTGCATCACGCGCGCTTCGCGGAAGGAGCCGATCTCAGCGAAAGAGGTGCTGGTGATGTTGGTGCTGGCGAAGGCGTTCGGGTTCACCAGGTTCAGGGCGTTGTAGGCTTCGCCGCGAAGCTGCAGTTTGACGCGGTCCTCTTTGGTAAGGCCGAAATTTTTCATCAGCGCGAAATCGAGATTGGAGAATCCCGGCCCGCGCACTACGCCACGGCCGGCGTTGCCGGGCCGAACCGCGCCTTGCGGAACCGGCTGGAAGCAAGACGCGTTAAACCAGGTTGGCCGGCCCACGCCCGTAAATCCGGCATATTGTTCGGGCGCATTGGCGCCGGGACTGCAAACCATGTCGGGACGCGAACTGGCGGCGCTGGCCCCGAGCAGGCCCAGGCCCGCCGGGTCGACATTCGAGGTGGTTACGGTGAACGGCGAACCGGTGTAGAAGCTGCCGATCATGGAAATCTCCCAGCCGCCTAAGGCGTAGCCGGCTACGCCGTGATTGTTTTTGAAGACGGGCACGTTGTAGACGTAGTTGAACGTAAGCACGTGTTTGCGGTCGACCGTGGCGGGACCATATTCGCCTTCGTGCCAGTTGTAGCTGTTTTGGGGAGCGTTGGAACGATCCGACGCGTTGTCGGTAAGGTTCTTGGAATAGGTATAGGCCAAGTTAAATAGGCCCGCCGCGCCCAGTTCCTTGCGGGCCGAAACTTGCAGCGCATTGTAGTTGGAATCGAAGGCCGATTCGATGGTATTGATGGCGCTGAAGCCGAGATAGGGCCGCACCGCGTTGATGCGCGGATCGTCGGCGGACGTAAAGACCGTATTGCCGTTAGCGGCGTGCAGGCCGGCCGCCAGCGCGGTCCCGGGATAGGCTTGGTCGATGTCCACGATTCCGAGCAGATGCGTGCCCTTGGTGCCGACATAGCCGACATCGAGCAAGACCCCGCCGGTAATGCGCCGCTGCACATCGGCCGACCACTGCTGCACGTACGGAATTAACGCCGGGATCTGGGTGGCATGCAGCGCCAGCGGAGCCGCCGAGACATTGACCGTGCCGCTCGAAACATTCGAGAACGGAGCGTTCGAAATATTCACCGACTGCACGTAGGGCGGGTTGGCGAAGGTGTTCTGCTCGTAGGTGCCGAACAACCCGGAATCGTAGTAGATGCCGTAGCCGGCGCGGAGAGAAGTCTTACCGTCGCCATATGGATCCCATGCCAGGCCGACGCGGGGCGCGAAGTTGTGATAAACGTCGTTCGCGATCTTGGAGCCGTACGGCGAGCCTTTGCCACCGACGATAATCCCGTTCAGTGCAGGATTGTTTCCTGTGCCGAGCACCAGGTTGCCATTGGCGGGATTGATTGCCGGGGCGTTGGCGGCCGTATATCGGGCCGGATCGAAGTTGTCCAACAGGTTGTGGGAATCCGTCGGCTGGCCGAAGTACGACCAGCGCACGCCGAAGTAGAGCGTCAGCCGCGGGCTAATTTTGAAATTGTCCTGGGCCCAGGCTTCATGCTGCCATGCCCAGAGGTTCGGTGTGATGTCAGTGGAAGGCATGGTGAAACTGGCGACGTTCCCCAACAGAAAGTTGGCCCAAGCCTGCATGAAACTGGTGGTTCCGGAGGGCCCCCCCGTACTACTGAAGTTGAAAACGCCTTCCTGGCCGGCAGCATTTTCGGTTTTGTTGTAGCGATTGACGGAAACGCCGAATTTCAGGGTGTGCGCGCCCTTGATCCAGGTGAGATTGTCGAACGCGTTGTAGTTGCGGTTCAGTTCGTTATATGGGCCAAAGCCCAATACGGAAGATCCGCCGGTGAACGTCAGCTCCGGAATTACACCCTGAGTATTGACGAATGGCTCCGGGACGTTGATATCCGGATTCGCGGACTTGTTCGATAACCCGATGGGTGTGGAATGAATTGCGCTTTGGCTGAAGTTGAATGATACATCGTTGAGCACAACCGGACTGATGGTATCCACGAAGTGAACCACGTAGCTGCGTCCCGGCGAGTTAGTGCTGGTGGTGGCCAGATTTGGAATGACCGAATTAGCCTGAAACAGGCCGCCCGGTTCGGTGGTGGGAATGCTGTCGTTTTCATAGCGGCCCCACAGATGCAGCCTTTCGTTAAAGTTGTGATCGATGCGGATGATTTCCTGCCGGCTGTTATACATATTCCGCTGCGGAAAGAATCCGGCGGTAGTGGCGGCCACCGTATTGGCTGACTGAAGCGGTAGTTTGCCGAAAACGTCCTTGATGTACTCGGCGGCGACTGGATCGATCTGGCTGGCGGGAATTTGGGTCACGGACGCCGATCCGGCCGGGCAACCGGTCAGGCCGGCGATGCAAACAGGCTGGGGAAAGCTGCCGGTGAGCATGCCTTGGGTGGGAAGGGTCGGGTTGAATGTCGTGTAAGTAATGATGCGGCGCGCTTCTTCGGAGAAAAAGAAGAACGTCTTGTTCTTGTCCTTGTTGTAGTGGCCGGGAATATAGACCGGACCGCCGATGGTGCCGCCGAAATCGTTCCAGCGCAGCGCGGGAACCTGGGCCTTGCCATCGATCACATTGACGCGGGTGGCGTTATTCAGCCAGTTGTTGGCAGCCATGGCGTTGTTGCGGTCGAACTCGTAGAGGTCGCCGTGGAATTCGCTCGTGCCGCTTTTGGTCACCACGTCGATTTGTCCGCCGCCTGCGCGGCCCGAATCGGCGGTATACAGGGCGCGCTCCACTTTGAATTCGGCGATGGCATCCACGCTGGGGAACATCATCAAAGTCAGATTGCTGCCGCGATCCACGTTGTCGGCGCCGTCAATCGTCCAGTTATTGGCCGAGTTGCGGTTGCCGTTGATGGAGAACGGCACCACCGCCGCAGCGCCGGCCGGTGAGGAGTTGCCGATATAAAGCTCGTCGGTGGAACTCGCCGTCACGCCGGGCATGAGCGCGACCAACTGCTCGTAGTTGCGGGTGCGCAGGGCCAGCTCGCGAACCTGTGTACCGGTGATCGTGGTGGCGCTGGCGGTGGTGCTCAGTTCGACCGGGGCGGCAGTTTCTTTCACTTCCACGGTTTCGGTAACCTGGCCGACTTGAAGAGACACATTGATCTTCCGAATGTCGCGGACGTTTAAAACGATTCCGGAAACGGTGGCGGTGCGGAAACCGCTTGCTTCCACGCGGAGGGCGTAATTGCCAATGGGAATATTCGGAGCGGAGTAATTACCGGCGTTGTCCGTGTCGATCGTGCGCTCGATGGTGTTGCGATCCGTGTTGGTGACGGTGACTTTGGCCTTGGGCACGCCGGCGCCTGCCGGATCGAGAACGGAACCTTCAATGGTTCCCGAGACGTCCTGAGCCTGAAGCACTGCCCCAGGAACCAACAAAAATAGCAGCGAAACCGTAAGTTTTTTCATGACCCCTCTTCTCCAAAAGGCCGGAAAAACCTGCGGCAATGCGATTTCACCAGAATCGGGCCTTTTTGAATATGTTGTAGAGGGATTGTAACTTATGGCGAGGCGATTGGGAAGAGGGGAATAGGTTACCAGCTTTCAGCCGTGAGCAAGCTGATAGCTGACGGCTGAAAGCTAATAGCTGTTAGTGCGTCTGTCGCGGAGAGTACTTGTTTAGCAGCGCGATCAGTTTGTCGGCCGCAGCGGGCGGTTTTGCGCCGCTTGTGAGAATCTGCTTGTTATCCCATTTCTGACCGTACATGGCTTCGTTTTGCTTGATGTCACTGCGCAGGGTGGCGCCATCCAGAGAGACACCAGCAAACGCGCCGCGGGACCGCGACCAGGAAAGAATTTCTGCCGCTAACAGCGCATCGGTTTGTGCGGTGGCGTCGCGGCCCACCGGACCAGCCGCCGCCGTGGCTTCGCCGCCGATGGTGAATTTACTCTTAGTCAAATCTTTCATCCCCCGC
>DATBID010000077.1:0-11826 GCA_036557125.1 Bryobacteraceae bacterium | reverse complement strand
AGCGCCGGCCGCTCGGTGAGATCATCGCTGAACCGCAAATTCAGGCCCTGTATGCGCCGCTTTACCAACGGCATCTGGCTAATGTCGATATCATTCGCAGCCGGGCGCGCCAGAATAACGGGGTGGTGTTCTTCGATTTGGACGGCTGCGACATGGAAGGGTACAACAAATTCATCCCCTATTACCTCTTCCCGTCTTCTATTTACACGGTTTCCGTGAGCCCCTCCAGTTTTCGCACGAAAATCTCGGTCGGATCGAATCCCTGGGCGCCTCAGGAGCCGCGCCACAACCTCGCCAGCATTTGCGAGCGCTACGGTGGCGGCGGTCATGCGCGCGTCGGTGCCATCAGCTTCGAGCCGGGCGAGCTCGCCAAGGCGCGCTCCGTGGCCGCAGATATTGTTGCGGAACTGCGGAGTCATAGTACGCATTAAAACTCTGTAAGCAACACAACAATTGGTGGAAATTGAGCCCAGTTTCCGATACAATAATGGGCAACAGGTGTGAGTGAGCTCACAATCTGAGCCAGACGGAAGCCAGTTCTTCGGTTGCTAACGGCTCTTGCCTTCGGTCCAATTTGTGGTTTTGTCTGGCGAAATGGATGGGAAAGCATGCAGCCGGACGAACCCTCGCCCTACGGCAACTGGTCTCGCGAAGAACTTTCAAAGGCGGAAGCTACCGCCAGTCACTTTCTGGAACAGAATTCTGGTCAGATCGCGGATACGATGCGCGCCAAGATCCGCTTTCTGGAAACTTTGATTCATCGGCTCTCGCTCAAAAACACGAGCTTTGAAGACCGCCTGGAGTACTTGGCCCGTATCTCCGAAATCTCGTTGCTCCTCGAACACGATGCCAATGGCTTTTTCGAGCTGGCATCGCAGCCGATGGTGGCGCGAATTCTCGGAACCGTGCCCAAACGAGCGGCCTAAGCGCTCCGCCTTTCTCCTCCGGGGTGCTATCGTTTGGGTGTTATTGTGTAGAGTCGCGTGAGCCTTTTCCGGACCAAGAGCATCGATGCGCTGCTAGCTGCCTCTGAGGACCCGGAAAAGAAACTTCGCCGAACACTGGGGCCGCTGAGCCTAACTGCGCTGGGTATCGGCGCAGTGATCGGCTCCGGCATCTTCACTCTCACCGGCACAGCCGCCGCCGGCAAAGTCGTTCCCATCAAGTCCATTCTCAATGCCACCGTGCTTGACCTGCTGGTATCCGGGTCGCATGCGGGGTCGCAACTGGGAAGGCCCGGGGCGGGGCCGGCCATTACCATTTCCTTCCTACTCGTGGCCGTAGCGTGTGCCTTCGCCGGGCTGTGCTATGCGGAACTCGCTTCGATGATTCCGATCGCGGGCAGCGCCTACACCTACGCTTACGCCATCCTCGGCGAAATCGTCGCCTGGATCATCGGCTGGGACCTGATCCTCGAATATGCCGTGTCCAATATGTCCGTGGCTGTGGGTTTCTCGGCCTACCTTCAGGACCTGTTTGAAAACCTCTTCGGGTTTCATCTACCAAACCATTTCGCATATCCGCCGTTTCCAGCACCCGGAGGACCAGCGGGCTGGTTCAATGTTCCTGCCCTGCTGATTACGCTGCTGGTCACTTGGATTCTGGTGCGCGGCGTGCGGGAGAGTGCCGAAACCAACACCGCGATGGTGATGATCAAGATCGCCGCCATCGTCATTTTCTGCTTGGGTGCGGCTCGCGCCATCCGCCCGGAGAACTGGCACCCCTTCGCGCCGCACGGCTTTTCCGGCATTCTGACCGGCGCTTCGATTGTCTTCTTCACCTACATTGGATTCGATTCCGTTTCCACGGCGGCGGAGGAATGTCGGCGCCCCCAGCGCGATCTGCCCTTCGGCATCATCGCCACGCTGATCGTCTGCACCATCCTCTATGCCGCAGTTGCCCTGGTTCTTACCGGCATCGCCCACTACCCCACGCTGGGCACCGATTCCCCAGTCGCGGATGCGCTCCGTGCCCTCGGCTACAATCGTCTAAGACTGGTGGTGACCGCCGGCGCTCTGCTAGGCATGCTTTCTTCGCTGCTGGTCTTCCAATATGGCCAGGCGCGCATCTGGTTCGCCATGTCGCGCGATCGGTTGCTGCCGAGGATGTTCTCCGCCGTGCATCCGCGTTTTCGCACGCCGCATATCAGCACCTGGATCGCGGGGTTTTTTGTCGGCATCCCCGCGGGAATCTGGGATATCGATACTTTCGCGGAGCTTTCCAATATCGGCACGCTGTTCGCGTTCGTGCTGGTGTCGCTAGGCGTGATCGTGCTGCGCGCTCGTCAACCTGACCGCCCGCGCTCTTTCCGTGTGCCGTTGGTTCCGCTGTTTCCCCTGATTTCGATCGCGTGCTGTTTCGTGCTGATGATGGGACTGCCCCTGCTCACCTGGATCCGCTTCTTCCTGTGGCTGATTATCGGCTTCGCGATCTACTTTCCGTTCGGGCGGAAGCGTAGTACGCTGGCGGGGAAAACGCCGGGCTGACCCGCGGCAACCCGCGCTGATAGCGGCCTAGCGCCGCCAGTTTGGTTTCCGCGCCGCCTATTTCGCCGGACCCCTCAAACACCTGATCCGTAAGTGCTCGGAGAGCTGGATCGGACCGGCCCCGGTGCAGAAGCGCAGCCCGCACTCGCCCCGGAACGATCCTCCAGGGAACCCGCCCGTACTCGCCAACCAAGGGAGCCTGCAGGTACCGGACCGCATTTAGCCGGGTTTCAATCCCTTCGCGCGCCCTGAAGAAACCCGTGATCGACTTCGAAAGTTCTAAAAGCGCGCGTCCCAGTGGAATCAACTCGGAGTGGCGAAGCTGTTCGATCGGCTCCCGGTTGTTTTGGAGAATCGAGTCAGCCAGGGCATTTTCGAGGGCCGACCACGCTATATCAACCGATGCAGGCCGCGACCGTCGCAGTTCTCTTGCCGCAGCTTCCCCAGTCACCGGCAGGAAATCGGAGAACACCAGATCGAGCCAGGTGCGGTGGGCATCCTGCTCCCAGCGTGAAACACGCCATTCCCGCCCGAACAGTTCGAAGGCGCCGGGGAACTCCACGTTCCCACACCACTGCGCCCTGGCTTCCGGCCATGGCACCCGCATTCTGGCGTGGTCTGCCGAAAAATCGATTTTGAGACGGCCCATAGGAAAGTAGACGACCGCGTTGTTTTGCCCGTACGAGAGCCTCTGCGATTCCCACCAGCGCCCATCCATGGTCACAACGATCGAGCCGATGAGCACCGGGGTATTTTTCAGCATCGGCGAAAGCTGCGCTGGCGCAAGCGGGACATGAAGTTGGTCTCCCGCCGGGCCTGGCATAGGGATGGCGTAGCGCACTGCCTCACCGTAGTCCGCCGGCAGCGGAGACCATTGGCCATTGCACAACAACATCGCCGGCATCACAGGCGGCGCCGGCGCCGATGTCCGGCCCAACAGGGCAAGTACTACATAACGCAAAATCTCTGCATCAGCGGGATAAACGGACTGTGGAGAAACTAGTTGGGGATCGAGAAATTTTTCTAAGGTTTCCGGCGACAGGCGTTCTCGAACCAACAGACGTTCAAGAGCTACCGCACTCGCCAGTGCTGGAATGCCATCCCCTTGCCAGAATGGGGACTCGCCCTCGTGGACCAGCATTCCAGCCACTTCCCGTGGTAGCCACTCGTTTAAAAGGCGGGTGACATACGGCTTGAGCTCTTCTGGATCGACAATAGTCCGGACCGGCGCCGAACGGCGAGCCGAAGATGGGGGTGCGTGCCCCGGCAATAGGACCGAATCCCGGATCCAGGCATCCAGTTCGGTGAGGGCCTGCCGGAACCGATCGTCATTCGAGAACTGTTCAGACAGTGACGTTGTCAATTCGTCACGAAGCTTCTTCCACCACCGAAATTCGTGGCCGCGGCTATATACCGCCTTTAACCAATATGAGATAAGAACGGGTAGCGTTTCCGGGTAGAGGATCTGGCGCATACGAGCGAACAGGTCCCCCAGTTCCTTGATTTCCGGCGATTTGGTCCGGCCCCCCGGATCGGGAGAAATGAACCAAGAAATCATTCCCCATTCACCTCAACTCATCTCCGGGCACGAAAATACCCATCCCAATGTGGGGGACGTGCCTCCCGGCACTTGTGTTCCGGCGCCCAGGTGTGTTCACTCACCAATGCGGGGCGTTCCCGGAGTCCCCAAAACCTACTTAGTACCAAGCCCCGTACGCCTGGGTCTTTTCGTCACCAGCAAACTGCCCGAAGATGGAAGCAATGAGACGGCGGCGCCGATCTTCCAACCAATGATGACTTGGGCGGCTCCGGTTTGCTCCTTTGCGGAGCCGCATTTTTCCCGTTTAGAGCGCGTATCCTATGGCACGGCCGGCGCCGATTACCATGATCCACAGCCCGAGCGAAATAGCGCCCGCTAGCCGTGCGCGCGGCGGCGTCACTTGCGCATCATCCCACTTGGAAACGCTGCGGTACACACCCGTATGAAACAGCAGCGCGTTCAAGCCGGCGAGTAAGAGCAATGCGATTTTGATCCAGAAGTACGGAATGTAGTAGAGGCGGGAAGCTTCAGAAACCGATAGCAGAACGCCGCTCGCGCTCTCGACGGCAAAGCCTGCCCATGTCCACGGCAACAGGCGGGCGGCGAGCTCGGAAACGCGGCGGCTGCGTATTCCCAAACCGAGCAGGCGCAAATCCACTATCCAGATGCTCCCCACCAGAACGATGACTCCTACGGAATGGACCAATTCGAGAAGCGGATACCACCAGGTGGAAGCCCGAATGCCGGCTCCCAATGGCGAGTTGTTGATCCACTCCAACAGATCTAGAAGGGGCGGCTTCATCCAAACAGCCCGACCGCTTTGCCGCCGAACACGACGCCGAACCAGACGAGCAGCGAAGCTATGGCAGTGAACGGCGTGCGCCTTCGTTCCGCGGTGAAATAGAACGCGAATCCGGCCGCAAGCAGCGCCAGCTTGCCCCAAAACAGCGGTTTGCAGCCCATTTTGACCGATTCGGAGCAGAACAACAGAATTCCCGTGACGAGCGCAGCGGCGAAGCCACTCCAGGTCCATGGCGCCAACTCTCGGGAGATCTTTGGTACGGTTTCGCGGCGGAGAGCGAGACCGAGAACGCTGAGGTCGATGACCATGATAGTCCCCACGGCCAGCGCAATGGCGAGCAGGTGCACGGTTTCGACCACGGGAACCGCCACTTGCGAGCCGCGCATCAGCGCGCCCACCGCAGAGGTCTCAATCCCTTTCAGGAACACCGGAGGCATCTCGATGCAGGCCTGCGGATTCATTTCGCGCTCACGGATTGCTTCCAGAGATTCCAGGACCGCTCGTAGCCGTCCTGTGGCGCGGCTTTGCGGGCTTCGTCGTCTTCGAGGTAGGTGACTTTGCCGCCCCCAAGTTGGATGGCCTGTGTCTGAACGCGGGCGTTGACCATCATGTAGTAAGCGCGGCCCGCGACCACATGCAGCGAAGGCGCAACGACCACCGCCCCATGGCCACGCAGCAGAACAGCCGGCTTTTTCCCGAGTGTTTCGGCGAGAGCCTGGCCGAGAGCGTTGTTGCGAATGAGCATATCAGTAACGCCGCCGGCTTTACGGATTTCAAATACCGGTACGCCTTCACCCAGGAACGCGGCCATGTGGAACACAGGCCGCAGCGGGATTCCGGTTACCCCGAAGGGAATCACATCGGGCGCATGGAAATGCACCACAGCCATTACGTCCGGCCGCGCCTTATAGATGTTGCCATGAATAAAGCGCTCGGTGTAGCCGGTGGATTCGGCGGCATTGACAGCGTTGCTGTTGAGGTCGTATTCGATGATGTCTTCGGCGGTGACCAGGCCTGCGGCCATATGGCGCGCCAGCAGGTAGTGATTGGGATTGCGGCTGTCGCGGACGCTCACGTGGCCATAGGCATCAAGTACGCCCGTACTGGCCAGAATGTGATTGGCGAGGACGAGTTCCTCCACTAAAGACCGCTGCGGTTGCGCCGTAGCAAGCGCGGGAACTAGAAGGACGAGATAACTGCAGACCCACCGAAAGCGATTCATATTACGGCTCCTGCCCCGAGATTCTACAATAGAGGAACCGGTGTGGCGGAGAACATCTTCGAATCCGACGTGGCCGTCGTTGGCGGCGGCAATGCGGGCTTGTGCGCGGCTTTGAGCGCATCCGAAGCCGGAGCCTCGGTGCTGGTGCTCGAAAGTGCTCCCCCGGAATTTCGAGGAGGCAACAGCCGGCACACGCGCAATATGCGCGTCATGCACGACCAGCCAACGGACCTGCTCACCGGCGGTTATCCGGAGGAAGAGTACTTCGAGGATTTATTGCGGGTGACTGGCGGCCAGACCGACCGAACTCTCGCCCGCCTGGTGATCCGGGAGACCTACTCATGCACAAGTTGGATGAGCGGCTACGGCGTGCGCTTCCAGCCCGCGCTGGGCGGGACATTATCGCTGGGCCGGACGAATGCGTTCTTTCTGGGGGGCGGGAAGGCGTTGCTGAATGCTTATTACCAGGCTGCTGCCAAACGGCACATCCGCGTCATCTACAACGCGGAAGTGACAGAGCTGCACATCCGCAATGGCGTCTTTGAGAGCGGTGTAGCCATAGTGAACGGCGTCCCGGCCGTGTTTCGCGCTCGCGCGCTGGTGGCTGCCGCAGGAGGCTTTGAAGCGAACCTCGAGTGGCTGAAAGAGGCTTGGGGGCCCGCCGCCGACAACTTCCTGGTGCGCGGCACACCATATAACCGCGGCGCAGTGCTCAAGCTGTTGCTCGAAGCGGGGGCGGAGCCGGTGGGAGACTCCACCGAATGCCACGCGGTGGCGATTGATGGGCGCGCGCCGAAATTCGATGGCGGAATAGTGACGAGGCTCGATTGTGTGCCGCTGGGCATCGTAGTGAACCGGCAGGCGGAGCGCTTCTACGACGAAGGCGAGGATTTGTGGCCCAAACGCTACGCGATTTGGGGCCGGCTGGTGGCGCAACAGCCCGGGCAGATTGCCTTTTCCATCATCGATTCGAAGATGATAGGCAAGTTCATGCCCTCGGTATTTCCACCATTTCGCGCGGAGAGCATCGGGGAACTGGCCGCCGCGCTCGGGCTCTCGGCAGAGAAGCTGGAGTGCACCGTAGAGAAATACAACCGGTCGGTAGTTTCGGGGAAATTCGATCCTCAGTCACTCGATGATTGCCGCACGGCCGGGCTCACTCCGCCGAAATCGCATTGGGCTCTGCCGATAGATACGCCGCCATTTCTTGGTTACCCGCTGCGGCCGGGAATTACGTTTACGTACCTTGGAGTGAAGGTGGATGCGCGTGGCGCTGTGCAAACGACGCAGAACGTCTTTGCAGCCGGGGAGATCATGGCCGGGAACATCCTGGGCAAAGGATATCTGGCGGGATTCGGCATGGCGATCGGAACCACGTTCGGGCGGATCGCCGGGCGGGAGGCAGCGCGTGCCGCCAGTTGAGGAAGGGCGCAGAATTCTCACGATCTGCAATGCGTGCCGGTACTGTGAAGGGTTTTGCGCGGTATTCCCGGCAATAGAATCGCGGCCCCAGTTCAGCGGGGCCGATCTCGACTACCTGGCGAATCTCTGCCATAACTGCGGCGAATGCTACTACGCATGCCAATATGCGCCGCCGCATGCGTTCGCTGTAAACGTGCCGCAAGTGCTGGCTCAGGTCCGGCTGGATTCGTACCGGCGTTATGCGCGGCCGCGATGGTTTGCGCGTTTCTACCGAAACAGCGGCGAACTGGCGATAGCAACCGCCGCTCTCGCATTTGTGGCAGGGTTGGCCCTTTCGCCCGTTGGTGGTACGACTTTTTACGACATCGTTCCGCACAGCGTGATGGTGGGCATTTTCGGCGTGGCCGCGCTGTTGATCCTCGCGGCTCTCTTGGTCTCCACCGCCGGCCAGTTCGCCGGCATACCGAAGCTGAACCGGCCGGCGCTGGCGCGTGCCGCGCGCAGCATGCTCACACTGAAGTACCTTGGGAGCGGCGGCGCAGGCTGCACGTATCCGGGTGAGCATCACTCCATGGCGCGCCGCTGGTTCCACCATTTCACCTTCTACGGATTCCTGCTGTGCTTCGCCTCCACGTGCGTAGCCGCCTGGAATCACTTCGCGCTAAAGCGCATCGCACCTTATCCTTACCTGAGTCTGCCAGTCGTTCTAGGAATTCTCGGTGGCGCAGGTCTCTTGGCCGGTCCCGCGGGACTCTACTTGCTGAAGCGGCAGCGCGCCTCAGCGCTCGCGGACACCCGGCAAGACGCCTTGGACTTGACCTTTCTTGCGCTGCTATTCGCCACTAGCCTTACGGGCCTTCTGCTGTTGCTCCTGAGGCAGTCCGTGTGGATGCGGCCGCTGCTGCTCATCCATCTGGCAACCGTGCTGGCGTTGTTTGCCACACTGCCCTACGGCAAGTTCGTGCATGGGATCTATCGTGCGGCGGCACTGCTGCGGTATGCGATAGAGAAAAAGTAGGGACCCCTCACCCCACCGGCACTTCCGGCTCGGGCGCGTGGCTGCGCCGCAGCTTTACGTCTTTCAGCAGGACATTTAGCACCACGGCGGCGCACATGATGACCGCGCTTCCCAAAAAGATCAATTGCAGGCCGTGCAACAGGGAAGCGCGGACGTTGGCGAAAAGGGATTGCAGAATCGTTGCGCCGTTGGAGTAGTGCGCGAATGTCTCTTCGAGCTGCGGGCGCATTTGGGCCAGCAACAGCGGGTTTGAGAATGCGCCCAGCGCACTGTCGGGGACGCCGGCGGGGACGTTTCTGGCGAAATCGTGGTGGTAGTTGGTGAGGAGCACGCTGCCGAATATAGCCACTCCCAGTGTGCTGCCGATGGAACGGAAGAAAGTGGTGGAGGCAGTCGCCGCTCCCATGTGGCGCGCGGGCGCCGCATTCTGCACAGCCACCGTGTACACAGGCATCAGCAGGCCCATTCCGAAGCCGGCAACGATCATTGCGGTTAGCACAGCAGCCGGCGTAGTGGAAGCATCCATGCGTGCGAACAGAATCATGCCAAGCGCTACCAGAATCGACCCGCATACAGCAGAAGGCTTGTAACTGGCCAGGCGAAGGTTTAACTGGCCTGTGATAATGCTGCCGGCGACTGACCCCATCATCATGGGTGTGAGTAGGCTTCCAGAACGGGTAGCTGTATCTCCCAAGACACCTTGCATAAACAGCGGAAAATACATAATCACACCGAACATGCCCATGCCGAGCACGAAGACGGCGATAGAAGACATGCTGATCACGGAATTACGAAATAAAGAGAGAGGCAGCAGCGGCTCCACAGCCTTGGTCTCCGCATAGATAAAGGCGGCAAGCATGACTGCCGCAACGGCCAGCAGGAGTTGGACCCGAACGGAGCCCCAGCCGAAATCCGTTACCAAGGTGAGTGCCAGCAGCAAAGGCGCAAAAAAGGCGATCAATGTGAAAAGCCCGAGCCAATCCAGCACCCGCTTCACACCGTGGGGGCGCCAGAAGGGGAACTGCGAATAGATGGCGGCGGTCGCCACTATGCCCACCGGCAGATTCACATAAAAGCACGCCCGCCACGATACATGGTCGGTAAGCCAGCCGCCGAGCGTGGGACCGAAAATCGACGCCATCCCCCAGGTGGCGGCGAAAAATCCCTGGTACCGGCCGCGCTCGGCGGGAGAGAAGATATCGCCGATGATGGTGAATGCCAGCCCCATCATCATACCCGCGGCAACGCCCTGCAGACCGCGGAAGAGGATCATCTGATTCATGCCATCAAGAGGCACAAAGCGCACGGTTCCCGCCGCGCCGCACAGAGCCGAGGTAGCGACGAAGCCCGCGCCGCCTGCCAGGAAAAACCACTTCCGCCCATACATATCGGAGAGCTTGGCGAAAATCGGCACGGCCAGAGTGGAAGTGAGCAAATAGGCGCTGGCTACCCACGCATAGCGATTGAAGCCCGAGAGGCTCGCAATGATGCGCGGCTCCGCGGTGCCAACGATGGTCTGGTCGAGTGCGGCCAGAAGCACGGAGAGCAGAAGACCGACCATCGTCCACAACAATTGCGGGCGCGTGAGCTGGATCAGACCGGAAGTACGAAAGGTGGCACCGGTGGCGACGGTGGTCATTTTCCGATTATAGCTTCCACTTTGCGCGCCTATACGCGGGAAAAGTGTGAGCTCAAAGACCGCGCGCGGAAGCGGATCGAAGTAGTCATATGACCCATTACAAACCCGCTACAAGCACTCGTCTATGGAACGGATTGCGAAGCCACTGCACGAAAGTGTGCGCCGATTGATTACGTCCTGCACCAATCCGGGCAAACTCAGGATGATGTCTCGGAATTCCACGGGCTAAACCTTTCATTCCGAACGGCTGCGAGCGGTGTGACGATGGCCTTCGAGATGCCCCTTTTGAGTGCATGTTGGAATTGTCAGATGGGAAATCAACCTGTCAACCACGGGGAACGAGCGAACAGGACGCCGAAAACGGGATCGCCTCAGATACAGTACAGTCTCGGCCAGCCTCGGCGGAAGACGACCTTATTGCAGCAGCAAAGAACGGGGATGCGCAAGCTTTTGGGGAACTAATTGAGCGGCATCGCAACGCTTGTCTGAAGCGGGCAATGCACATGATCCGTAACCGGGATGACGCAGAGGATGAGGTGCAGACAACGTTCTGGAAAGCCTTCGAACGGCTGGAGCAGTTTCGGGGTGAGGGTAGTTTCGGTGGTTGGTTGAGCCGCATCCTGGAAAATCAGTGCCTCATGCGGATTCGCGAATCGCGAAATGCACGATTCGTTTATCTGGACGAATCGACCGATGCCGACATACGGATTGAGCTGGTCGGACAATCCAGAAGCCCGGAAGACGAATTCGGCGCAAAAGAAGTGGTAAAGCTTATGAGAAGAGAAATCTCACGCATTCCACCATTGTTCCGGAACGTCATGCTATTGCGAGATCTCTGCCAGTTGCCCATGCCCGATGTAGCCGGACAACTGGGCGTATCGATTCCGGCTGCGAAATCGCGGCTGATGCGGGCAAGAGCGGAGCTGCGCTCCAGGGTCACTAAACATTGCGGCCGGAAGGGTTCGGGCACTCTCACCCATATGGCCCGGCACTCCCAGACAGCGTATACACGCGCCAGTTGACGGGTTAGAATGCTCTGCACGCGTTGGCAGGTGCAGGAGACAACCAACCCTGTTGAGGCGGAGCACTTGAAGCCCGCAATTTCCATTGGATTCTGAGGGGCTGGCTGGCGGAGCTCCGGTTCGCACCTAGGCCGTGATTCTGTTTCTGCTCCGGTTCTTTGGATCCGCGAGCCCACCATGCCGTGGAATCGATAATGTAAGAGCTGACGATATCCATGAGGACCTCCATCCGCAGGGCTTCCTCAGTGTCTAACTGCCGCCCCTCACCCTGAAAGTTCATCATCGCGCTATCCACATGGATTGTGTAGGTTTCCTGCGCTTTGGGTTGCTCCTGGCTGAAAGCGGGATCCCAAACGGAAACGACCCAACTCAGTTCGGCGGTTCCCGGATTCCAAGTGACCGTTTCCAGTTTCTTGATGATAGTGGAGTTTCCCGCCTGCGCTGGTTGCTTTGGGGCGGATGTGCCGGGATTGCCCTCCTGTGCACAACCGATGGCCGCGGTTATAACGAGTGAAATCAGTACTTGCTTCATTAGATCACCCCTTTCAGAAAACTCGATTCGTAGCGAAAAAATCCTGGCTCAAATGTTGGGGTTCCGGTGGAGGCTGGAATTTCTTCCATCCGCGGGGGAACGGGGGCATCTGAAATGACGCGGCAGGCTGGTTGGCTCGCATT
>DATBID010000076.1:0-4478 GCA_036557125.1 Bryobacteraceae bacterium | reverse complement strand
CTCGGCGAAGTTCGCTTAGCCGTGCTTTCGATGATTTCCGAACGCCCCAAAAACGGATATCAACTAATCAAAGAATTGTCCACGCGGCTCGGGAACTTGTACCGCGCCAGCTCAGGCACGGTGTACCCGGTCTTGAAACAGCTCGAAAAAGAGGGCCTGGTAGAGAGCCGCCTCGAAGGGGGCCGAAACCTCTACCGCCCTACCAGGAAAGGGCGCGCACTGCTGGCAAGCGAAGCCGCGGCCGTGGCCCAAATCTGGACACGGGCCGAACAGGTTGAAGATTTAGGGCAGTACGCCAGTCCTCAGGCCCTTGTGATTGCCGGCCCCCTGAACGAGCTGTATCAAACCGCGCTGCGCGCTTCTAACTGGGCTGCCGGCGATCCCAATCGTGAGGATCAGGTCCGCCAAGTCTTGCGGAATACGACGGCGGCGCTCAATTACTTGATGAGGCCGGAAGAGGAAAAACGATGACTCTGGACGAAGTTCGCCAATTCTATGCGGAAGAAATCCGGGTGGCCGCGCCGCTCCGGTCGCGGACGGTATGGGAGGCTTTTGCGCGTGTCCCGAGGGAGAAATTCCTGGGCGAAGGGCCGTGGCAATTCGGGAATGCGAGTGGCTACTCTCCGGCCGATGATTCCGACCCGCGGCACGTTTATCACAACGTCACCGTCGCTCTCGACATGAGCCGCCATTTGTGCAACGGCCAGCCCGGAACCATTGGGCGGTTGATTGATGAACTGGGGATCCAGCCCGGTGAGCGCATCTTCCACTTGGGATGCGCAACCGGCTATTTCACGGCGATTCTGGCCGAGGTGACCGGCCCAGGCGGGAGGGTGGTCGCCTGCGATGTCGACGCGGATCTGGCCGCGCGGGCCAAAGAGAACCTTGCGCAATATGCAAATGTTACCGTGCACGCGGTGAACGGAGTGGAATTCGATCCGGGACCGTGCGACGTCATGTTGATCAATGCAGGCGTGACCCTTCCCTTGCCAGCCTGGCTCGACCGGCTGGCTGAGGGCGGCCGAATGGCCGTGCCACTCACGATCCCCATGGGACCGCCGACGATTGGGAAAGGCATGGTCGCAAAAATTACACGCCGGAATGGCACTTTTGCGGCCTCCATATTAACTTACGTGATGATTTATTCGTGCGTGGGCGCCCGCGATCCGCAACTCGAACCGGCACTCGGGAAAGCGATGGGCACAGGCACGCTGATGAAATTGACGTCCTTGCGCCGCGAACCTCATGAGGCGGACGAGAGCTGCATTGTCCACGGCACCAGTATTTGCCTGAGCAGCGCGGAAGCGATCAGTTCATCGACAAGCGCCTGAGGAGTCCCGGATCCGACAGCAACCGGCCGGTGCCCTCAATCCCGCAAGTAAGCGGATCTTCGGCAATGGTGACCGGGACGCCGGTATCCTTTCGGAGCCGGGTATCGAGGTTGCGCAGCAGAGCGCAACCGCCGGTAACCACGATGCCGTGATCGGCAATATCCGCGCAAAGCTCGGGCGGGGTGCGTTCCAGCGCCAGGCGCACCAGGTTGACAATCGCCGTCAAGCAGCTTTCCAGAGCTTCGCGGATTTCCCCATCGTTCACCGTGACGGTTTTCGGCAGGCCGCGCTCCAGGCAGCGTCCTTTAATCTCCATGGAGAGGGTGTTGCCCAGCGGCGCCGCCGAACCGATGGCAATTTTGGCGGCTTCGGCCGTGTGTTCGCCCAACAGCAGGCTGTATTTGTGCTTGATGTAATCGCTAATCGCGCTATCCATGGCGTCACCCGCAATCCGCAACGAGTGAGCGAACACGATGCCGCCTAAGGAGATTACGGCCACATCGGTGGTGCCGCCGCCGATATCGAGGACCAGATTACCGCTGGGATCGGTAACCGGAAGGCCGGCCCCCATCGCGGCCACCACAGGCTGAGGCACCAGATGTACCTCCCGCGCCTGGGCGCGCATCGCGGCATCTACCACAGCGCGGCGTTCCACCTGGGTAGTTTCGCTGGGTACGCCGACAATCACGCGCGGATATACAAACCTTCTGCGCCGGTGGACCTTGTGGATAAAATGCGCCAGCAGTTGTTCGGTCATGCCGCAATCGGCAATCACGCCGTCTCTAACTGGCCGCACCGTACGCAATTCGGAGGGCGTGCGCCCCACCATCTCCTTAGCCTGGCTACCGACAGCAGCAATTTCTCCGGATTGGCTGCTCAGCGCGATGATGGAGGGCTCATTGACCACGATCCCCTTCCCCTTGGCGAATAATAAGGTGTTCGCTGTGCCCAGATCGACCGCCAAGTCAGAGGAGAGGAAACTAAAAAGGGAGCGGATGCTCACGGCGATTCTCTTTCCACACCCAGGGGGTGGCACTGATTACCACGCAATTCAGCTTCCCGGGCAGTACCTCCAAAGGCGAAGTGGCAGAACGCGGGACAGATTCTCAAGGCTTTTCGCGGAAATTTCGCCTATTCAATGGAAGGTATGGGAAGCACCGGTACGGTTGGATGTGATCGGAATTAGGTGGAAGTTCGCGTGCTCGGCTTATTACTAGTATGCTCCAGGCAATTTTGAACACGGTGTTCCGGTGCGGTCACAGGCATCTTACGCGACCGATCACGCCGCGCGGTGGCGGACAGGCATATGTGGCGTGCCTGGATTGCGGTACACACCTGAGTTACGATCTCGAGGCGATGCAAGTTGGCGCCCGGATTCGGGGACAGTGGGCCGCCGCCCCCGCAGTCAATCCGACTCACCGCTGAGGCATCAAGCCTCATCTCGGGTTAGGAAGCCGCGAGCCATCCAACTTGGCAATGCGTGCAATCGCACGTTCTATCCTTATCTAGAGTAAACGACAGATGCGCGTCCTAGACAGTATGGTCTAGTGTGTTACCAAAGGACTCATCCTTTATGAACAACTTGCTAACGCACCCGAACGATGCACTAAACTATCTTCCCCGCAGACCGCTGGTTGAGTACCAGCGCGGACACGTGCTCTACTCCGGAACCAGCGATGCGCTCTACCTGGTGGCGGCCGGAAGAGTAAAGGTGGCGAGCGTAGCAGTGGATGGATGTGAGGCGATCGTGCGGATTGTGCCACCCGAAGGGCTGTTTGGCGAGGGCTGCCTCATCGACCACTTGGGAACCGAACGCGCCGTCGCTCTGGACAAATGCCAACTGATGGCCTGGAAGCGGCCGGAGATCGAGCAACAAGTAGAGAAGGAGCCGCGCCTAGGCTTGGCGCTGATGGAAGAGCTGATCGTGAATTGCCTGGACATGGAAGAACGGATGCAAGCGATGGCAAGCTGCAAGACACCCCAACGGGTAATGCTGTCGCTGATCCAGCTTTCCAAACGCCTGGGCGATTTGCAGCCGGACGGAGCGATGCGGATGGCATCGTTGACCCACCATACCATTGCAGAGCATGTAGGCACCTCGCGCGAAATTGTAAGTTCGCAGATGAGCCGCCTGCGCCGCCTGGGGCTGGTGAGTTACTCGCGGCGGCACATCGACGTCTACTGCGAAGCCATGGAAGAAGCGCTCCGCAGCCAGGGACTGATGTTTCGGCATTTGGGGAACCTGGCCGCTACCAGCGCGACGACCCGGTAGCTGGCTGTGCTCGGAATCAGGGCTGGCGGAAAAGAAGCCTTAGTTCTTCGGAATAGAGCCGTAGCAAATGAGGATGCGCTTCGGCCAGCCGGATCAAATCGAGTTCATCCTTCTTGCGTTTACTGAGGCGTGGCGACGGATCGCTCCAAGCCCAGAGTTTCCCTTGCGCGATGTCTTCGAGGGAGGCGACTTTAACCGTCACTCCAAGAACAGTGGCTTCGCAAGCGCGAGATAAGAACTGCTGGTAGCGCGAATCCGTGGTGAACTGGATGCGCAGATCGCTGGCGGACGGCTGGGCATTCACAGAATCCGGGTGCTCTTCGATCCCGAACCCCTCCTCGCGCAGATAGGCTAAGAGTTCCGCCAGACGCGAAGCGATTACTACAATGTTGGCGTCCAGGGTGTAGACCGGCTCGACATAGTGGTTGACGGCCAAGCCGCCGATCAGGCACCAGGGGCCGAACGCTTCGCAGGCAGCGGCGATGCGGGCGAAATCAGTCGCGCCGCCGTGGGTCGTCAGTTCATAGGCTTCCACAGCCGTCACGGCTTCAATTATGACAAGCCCACGACCCTGCCGGTTGCGGTGTCGATATCAATATCGTAGTAGCCGGGGCGGGTGGAGAGCCCGGGCATGGTGGACATCGTGCCCAGCAAGGGATAAAGGAAACCGGCGCCGATTGAGGCGCGAATGTCGCGGACCGGAACCACGAAGCCCGTGGGCGCGCCCTTTAGATTCGGATCGTGGCTGAGGCTGAGATGGGTTTTGGCCATGCAGATGGGCAGGCGGTCGAAGCCGACGCGCGTATAGAGATCGATTTTCTTTTCGGCCTCGGGCGAATACTGGACGCCCGCGCCGCCGTACATCTCGCGGACGA
>DATBID010000075.1:0-18903 GCA_036557125.1 Bryobacteraceae bacterium | reverse complement strand
GGTGTCCCAGTAGCCGCGCCGGAAATACGCGGCTATCATTCAGCACCAGGCAATCGCCTGGGCCGAGAAACGATGGAAACTCGCGAAACGTGTGGTCCTCGAAGCGCTGCTCCGAACGGTAAACCACCAGCATGCGAGATGCAGCGCGGTCCGCGAGCGGTTCCTGCGCGATGAGTTCTTCGGGGAGGTGGTAATCAAAAGCCGCGAGGTCCATACCAACTTTCAATGTAAGGGAAACAGCGTGGGCTGCTCCTCCTCCCAAAATTCGGGCCGGTAATCCGCGGGGCCGGAATCAAGGCCGTAGCGGTCGCGAACCCCCGCGACCCGCTCGCGCAACCGGTCTTTGTAGCTGCGGTCGAGATATGGGCTTTTTTCGAACTGCGCTCGATAGTGCGGCGCAAGCTTGGGAAAATGCTCGTCGATGAACGGAAAAAACACCTTCTGCGCGCATGGCATCAGGAATAGCGGCCCGCCGCCGAAATATTGCGCTCCAGCGTCGCGCGCTGCTTTCGCTAGGGCTGCGAGCTGCGTTTCTGAATCAGTAATCAGAGGCATAATCGGATTCGGAAAAACGCCCACTCGTAAGCCGGCCTCGCTCAGCTTCCGCACAGCGCCCAAGCGCAAATCCGGGCGGGGCGCCCGCGGTTCCACTATCCGTGCGAGTTTCTCATTCAGCGTCGTAATCGTTATGTTGATGCTCAGCCAGTTTGCGCGCGCAATCTCCTGTAACACATCGACATCCCGCGCCACCAAGTCCGATTTCGTGGTGATTCCCAAATGTCTGCCGCGCTCCCGCGCGAACACTTCCAGAATCGATCGCGTCCGCCCGAAGCGCCGCTCGGCCGGCTGATAGGGATCGGTCGCGGTACCCAGAGCGATGGGGTCCTCGAGCGGAATGCGCGCCAGTTCCTTTCGCAGAAGCTCGGCCGCCGCGTGCTTGGCGTAAATCTTCTGCTCGAACTCCTCCACGCGCATTTCCATGAATTCGTGCGTGTAGCGCGCGTAGCAATATTTGCAGCCGAATTCGCAGCCGCGGTAGGGATTAATGGTCCAGCGGAACGGCATAGTCGGCTTGGTGCGGTTCAAGATGGACCGGGATGGAATTTCAAAATACTGAACCCGTGATTTGGCCTCCAGGAGATCGCTCTGGGAGGCCATGCGGGCGATGCCCACGAGTGCCATTTCTTTATTTTCGCCTTTTGTTCGCCATTAGGCAAGCACATATGGGCTATGGTGGAGGGGTAGTGAAAGCGCTGGTCAAGAGCAGGCGGGCGCGCGGCCTGTGGCTGGAACAAGTCGAAAAGCCCTCGATCGGGATCAACGACGTGCTGATCCGCGTGCTGCGCACCGGCATTTGCGGCACCGATCTCCATATCTACAACTGGGACGATTGGGCGCAGCAGACGATTCCTGTGCCGATGGTGATCGGCCACGAATTCGTGGGACGGGTGGAAGCAGTCGGATCGAACGTGGCGGATTTCTTCCCGGGAGAACTCGTCAGCGGTGAGGGCCATGTCGTCTGCGGGCGCTGCCGGAACTGCCTGGCGGGGCGGCGGCACCTGTGCGCGCATACTCTGGGCGTGGGCGTGAACCGGCCGGGCGCATTCGCCGAATACATCGCTTTGCCCATGACTAACATTTGGCGGCATCATGAATCGATCTCGCTCGATATCGCCGCCATCTTCGATCCTTTGGGCAATGCCGTGCACACCGCGCTGGCATTTCCGGTGTTGGGCGAAGACGTGCTCATCACCGGGGCCGGGCCGATCGGCATCATGGCCGCCGCAGTTGCCCGCCACGCGGGCGCACGCTACACCGTGATTACCGATCTGAATCCTTACCGGCTCGAACTCGCGCGAAAAATGGACGTAACCAGGGCAGTCAATCCGCGCGAAACCGATCTGAAAGTTCTCCAGAAGGAGCTCGGCATGACAGAGGGCTTCGACGTGGGCCTGGAAATGTCGGGCAGCGAGGCCGCTCTGCGCGGCATGATCGCAAACATGAGCCACGGCGGCCGCATCGCCATCCTGGGCATCCCGTCCGGCGAAATGAACATCGACTGGCGCACCGTGATTTTCAACATGCTCACCCTGCGCGGCATCTACGGCCGCGAGATGTACGAAACCTGGTACAAGATGACCGTAATGCTCGAATCGGGCCTGGACATTTCACCCGTGATCACCCACCGTTTCTGCTTCGACGAGTATGAAAAGGCGTTTGAAGCGATAGGATCGGGCGAATCGGGCAAGGTGATTCTGAGTTGGGAGTGAGCCTGCCGGTGGACTGCCGCCTGGCAACCGGGTCCCGTGACTTGGCATCATATAGGAAGATGCAATCGAATAATTTGCAGAGAGCCGCCTGGGCTTGCCGGGTGGCTCCTGTCTATTGGAAGCGGTTGCGAGCCGATGGGCGCCGCCGGATGCTGCCCTCGCCGCACCGGCCGAATCCCGCTCTTTGGAAAGGTTCGGGCCTTTACGCCGCTTGGTTAGGGCATAGCACGGTGCTGCTCGAAATCGATGGCATGACGGTACTCACCGATCCGGTGCTGGGGAGGCGCGTGGGCGTTCGCCTCGGTCCGGTTACGGTGGGGTTAAAGCGCATGGTAGCCCCGGCGCTGCGCCTGAAAGAGCTGCCGAAAATCGATGTCATTCTGCTTTCTCACGCGCACATGGATCACTTCGATATCCGCAGCCTGCGTCATCTGGAGAGCCGCGGCACAACGGTTATCACAGCGTCTAAAACCAGTGACCTGCTGCGCGTGCGCCGTTACGGCCGGGTGCAGGAACTCGCGTGGGGCGAGCGGGCGCGCGTGGGCGGTCTGGAAATCCGCGCCTTCCCGGTGAACCATTGGGGAGCACGTGTCCGCACCGACAACTGGCGCGGGTTCAATGGGTACACGATTGAGGGCGGGCGTCACCGGGTCATTTTCGGCGGCGACACCGCCGCCACCGATTCCTTCCGCCGCCTGCGCAGCTCGCGCCGCTACGATCTGGCGATCATGCCAGTGGGCGCCTACAATCCCTGGGTGCATTACCACTGCACGCCCGAACAGGCGTGGCAAATGGCCGAAGACGCCGGAGCGGAAGTGCTTCTTCCAGTGCACCACCAAACCTTTCGGCTGAGCCAGGAGCCGTACCTGGAACCGATCGAGCGCGTCTACGCCGCGGCCGGCCGCAACCCGGACCGCATTGCGGTCTTCCGCATCGGTCAGGAATTCCGGTGCTGACCGGCCCCAATTCAGACTGGAGATTCCCTAAATTCCAAGATTGGAGAACCTATGCCTATCAAAGTCGGAATTAATGGCTTCGGCCGCATCGGGCGAAACGTCGTGCGCGCGGGTTTCCAGCGCAGCGACATGGATTTTGTCGCCGTCAACGACCTGACAGATACCAAAACGCTCGCCCATCTGCTCAAGTATGACTCCGTATTGGGACCGCTCGAAGAAGAGATCACCCACGACGCCGATTCCATTACTCTGAGGGGAAAGAAGATCAAAGTTTTTGCTCAGAAGGACCCGGCGCAACTCGACTGGAGCTCGGTAGGCGCGCAGATCGTGGTCGAATCGACCGGCAAATTTACGGACGCCAAAGAAGCCTGCAAGCATATTCGCGGAACGGTGAAGAAGGTCATCATCTCGGCGCCTGCGAAGAATGAAGACGTCACTATCGTGCTCGGAGTCAATGACGATATGTACGACCCGGCGCGGCACAATATCGTCTCCAACGCTTCGTGCACCACCAATTGCTTGGCTCCGGTGGTAAAAGTCCTTTACGACAACTTCGGAATTCAGAAGGGGTCGATGACGACCATCCACAGCTACACCAACGATCAAAACGTGCTCGATTTCCCGCACAAGGATCTTCGCCGGGCGCGGGCCGCGGCCCTCAATCTGATTCCGACGACTACTGGAGCGGCCAAGGCGATCGGCCTGGTGATGCCGCAGCTTAAGGGGAAGCTGGATGGCTACGCTATGCGCGTTCCCACGCCAAACGTTTCCGTGGTGGACCTGGTTGCAGTAACGGACAAGCAGACCAGCACGGCCGACGTGAACGCAGCCCTCAAGAATGCGGCCACGGGGGAACTGAAAGGCATTCTGGCCTATACGGAAGACCCGGTGGTTTCGAGCGACCTGATGCACAACTCCAACAGCTCAATTGTGGATTCCGAAATGACCAAAGTGCTGGACGGCAACCTGGTTAAGGTCGTCGCTTGGTATGACAATGAGTGGGGCTATTCCTGCCGGGTTGTCGATTTGATCGCGTTCATAGCCCAGAAAGGCCTCTAGGGTGTAACGTCCGCACCCCAGCCGGGCATCTTTCTGCCATGAGAAAACTCATCATGGCAGCCCTCGTGGGCGCATTAGCAATTACAGCGTTTGCAGCGGACGTTACGGGGAAGTGGATGGCGCAGGTCCCCGGGCGCAACGGCAACCAGGATGTAACATTTAACCTGAATCAGTCCGGAAGTTCACTCACCGGCACGGTCACTACTCCGTTTGGAGAACAGCAGATTTCGGACGGCAAGGTGGAAGGCGACAACCTCTCCTTCGTAGTGACCATCGAAGCCCGGGGCAACACATTCAAGCAGGACTACAAGGGAACTGTGGCGGGTAACGAGATCAAGTTCACCCGCTCTGGCGGCCGGGGGAACCCGATCGAGTTCACAGCCAAGAAGCAATAGCCCCTACGGACGGGCGGCGGCTCAGCGTACCGCCGCCCGTTGGCGCATCAGCGCCGGTCGCGTCCGTGTTCTTCCACGCGCTCGTGGCCGCCGCGGTATGCTTCGCGCTCCCGCGGGCTGGGTTCGTGGAGCGCATGTCCTTCCACGCGGCGCGCAGGCTGATAGCGCGGCACCGAGTATGGGTGAACATAGACGTTGCGGTTTACGAAGGTGCGATTCCACACCACATTGTTGAGGAAAACCCGGTGTGCACCCCAGTCAAACCGGTTGTAGCCCCAGCCCCAGGGCCGGAACGCTGCCGTAATGCCAAAGCCCCATCCGAACCTGATAGCTCCGCCTACGACAATTCCCGGCCGCGGCGGGAAGAACACCACCGCCGGGTTATAGATGGGCACATAAATGAACGCCGGGTTGACTGGGGCGATCGCGATGTAGGGTCCGGGCGTTACCACAATTTGCGGGTTCGTCCGGAGATAACCATACTCGTAGGCAATCTGGCGCTGATGTTGCACCGCATCCATCACGGCCGCTTGGTTTCCCAGAAAGGCGTCACCAAGCTGCTGGGTCCAAGCCATATCCGCGGCCATCATGTCGAGCACGTTAGGAAAGGGCAGCAAGGCCTGAATGCTGGGGTCCCACGGCAAGCGATCGGCCTGGATCGCGGCCGCTAACGCATCGCCCGTCAGGTAGTGGTGCTCGTCGGCCCAGCGCGCCGCATCCGCAATCTGGTAGGAGAAAGTTGCCGCGGCCAGAACCTGCGAGAGCAGCGGATCCGGATACAGCGCAATGCGCGCTACGATCTGATCCAATTGCTGCGGCGTGAACGTGGGAGGCGGGTAGTTCGGAGGGTAATTCGAGGCTGGCGGATAACCGGGGGGCGGAGTCTGGGGATAGGCGGGAGGCGCAGTCTGCGGATACCCCGGCGGGGGAGCCTGCGGATATGGTGGCGGTGGCGCCTGCGCAAAACCCGGCGCAGCCAAAATGCCGGCCGTCAGGGCTGCCATCATGGCTGCGATAATCTTGGTTCTTAGTATTCTCATCATCTGTCTCATGCTTTCTTACCCTCCTATCAAGCCCTTCTGCACAAAAGACGCTCGGCGCAACACGCTCGTTGCCAGGCTTACAAAACTTTGAAATTAAAGTTTTCTAAATAATATCCGCAAACGTTTTCCGCAGCTTATAAAACCAGCCGTGTCCCAGCACGAAAACCATCACCGCGATGGCCCAAAACCGCCATAGTGAATGGAAATCGGGCGGGTGATCTTCGAGGAAAATCGCGCGGTAGCCGCTCACCAACGTGTAGATCGGATTCCAGGAAAATAGGGGTAGGAACTCTCTTGGAAGCGCCGTTTCCGGATAGCAGATGGGAGTCAAAAAAAACCATAACGTAAGTAGAAACCCGATGATTTGCCCTAGGTCGCGCAGGAATACGCCGAGCGCCGCCAAGAACCAGCAAACGCCCGCGGTAAACAGAATCTGCGGCAACAGAAGCGCGGGCAGCCATACGACTGACCAGGGCAGGGAACCGCGCGCCGCAGCCAAGAAAGCGCAATAGAGCAGGATGGCGAACGCTTCGCTGACCAGGCCGGAAACCACTAAGTTCACGGGCAGCGTTTCCACGGCGAAGACCAGTTTCCTGATGAAATTGCGATGCTCGATGAGCACGGTGGGCGAGCGGCCCACGGCTTCGCTGAAGGCCAGCCACGGCAGCATCCCGGCGAGGAAATAAAGCGCAAATCCCGAGCGGCTCGTGTCGCCGCCGAAACGTGCGCGCAGCACGATGCCGAATACGAAGAAGTACGTCAGCATCAGCAGCAGCGGGTTGATCACGGTCCAGAACACCCCCGCAAACGAACCGCGATAGCGCCCCAGAATATCGCGCCGTACCATGGTGCGGATGAGACCGCGGTTCTGCCAGGTAGTTGCGACCGGATAGGCAACAGCTTTTGCGAGCACGGCGTTCATGAATACAACCAAGCCGGATAACGTTCTTTCACCGGCCCTGTTTTTCGTCCCAGCGCAAACAGCCCATCGCCGCGCAATTCCGTTTCGAGCTTGTAATGTCGCAGCAGATGCCGCACCCAGGCGAACTCGGGATGGGGTTCGTCGCGGAACTCGCCAGTCTCCAGGCGCACCACGGTGAAACCGGAGTTTTCGAGCAGCGCGCGAACTTCCTGCGGCGCGTATTCGCGATTGTGCCGCGCCTCCGCTTCACCGCGAGCGGTAGGCCGAATGTACGCGGCAAAGAATCCGGGATGGTAGCCCTGCAGAATCGCCGAAATGGCTCGGAAACTCGCAGTATTGGGCGTAGTGAGCAGCAGGTGGCCGCCGGGTTTCAGAATACGGTGAATCTCTACCATCATGTGCATGGGGTCCGCCGCCAGATGCTCAATCAGCTCGCAGCACAGAACAGTATCGTAGTGCTCGTCCGGATACGGGAAGCAATCCTTTTCAGCATCGAAATGATCGACATAACACTCGAACGTGTTACCACTCTCCGATTTCACCACCCGATGGTCCACGCGCCCCGCCGGCCCGTAGTAGCAGCCGCGCACTTCGCCGTAGCCCAGCTTGTACCGGAGCGCAGGAGTAATCTGCATATACGCGCCCATTTCCAGTATGCGGGTCGAAGGCCCGCCGGGAGGAATCATTTCAAGCGTTTTCTCGAGCCGCGTCTGATGCATTTCAAAATACCGGCAGCCTTCGGGTTCCGCTATTACCCAGCCTTCAATGAGTGTGGCAGGCGCTTCCGCCTGCCAATCTGCCGCCGGTGGTTGGGGTGGAGCAGGCGCTTCTGCCTGCCAACTCGCGATCTCCTGATACTCCCTGCCCTTCACCACCGCCTCCAAAAAATCCGCATACCGCCGCGCCACCGCCTCCCAACTGCACTCGCGAGACACGTACTCGCGGGCGCGCGCGCCCAATTCGCCGGCCACCTCGGGCCGCGAGACCAGCAGGTTCAAGTACTCGAAGATCAGGTCTTCCTCACCCGCGCCGACCGGCACTTTCAGGCAGATATCGTCCGGATATTCGCGGAAGGAGGCTATATCGGAGACCAGCACCGCCTTGCCCAGTCCCAGGGAGCGCAGCAGCGTGCCGGAGCTTTCGCCCACGGTCGGGTAGCGGAGGTTGAGCACGATATCGCAGGCGCTCAGATAACCAACGAACTCTCCGGGCGGTGTGAAGCCGAGCAGGCGCACGTGCCCGGAAAGCTGCATCGAGCGGATCATCGCTTCAAGCGGCAACTCCGGATGCGGCTCGCCCACCAGAATCATGCGCGCATTGGGAACCAGCCGCACGAGTCGGCGGAAAGCGCGCAGCGATTCCGCGATCCGCTTGTATGGCTTCAGAAAACCGAAGATGCCGATCAGCGGGGTGGTCTCGTCGAGCCCCAGCCGGTCGCGGTAAACGCCCCGATCGCCTGGGGGAATCCACGCGCCGTGTGGAATCACGGCAATCGGCCCGGCAAAACCGGCCTGCCGCATCTCCTTTTCCATATGGCGGCTGTGGACGATCAAGCCGCGCGCAGATTCAAGAATGCGCCGCGTCATCGGCAAGCCGGAATAGTCCGGCCCCGCTTCGAGAGCACGGACCCGCTCCGCAAAAGCGCGCGCCTCGGCTCCGCCGTTATATGCGCACTCGTTTAAGTAGGCGTCCCACTCGCCGCGCTTAATGGTCATATCGGCGACGAGGTGGTGCAGGTTCGATTCGTGCATCACTACCACCCCGGGCCACGCCAGCGCGGCGAGGTAAACGAACTCGTGGTGCAAGTTGTTGCCTACCTGATAGACGGCGATATCGAAGCCGGCCGGATCGAAATCCGCCGCGGCGCTCGAAAACACGCGCAATTCGGCATGCCGGCGGAGGGCATCGATCAAGGCTTCGGAGTAATCCGCGATGCCGCTGCGCACGGGCGGCAGAGGCGAAAAAAACGCAACATGCACTACGGGGACAACTCCACGGAAATAAAGCCGAGATTAGTGGGAATGCGGGCCAGAACGGGCGTTCGCGCGGCATCTCGCGCGAAGTAGATCTCAAAGGTCGAATTCGATGACCGTCCGGCGAGATGCAGGGTCAGGCAGTCTGCTACCTGGGGCTTCCCGTTAATCTTTATGCTCTGTTGGCCCGAGGCTGCCACATTGATCGAATACGAGCGGCCATAGAAAACCTGTCCCGGCGGCGGCAAGGCGCCTTGAGCCAGATTCCGCCCCAGGGAAAAGAGATATGCCAGCGCATCGCGAACACAACCGGCTGCGTCATCGAACTTGGTAGTCTCGCCGGCTTTCCGGCTGCCCTGGCTGATTTCCCGGCTGAACTCGAGCGAGCACAATTGCGGGTTCGTGACGGAGTGGAACTGATCGGAGATGCGGAATCCGGGAATGGCGGCATCCACAGTCATCCGCAGGTCCCAGCCGGCCGCCGTTTTCTGCGCGGTCAGAGAGGCTTCTCCCAGGCTCAGACCACTCGGCCAATTCAGGTTGTAATGCAACATTTCCGGCTGCTGCGCCGCCGCACTCGCACAGAAGAGCAAGCCTATCCAAGCCGCGACCGTAAGGGAGCGGTTCCTCATCGAACGAATGCCGCACGGGCTTTGCGATTGGCGGACGCGGCGCGGCCGGCAACTTCAGCAAATACTTCCAGAGTCTTCTGGGCCGTCTTCTGCCAACTGAAATGAGCCGCGCGCTGCAACCCGAGGCGCTCCATGCGGGCGCGCAACTCGGGGCTGAGCAGCAGATCAGCCATGGCGCGCGCCATCTCGCCGGTGGAATAGGGGTCAAAGACGATAGCTGCGCCATCCACCACTTCCGGCAGGGCCGAAGTATTCGAGCACGCAACCGCCCGCCCGCAGGCCATCGCCTCCAGCGCCGGCAGTCCGAAGCCTTCGTAGAACGTCGGAAAGACGAACAGGTCACAGGCGTTATAGAGCTGCAGCAGATCTTCGTCCGAGACAAAGCCCAGAAACCGGATTCGGCCGCCTATTCCGGAAGCGCGCGCCGTCTCGCGAACCCGCTCCGCGTACCAGGTATCTTTGCCGGCAAAAACCAGCGTGTGCGGAAATTGCGGCCAGGCGCGGAGAAGTTCGGCGAAAGCCTGAATCAGGCCGGGGTGATTCTTGCGAGGCTGCAAATCGCCCACCGAAAGCAGGAAAGGCGCCGAGATTCCGAAGCGGTCGCGCACCACCGCCGCGGCCGCTTCTCGCGCGATCGGGCGGAAACAGGTAGCCGCCGCCAGCGGTACGGCCACCACTTTGGTCTCATCCAGATCGCCATAAGCGCGCAAAATCGAGGCGCGGGAAAACTCCGTGCAAGTCAGGACTTTAGCCGCGCGCCGCACGGTCTCGCGAACGGTGAGCTGTAATTGCCAGGCACGCGCGCGGGAGAAATACTCCGGATGCTCCAGAAAGCTGACGTCATGAACGCTCACCACCACGGGCACGGGGCAGGCCAGCGGAGCCGTGTACTGCACATGCAGCAGATCGGGCCGGTCCCGCAGCAACCGGGCAGAAAGATCGAAACCCAAGCGAACAAAAGGGTTCGGCGCGACGGGGCGGAGACGGATTCCAGAGGGCAACACCCGCGGAGCCTCCGGCGAGCAGACGTAGGCGAGGAATTCAGACTCGGGATCGACGGTCGCCAGCGCACCGAGAAGGCTGCGCACGTAAACTTCGTTCCCCGTCAGATGGCGGCCGATGGCATGGGCATCAACGGCAAAACGCATGAAAGGTACTAGTATACAGGACTAAGTGTTTGGTTCTATGAGCAATGTGCAAAATTTGCAAGCGTTTAGCCGCGCCAAACGCACCGATCAGCCTTCGAATCCATCTTCCAATACTCACAGTAGTTCGGCTGGCCCGGCAAGAGGAGATCGAGGATGCTACCATAAATTTCCCGTTTTCAAGGGGGCTTGATTCTGGCGGAATTCAGATCTAAAACCCCAAATTCAAGAACTTAGGAGGACCGTTTTGGAACGAAGCTTCCTGCATAGTTACCTGGAAGCGTTCAAGACAATTGAAGGCTGGTTCAGTTATGATGCCGCGCTGCTGTTTATGGCTTACAACGAGCTCCTTTCGCAGTGTGGAGTCGCCGGGGATGTATTGGAGATCGGCGTACATCACGGCCTTTCCGCGATCGCCGTTGCGTCACTGTGCGGCGATGGGAACTGCTTCTACGCCGTGGATCTGTTCGAGAGAATGCAAGGCCGAAACGTTTCCAATTCGGGAAGCGGTCACCGTGGAGCGTTCGAGCGCAATCTAAAGCGATTTTATCCCGACACCAGTTTTCTACACGTCATATCGGGGCCTTCTACCGCTCTTAACGCCGGGAAACTTGGCACAAGATTTTCATTCTGTCATATCGACGGTGGCCACTCGCGTGAAGAGACTTATCACGATATCAAGCTTTGCCACTCAATTCTTATGTCCGGCGGCATACTGGCCCTCGACGATTATTTCAATCCTCAGTTTCCGGGAGTTTCCGAGGGAGCGGTACAGTTCCTGTTGGGACATCCTGACGCTCTGCAGCCGCTGGCGATCGGATACCAGAAAGTACTGTTTCAAAAACTCCCCGCGCCGCGAGATTTGAACCAGCAGTTCCGCATGGCATTCCCCCAAGTCGGCTCCAAAACCGTGCAGCTATGGGATCAGCCGACCCTGCTAATTAGCGATGTTCTGCGCTCGCACATCGACCTCCAGTCGTCCACACCGAAACGGCTGGTCAGGCTGGGTGCAGTCCCCCGCGCCAAAATCGACTCAGCACTCCCGCAAGTCGATGCTCCCTGTGGCGAGCCTGTTCGACTTCCTGTCACCGTCACGAACGTCTCTAGCGAAGTCTTTCCCGCGGGCGAAGGCGTATTTGGGCTGTCGTATCACCTGCTTTCTGCCTCCGGAGAAGTTCTAAGCCATGACAATGAGCGGGCCTGGCTGATGACCTCACTCAAACCGGGTGAGTCTCAAAATATATATTTACCGGTGCATACGCCCTCGCAAGCCGGTGCGTACCAACTGGAAATCGATCTGGTTTGGGAGCAGGTGATGTGGTTTAAGGATGTTGGGAATCCGACTGAGTTAGTCCCTCTCCGTGTTCAATAAAGCAAACATCATGCAGCAAACTCCGGCGGCGCGGCGCCGGGCATGGGCCTATACCGGCATATCGATGATTGTTCTCTTTGCCTTGAACGCGATCATCGCCGGCCGGTTGTTCCATGTGGACTTTACAGAGCGGATGGAATCGATCGAAAGCTCCTACATGTCCATAAGCCGCTGGGCCATGGATCACTGGAACGATTGGACGTGGTTCCCGCTCTGGTTCGGCGGCAGCCCTTTCCACCGCGTCTATCAGCCCGGGTTGCACCTTTCGGTTGCCGAATTAGCCCGAATTCTACACTGGACGCCAGAACATTCCTATCACTTCTTAACGGGCCTCGCCTACGCTCTGGGTCCTGTTTCACTTTTCTGGCTGTGTTATCGCATTACAAACCGTAAGGGGTACGCTTTTGTCGCCGCTTTGCTCTATTCGCTGATTTCTGCATCGACCCTCTTATCGGAAGAGGTACGGGGCGAAATGGGAAAGTGGCTATTGCCTCGGCGCTTTCAGATCCTAGTGCACTATGGCGAAGGGCCCCACACGATCGCGCTGGCCATGCTGCCGCTGGTCATCTTGACAATCGACGGGGCGCTCTCCAGGCGACGCTGGTGTTTCGTTCTGTTTGCGCCGCTGGCCGTTGCCGCAGTGGGCCTTACAAACTGGCCGGGAACCATGGGCCTCGGTCTCGCAGTAGTTGCATACGCGCTCGCCACTCTGGATGGCCCGCGGCAGCGCTGGATTACGCTCGCCGGGATCGGCCTTCTGGCGTATTTGATCGCGATTCCGTGGACTTCGCCTTCTATTATCGCCCTGGTGATCCGCAACGCGCAGCAATCCGACGGAACGCCGTTTAATGCGCTCCGCCTCTTGGTTGCCGGGTTGCTCGGCCTGGCCCTCATTGCCACTCACTTGTCATTGAGGCGCGCGGGCATGAGTCCGGCAATTAGATTCTTCTTCTATTTCGCCTTGATTACTGGAACAGTCTGGCTGTCGGCCCAGTGGTTTCACTGGCAACTCCTCCCCCAAGGGCAGCGCTTCCAAATGGAGTTCGATATGGCTGCTGCCGCCCTAGCCGCATACTTTTTGGCCGGTGGATTCAACCGTCTGCCCCGTCAATGGAAAATAGCGGCGATCGTGGCCGCGGTTCTGCTCTCCGGTTTCCAGGCTCGCCGCACGGTTCGCTATGCGCGCAGCTATACCCGTCCCATCGATATCACTTCGACCATCGAATACCGCATGGCTAAGTGGTTTGATGCCCACATGCAAGGCGGAAGGGTCTTTGCTCCGGGCAACGTGTCTCTATGGATGAACATGTTTACCGAGGTGCCGCAAATGAATGGCTGTTGCGACCAGGGCATCCCCTCTCAAGAAGACCGTATAGCGGACTACGCCATCTACACCGGCCAGAATACCGGGAAGCGTGATGCCGAAATTTCGCTGCTGTGGCTCAAGGCGTTCGGAGCGGCTGCCATCGGGGTGACCGGCCCACAAAGCACCGAGTACTTCAAGCCATACTGGAATCCGCACAAATTCGACGGTGTTCTGCCCCTCCTCTGGCGCGAGGGTGACAATGCCGTTTTTCGTGTTACCCTCCCCTCCTACTCCCTTGCCCATGCCCTGGATCAATCGGTCGTAGTCCGGCGGGCTCCGGCTAACGGCCTTGATGTTGAACCCATAGAGCCTCTGGTCACCGCGCTAAATAATGAGAAGCCGCCGTTTACGTTATTTCGATGGATCAATCAACATGAGGCCAGGATCGAGGCTGTGCTCAAGCCCGGGGACATCGTTTTCGTGCAGATGACATACGAGCAGGGGTGGCGGGCTACGGAAGGCGGCACCCGTTTGGATGTCACCACGGATGCACTCGGATTGATGGAAATACACCCCACTCACGCTGGTAAGAATGCCATCAGTCTCATTTACGATGGCGGTCCGGAAGCGATTTGGACTCGTTGGGTCCAGTTAGCGGGTCTCCTCCTACTCGTGATCTGGAGCGCAGCAGCGTGGACTTTTGAGAGACGGATGGTGCCCTCTCACGCCGGTTCGGGTGTTCCGTTGAAGCGGTAGCCGACCCAAGGCTCCGTCGTAATGAATTCCGGCGATTCCGGGTTGGCTTCTACTTTTTTCCGCAGGTTCATGATGAAAACCCGCAGATAGTCCACCTGGTCGCCGTAGTCGGGTCCCCAGACGGCTTGCAAGAGCTGGCGGTGGGAGACGGCTTCGTTCGGGTGCTGGGTGAGAAAACGGAGCAGCTCCAGTTCCTTGGGAGTTAAATGCGCGGACGCGGCGCCGTTGCAGACGGTGCGGCCGGCGAAATCCACTTGGAGACGGCCAACCCGGATTTTGGCCGGCGCGGAATGCATTGCGGCGGGCACGCGGCGCAGGGTGGCGCGAATGCGCGCCAGCAATTCCGGCATACTGAATGGCTTGGTGACGTAATCATCGGCGCCGGCATCGAGAGCCTCCACCTTGCTGGTCTCGGTGTTGCGAACAGTCAGCATGATAACGGCGAAATCGGCGTCCGCCCGCATGGCCTTGCAGGTAGCCACGCCGCCCATGCCTGGCATGTTGATGTCGAGCAGCACCAGATCCGGACGGAAGGCGCGAACTTTCTCCAACCCTTCTTCGCCGGTGCGGGCATCTTCGACCTCGTAGCCCGCGCCGGTGAGGGTGGTGCGCATGATGCGCCGGATCTGCGGTTCATCGTCGACCACGAGAATGCGGGGTGCGCTCAATTCCGCTCTCCCGACACACTGTCTACCGGAAACATCATGCGAAAGGTAGTCTCACCGGGGCGGCTAGTCACGCTCAACTCCCCATTATGCGCGCGCACGATACTGTCGACGATGCTGAGGCCGAGGCCGGAGCCGGGAATCAGCCGCTTCACCGAAGGGCTGCGATAGAAGCGATCGAAGATCCGGCTCTGCTCGTGCACCGGAATTCCCTTGCCCTGGTCGGTAATCTCGATCGCCACCGATGCCCGAGCAGGCGGAGAGCCGGCCCGCACGCGCACCGTCACGGGACTCTGCGGGGGCGAATACTTCAGCGCATTATCGAGCACCTGCTTGACCGCGATGCGGAGCAGCCGGGTATCGGCGGCGATGGCAGGGAGCGGACCTTCGCGCAGAAAGTCAATGCGCCGCCCATCGGTGTGCATGGCGCGCACCACGTCAGCGACGGCCTCGAACACATCGATCGGCTTCTTGTGCACTTCGAACTGCCCGCTCTCGAGGCGCGCCATTTCGAGCGAATGGTCAATCAGCTCGCCGAGCCGGTCGGCCTCCTCGTCGGCCACGCGGAGAAGCTCGGCGCGGCTTTCGGCGGGCTGGGCGGGGCTGTCCAGAAGCGCGGTGGTGGCCGCTTTGATTGAGGTTAACGGGGTTTTGAATTCATGGGCCATGGCATCGAGGAGGGCCGTCCGAAGTTGTTCACTCTGCCGCGCGGCCTCGATCTGCTGCGCCATCTCCTGGGCTTTGGCGCGTTCGAGGCCGATGGCCACCAGATTGGCCATGCCCTGCAGGACGGCATCGGGCATGAGCGCGCCTTCGAGCGCAATGCTCGCAATCGGTTCCGAGCCGAGCCGGATGGTGGTGATCAAGCGCCGCTTTTCCGCATCGGAGTAGGTGGCGTTGTGGAGAGCCGCATCGCGCAATTGCTCATCGAGTCCTTCGAAATCCGCGGGCCCGGCGCGGTAGAACGCCCCGGTGTGCCGCTCATACAGGACGGCGGCGGTGAGTTTGAACACTTCGGCCGCTTTTTGGATCAGTTGCTTGGCGAACGGCGCCGAATCGTCGATCAATAGGATGGCGCGGCTGAAGGTGTACAGCCGCTCGAGATCCCGCTGGCGTTCGATGGCATGGGAGGCGGTGCGCCTGGCCGCCGCCGAAAGTCGCCCGGCGATCAGGGATGTGGTCAGAAAACTGAAAAACGCCACCACGTTCTGCGGTTCGTGGATAGTAAACGTGCCGACCGGGGGGAGGAAAAAGAAATTGAAGGTAAGGGTAGCGGCGACGGACGCCACAGCAGCTTCCACGAAGCCCCAGGTGCTTGCCAGTACGAGCACCAGGAGAAGGTACGCGAATCCGGCTGTAGTGGCATTTACCGGAATCACGCGGTGGGCAGCCGCCGTAACCGCGGCCACCCCCGCCAATGAAAGAAGCGACCGCCAGATTTTCCGGCTCACCACTACCCCTGGTGCCATTCTAGGGCATCCGCGGGGGCCGGGGCTTTTTGACGGATAGCTGGGCGGCAGGACGCTCGCTTACGGTCGCCGCTCCGAGGTGAGGCTTATTTCTTGGCAGCCTCAGCTTTCTCTTTGGCGCGCGCGCCGCTGAGAGAATCGAACATGGCGTAATTGCCCTCGTGGCAGGCGTACTCGAAATTCTGATAGCCGGGTTCCTGGGTGAGCGGGAATCCGATCTTGAACGGCCGGACGTAGGTTTTGGGATCATCCACGGTGACTTCGTAGTTCATTTCGTTGGTTCCCACACGGGTGAAGCGTTCCACCAGCTTTACGGCATCGCTCAGCGGAGTGCCCCAGCCGTTGGCGGTGGCGGATGTCCGGTCGCCCAGGAAATTGGTGGTTTCGACTACCAGGGTGTTTCCATCCCAATGTCCGCGCGGATCGCCCATATAGGAGCGGATGTTGGAACTCGCGTGCGGGCGGCCATCGAGCGGAATGATACGGGCTTCGTGCACCATTTCCTGCATGATCGAAACGTAGCCAGGGGCTTGCACGATCTGTTGTCCATTGCCATAGACCACCGGGTATATAGAGCCAACCACGCCGCGGGTGATGCAGCGTATGTAGTAACTGAAATCAGTGTACGAATCGGCTTTGGGGTTGTTGTTAGTGGCGGGTTCTCCGGAGAAGCGGGTGCGGGCTTCAGGAAGCAAATCAGGCGTCTGCCCATTGGGCGGATCGATGACCAGCGAAGTCTGCCGGCAAGGCCGGCGGGCGCGCTCGCCCCAGTGGTTGGGAGGCCCGGTGCCTACGCGCGCATTGGACGCCACGGTTTCCACCAGATCGTTTTCGTGCTGCGTTTCGATTTGCTTTTCCCGGTCAGCGAGCTCTTGCTCGGTATAGTAGAGCCGGTCGCCGAACTTAGCGGGCCGGTTCATGGGGGTACCGATGCAGTCGTCACTAGTCCAGGTTCCTTCGAGATCGGGATCGCCCCAAGCCGTCTTAGGCATGGTCCAATGGGCGGCGTTCCCTGCTTTTGGGGCCTGCGCAAACGCCGGCCTTGGTGTCAACATCAAGCCGGCGACGGCCAAGACTGCGAGCAGAGCGATGGTCCCGAGACATGCGTGCTTGCTCTCCATTTCCTCGCTTCCTTTCCCTTGGAGCGCAATCATAGGAAATTATCCGGCGAACGTCAACCGGCGTCATCCTCCAGGCCGCGGCTACGCAGGCTCGGTTATGACGCGCCGCTACTCCAACACACCCAGGATCTCGTCTTCTTTCAGAATGAGGTACTCTTCGCCCTCGATCTTGACCTCGGAGCCCGAGTACTTGCCGAACAGGATGCGGTCGCCGGCTTTCACCTGGGGCGGAGTGCGGTCGCCGGTTTGCAGCAGTTTGCCATTGCCAACGGCTTCCACGCGGGCCTGCTGCGGCTTTTCCTTCGCGGTATCGGGAATGATGATTCCCCCGCGGACCTGCTCCTTCTCTTCGAGGCGCTTGACGAGCACGTGATCGTGTAGTGGACGGATCATTCGAATTTCTCCCCATTGATTATAGCCGTGGGAAAAGCTGTCAGCGCTCGCTATCAGCTTTCAGCTCCAGGCGGAGTAGGAGAGGCTGATCCGTTGAAAGCTGATGGCTGAGAGCTTCTACGGAGGATTAAACATTTCCGACAGCACTCGCCCCACTGACCCGGCGGGCGGTTCTACCTGCAGAATTACGGCCAAGGTCGGCGCCACATCGTTCATCACTACCGGTTCCGTATATTGACCCGCGCGGATGCCGCCCGCCATGAAGATCAGCGGAATGTGGGTATCGTAGCTGAACGGCTCTCCGTGACTGGTGCCGCTTCCGGCAAACAGCCAATAGGGTTCGAGGAGAACTTCGAGATCGGCGCTGCGCTTCCGGTAGAAGCCGTTCTCCACGCGGCGGCCGACCGCGTCGTTCGGAATGCCGGCCGTGAGCTGTTCGCGGGTGTAGACGCGGAAAACGTGGGGAATCGCCATGAGTGCCTGCGCAGCCGCACGATCTACTTCCGCGGGGTCCAGTTTCTTTTCCGCGATCACCGACTGGTTTAGGTATAGGAAACCCTCCGCGCTTGCGAGAATCCAGTCCGCCATGCCGAAGCGCTCATTTAGGGCGCGCTCCGCGGCACGATTGAAAGTCGATTGCGGAATGCGCCCGCCCGGCATCTTGCGCGCTATGTTGACTTCCGGCACGGGCGCAACGCCGTGGTCGGCAGTGAGCACAACCAGCACGTTCGCCATCCCCACCTGGCGATCCACAGCCCGGAAGAGCTGCCCCAGTAGTTTGTCGGTGCGGATCGACATTTCGCGCACTTCGGGCGAATCCGGCCCTGCCTGATGGCCGACGTAATCGTTTGACGAAAAGCTCACGGCCAGCAGGTCCGGAACGTCGTGCTTGCCGAGCTGTTCGGCATCGAGGGCTCGCTCGGCAAACGCCTCAATCAGCTCATTGCCAAAGGGACTGGCGGCCAAGGCAGGATAGAGCTGCTTGGGGTCGGTGGGCATCGAATGGTTCAGCCACGCGGCGCCCGCGTACTTGTTCGCCGGATGGCTCTGATTGAAATCCTTCACCCAGCCGGGCAAATCCGCGAAGTAATACGTGCTGCTGACGAAATTGCCGGTGCCATTATCGAACCAGTAAGCTCCGTTCGCCATGTGGCCGGCCGGCAGAATCGCGGCGCGGTCTTTGAGCGAGATTCCGATTACGCGACTTTTGCCGGCATCGGCGATTTTCAGTTCATCTCCTACGGTGCTGACCAGCAGGCGATGTGGGGACGAGCCTTCGCCCTTGGCTCCCAGCAGTTCGGCGCCGGAATCAAAGACACTGGTGACGCTGCGATGCTCCTCGCGCGCGTACCACTCGTTGCCGATGATGCCGCTTTCGGACGGGGTGGCGCCGCTCAGAAAGGTGCTATGCCCGATCGCGGTCACG
>DATBID010000074.1:0-9276 GCA_036557125.1 Bryobacteraceae bacterium | reverse complement strand
TCGACCGCGTGGACGGCGGTCTCGATGGCGGCGATCTCGTAGCCCTGAGCGCGCAGGGTTTCGAGCAGCGGCAGCGGCGCCCAGGTGTGCTCCCAAGCGACAGTCTCTTCGGCACCGAGCGCGGTTTTACTGATAGCTCGCTTGGGTGGCCGGCCGGTGATGCCGCACAGATATAGCTTTTCCGCGCGCACGGCATCGGCCGTGCGGAAAAACGAACCTACGTTATAGAGGCTGCGGACATTATCGAGCAGGATGGCGGCGGGCAGGCTGGAGATTCCCTCATAGCGGTTTGCCGCGAGTGTGGCCTGGAAGGGGAGCCGATCCACTCAGTTTAGGCGGAGCGGGACGCCGGTGGCAACACCGCGGGTGCCACCGGTGAGCCGTTTTTGGCAGTCGCGAGGATCTTATCGTCGAAATCGAAGCCGGCGCTGCGCGGACGGTGATTGCGGGTGTACCAGCGGTATGTCTCCTTCAAACCGAGATCGAAAGGCGTCAGTTTCATCTTCAGCACGCGAGTGACTTTGCCGATGTTTTCCGTGATGGGCGGAACATCCAGGTATTCGCCGAAATAGTACGGTTCTTCCATGGCGTTGCCGCCGGTTTGCTGGATCAGATCGCGCGGCACGCGCGCGAGCACCGGGTCTGCACCGGCCGCTTTGGCCAGGCGCTCGACAAACTCGACCTGTGTGAGCGGCTTGGGGTCGCCAATGTTGAAAGCTTCGCCGACGGCGCGCGGTTCGACCAGCGCGCGCGCGAGCGCATTCACTAGGTCGTTCACATAAACGAACTGCATGAGGCGATGACCATCGCCGGGAATGATGATCGGTCGGCCGGCGCGCAGGCGGTCCCAAAAGAATTGCTCGCGATAGAAGGGGTTGGCCGCACCGTATATAAAAGGAGGCCGGAAGGTCACCACCGGGAGACCCTTCTGCGAGTGCATGCGGAAGAGCAGGCGTTCCGTAGCGGCCTTGTTGCGGATGTACGGATTGGAGTGGTAATCGGGCGCGAGTGGGTCGCTCTCCTTATGATTCAGGCCATCGCCGTAGGCCGCCACGCTGGACATGAAAATATACCGGCCCAAACGAGTGCCGCCGCAGGCTTGCACAGTGGCTTCCACCTGCGCCGGCGTTGTGCCGCGATCCCAATCATAAACGTTGTCGTAAACGGCTTCGAATCTGCGGCCGGATAGCGCTTCATTGAGGGAATCGGGGTCATTGCGGTCGGCGATGATATTCTCCACGCGCCGCCCGAATTCGTGTTTGGGCTTGCGGTGCAAAACGGCAACTTCATGACCTGCCCTGACCAATTCCTCTATCAGGAGAGGGCCAATAAATAAAGTGCCCCCGATGACCAGTACTTTCATAGCTCTCCGGGAAGCTATCGGCTTTCAGCAATCAGCCATCAATCAGACCGCCGGATGGGGTAGTTGATGGCTGATAGCTAACGGCTGACAGCTTCAGTCGTAATATTCCTGTCCCAAGTGCGTGATGAGATCCTCCCCGCGCATCCAACGCAGCGTGTTTTTGAGCTTCATGAGCTGGATAAAGATATCATGCTCGGGATAGACTTCGGGCGCGTGCATGGGTGCTTTGAAATAAAATGACAGCCACTCCTGGATGCCGCGCATGCCGGCGCGCTGCGCCAGGTCCATAAGCAAAACGATATCCAGAACCAGCGGCGCGGCTAAGATCGAGTCGCGGCACAGGAAATTAATCTTGATCTGCATTGGGTAGCCAAGCCACCCGAAAATATCGATATTGTCCCAACCCTCCTTGGCATCGCCGCGCGGCGGGTAATACTCGATGCGCACCTTATGATAAAACTCGCGGTAAAGATCGGGGTAAAGGTGTCCCTGCAGAATATACTCCAGGGCGGAAGACTTGCTCACTTCTTTGGAGCGGAAGGAGCCGGGATCGTCCAGCACTTCGCCATCGCGATTGCCCAGAATGTTCGTGGAGAACCAGCCGTTGAGGCCAAGCATGCGGGATTTCAGGCCAGGCGCGATGAGGGTCTTCATGAATGTCTGGCCGCTCTTGAAATCCTTGCCGGCTACCGGCAGGCTCTGGTTGCGCGCTAGTTCGAGCAGCGCCGGAGTATCGGTGGTCATGTGCGGCGCGCCGTTGGCATAGGGCACGCCCGATTTGAGAGCCGCGTAGGCGTAGATTTGGCTTGGGGAGATTTCGGGATCGCTCTTCTGCAGGCCGCACTCGAAATCCTTCAGGGTGGCGTGCACCGCCGCGGGCTGGCGAAACACTTCCGTGGAAGCGCACCAGATCATGGCCAGCCGCGCAGCGCCGCTGGATTCGCGGAAGCGCCGGATATCATCCATCACCATCTCCGCGTGATCCATCTTGGAGCCTTTAGGCTTCACATTCGGGCCATGCAAGCGCTTGACATACTCCTGGTCGAAAACGGCCTGCATCGGCTTGATCGCTGTGAGCGGCTCTTTGAGTTGATTGAGCAGGGTGGTGTCGAGCACACCGGCCTTCATAGCCGCTTCGTAGGCGTTGTCCTCAAAGATATCCCACCCGGCGACAACGATGTCTTCAACCCGGGCGAGCGGCACGAAATCGCGAATGGCGGGGCTGCGGCCTTCCGTGCGCTTGCCGAGACGAATTGTGCTCAATTGGGTAAGGGAGCCGATGGGCTTCCCCAAGCCGCGCTTGATGGCTTCCAGACCGGCTATGAACGTAGTGGTGACGGCGCCGATCCCAGGTACGAGAACTCCCAGTTTTCCTTCCGCGGGGGCAATTTGGACGGGCGATTGTGCGGGCAAGAACGGGTCTCCTTCCGGGGCGAATTGCTATAATACCAACTCCATGCGCGAGCGTGCGACCCTAACGTTGTCGACAGTTGTAGTGGACGATGAGCAGTTGGCCCGCGACGAATTGGCCTATCTTTTGAAGGACTTCCCGGAAATTGAAGTGATCGCCGCGGCGTCCAATGGCCTGGAAGCGGTGGATATGATCCGCAAAATGGAGCCGGATCTGGTGTTCCTCGACGTCCATATGCCCGGCCTTGACGGACTGGGGATCATCCACCGGCTACGGGAACTCGGCGCCGAGCCGCCGCACTTCATTTTCGTGACAGCCTACGAACAGCATGCCGTGGAGGCATTCCGCCTGGAAGCTCTCGATTACCTGCTGAAACCGGTGGAGCGCGGGCGCCTCGCGGAGAGCATCGAGCGGGCCCGGCGAGTGGTTCAGGAGAAGAAGAATACGGGCTGGGGAAACGGCGCGGCCGCCGCGGCTGGACCCGCTGCGAAACCTGCCCCTACGCCTCGCAGCAAACTACTGGTAAAGGCCAACAACCGCAACTTTATCGTGGATGCAAGCGAAGTCATCTACGCGACTATCGACGATGGGCTGATCACGCTGGTCACGACCAATATCGAGGGTCACTCGAACTACCGCACCATTGAGGATCTGCAGGCGAACCTCGACCGGGAGATGTTCTGGAGAGTACACCGCTCGTATCTGGTGAACATCAATCGCATCAAAGAAGTAGTGCCGTGGTTCAAATCGAGCTATCAGCTCCGCATGGACGACCGCAAACACACCGAGGTGCCGGTCAGCCGCGTGCAGACGCGCCGGTTGCGGGAGCTATTTAAGCTGTAAAACCTCCGCAGTGGGGCAGGCGCTTCCGCCTGCCAACGCGCTGCCGGTTCTTCTCGCTTTATCCGAGCTACCGCGCCGCCTGCATCGTTTTTGGCGAAGGCTGCGCATGGCCGAGGACTCGATGCGGGCGGTAAGGCGCTTCGAGGGCCTTAGTTTCTTCCGTGCTCAGCTTCAGGTCTATGGCCCGGAGAAGGTCTTTCAACTGCTCCGGCTTGGTCGTGCCGATAATGGGCGAGGTCATGCCAGGAGCTTGCAAAACCCAGGCTAATGCGACCTGCGCCGCGGATACCCCGCGCTTGGCTGCTAACTGGGACACCGCATCCGCCACGGCGAAGTCGTCATCGCTGTAGTACATCTCTTTGGCGAACGTATCGACTTGCGCGCGGGTGGTTGTGCCGCCCTCCCGGGTGCGCGTGCCGGTGAGGAAACCGCGGGCCAGTGGGCTCCAGGGAATGAGAGCGAGTTTCTGATCCATGCACAGCGGGATCATTTCGCGCTCATCTTCGCGGTAGATCAGGTTGTAGTGGTTCTGCATGGTTTCGAAGCGGTGCCAACCGTGCTCCTTGGCGGTGTAAAGCGCTTTTGAAAGTTGCCACGCTGCCATGCTGCTCGCTCCGAGGTAGCGAACTTTCCCTGCACGCACGAGCGAATCGAGCGCGTCGAGAGTTTCCTCGACCGGCGTGTTGGCGTCCCAGCGGTGGATCTGATAGAGGTCGATGTAATCCATGCCCAGGCGGCGCAACGAGTTTTCGCAAGCGTGAATAATATGCTTGCGGCTCAGACCGCGCTGGTTAGGACTGTTGCCCATCACGCCGTGAACCTTGGTGGCCAGCACCACGTGCTCGCGATCGGCCATTTCCTTCAAGTATTGGCCGGTGATTTCTTCGCTCTGTCCGGCCGAATACACGTCGGCCGTATCGAAGAAGTTAATGCCGGCTTCGATGGCGATGCGGAAGTGTTCGCGCGCATCCTCTTTGCTCACGTGCCAGCCGCGGGTGCCCAGCGCCCAATCGGGCACGGCCCCTCCGCCATAACTCATGCACCCCAGGCAAAGGCGCGATACGGTGATTCCGGTGCTCCCCAGTCTTGTAAATTGCATAGCTCGGTTGAAGCTGACATTCTATCGCGAGTTTGGAAAATTTCCGTTGACAGCGGGCGGGGGGTAGTGCTATTTTTCTAGCATATGCTGATTTTCTAGCATGTTGATGCGATGAATATCCGCCGCTTGCGATTTTTCCTCTTCGCTTATCTGATAGCCGCGGGTCTGGAATTAGGCGCTGCGACGAAACGGAATTCCCGGGATGGACTGGTTTACGTCTGGATTTCACCGGGAACTTACACGGCAGGGTGCTCGGCGGGTGATCAAGAGTGTTTCTCGTGGGAACCCGGGCCGCATCGGGCAACCGTCGCGAAGGGATTCTGGATCGGACAAACGGAAGTGACACAGAGGGCCTATCTGGATCTCATGGGGTCAAATCCGAGTCGGTATCCCGGCGCTGACCGGCCCGTAGACCAAGTCAGTTGGTTCGATGCCCGCAAGTATTGCAAGGCCGCTGGCATGCGGCTGCCAACAGAGGTGGAGTGGGAGTACGCGGCGCGTGGCGGCACGAGCGGACCGAGGTACGGAGCTCTGGGTTCCATCGCGTGGTACGACGAGAACAGCAGTGACGAGAGCCATCCGGTGGCGCAGAAGAAGCCGAATGCGTTTGGGCTTTGTGACGTGCTGGGAAACATGTGGGAATGGGTTCAGGATTCGTATGGCGAGAAACTGGAAAACCGCGTCCTTCGCGGCGGTTCCTTCTACAATTTGGCGCGGGACCTCCGCGTGTCCAACAAATTATGGGCGGCGCCGGAAACGGCGCACCGGAACATGGGAGTGCGATGCGCGGGCAACTGAATCTGAAGCAGGAGAGGCCATGGCACTGGCGGGTTTGAGCCGGCGGGAACGGCAAATCATGGAGGTTCTTTATCAGCGCGGGTCGGCGTCGGCCGCGGAAGTGCGGGGGGCGATGCCGGATGCACCAAGCTATTCGGCGGTGCGCGCGATGCTGCGTGTGTTGGAAGAGAAGGGGCACGTGAAGCATCAGGCGGAGGGTTTGAAGTACGTTTACGTGCCGGTGGTCAACCGCGACAAGGCGAAACGTTCGGCGCTGAAAAATCTTTTGGACACTTTTTTCGGCGATTCGCCGGAGCAGGTAGTGGCGGCACTGCTGGATGTATCGGCGAAACGGCTGACACGCGAGGAACTCGATCGCATGGCGGAAATGATTGAGAGAGCGAAGCGGGAGGGCAAATAGATGGCGACATTGTACGGGATACTTACGGGCGCGGCATTGAAGAGCCTGTTGGTGCTGGCCGCGGCGGGATTGATGGCGGTTCTACTGCGGCGCCACTCGGCGGGGGTGCGGCATTTGGTTTGGACAGCGGCGTTTGCGGGACTGCTGGCGTTGCTGGGGTTGATGGTTTTGCTGCCGGGATTGCCAGTGATATCGCTGCCGCAAGGTCCGGTGTTTCAGGCGCAGGCGGCGAGCGCAGCTGCGGTTGGTCATGCTGCCTCTGACGATTGCTGCGTTCCGAGCCGCGACCGTCAGGGAGCGGTCCACCTTCCGGGCCTACCTTGGCGGAAATTCTTGGTTTGGGTTTGGGTTGCCGGCTGTGCTTTCAGCTTCGCGCGAATGGTCGCCGCGTGGCTGGTGATGTTGCGGGTAAGGTGGGCAGCGCGATCTTTGCCTGATGTGGACGGTGTTACTGTGCTTGAGACGCGCCCTGGCAGCATGCCAATGACGTTCGGAATTCTTCGGCCCGCCATCTTTCTGCCGGCGGATGCCGCCGATTGGCCCGAGGAGCGGCGGCGCGCGGTGCTTATGCACGAGTTGGCGCACATCCGTCGCGGCGATACGACGACGCATTTGGTAGCTCGCGCGGCGCTGGCGCTGTATTGGTGGAATCCGCTGGCGTGGTATGCCTGGCGGCGATTTGTGCGAGAGCGCGAGCGGGCAGCGGACGATTTCGTGTTGAGCGCGGGGGCGCGGCCTTCCAGCTATGCCGCGCACCTGTTGGAAATTGCGCGCGGATTGCACGCGACCCCTGCCGTGGGCTGCGCGGCAGTGGCGATGGCGTGCCGCTTGCAGCTTGAGGGACGGCTGTTAGCGATACTCGATTCGAACGTGAACCGGAAGGCTCCGCGGAGGGCTGTCGGGTGGATCGCCACGCTCGCGACCATCCTGTTGATTGCGCCGTTGGCTGCTCTGCGCGCGCAGAATACCGAAACGGTTCCCGCGGATGTGGCCGCGACTATTCGCGCCGCGGCGGCACAGAAGAATCACCAGATGCTGGAGAGCGCTGCTCGCGCAGAAGAGGCATATCGCAAATTCGATCTCGCTCGCAGACTGCTCGATTCTTCGCTTGCGATTCGGGGCGAAGTGTCGGGGCAGGGCAGTGTGGAGTACGGCGTCGGGCTGATCAAAATTGCCGACCTGGAGCTGAGCCGGAAGAATTTCGATGAGGCGCAGAACTTCTACGCCAAGGCTGTATCCGTCCTGGGTAACCGGGCAGAAGCTGCGCCGGCGCTGATTCATCTGGGGCTGCTCGCGCTGCAAAGGAAGAACAACGAAAAGGCGTACGATTACTTCCAGCAGGCGCAAGTCGCCGACCCCTCGAAAGCAGGACCAGCATTGATGTGGATGGCGATTGTGCGCGACCGGCAGAACGATACGGCAGGGGCTGACTCCTTGTTCAAACAATCGTTCTCAGTCGAATACATGGGTTCCGTCGAAGCCGCCACCACTCTCGAAGCCCACGCAGCGTTCCTTCGGCGGCAGGGCCGGAACGACGAGGCGAAAGCCCTCACCGAGCACGCAGCAACCATCCGCAAAAACTTGCCAACCACCGAGTTCCGCCAGGTAGCCGGAGTGACTCCGCTTCGCGTTGGCGCTGGGGTCATGCCGCCCAAACTTGCGTACAAAGTCGAGCCCGACTATAGCGAGGAAGCGCGCATGGCCAGAGTCGAGGGCACGGTAATTGTCAAGACAACGATCGGCACCGACGGAACCGCGCAAAATATGCAAGTGATCAAAGGTCTCGGCCTCGGCCTCGATGAAAAGGCCCTTCAAGCCATCAGCCAGTGGAAGTTTAATTCCGGCACGAAGGACGGCCAACCGGTCCCGGTGATGGCGACTATCGAAGTCAATTTCCGGCTGCTCTAGTCCCGTGCAGTGAATTCATTACCACGATCCGAAATCGCCAATATCGGAGCCGCGACCGTTAGGGAGCGGTCAACAGTAACGTTTTCTCCGAGACAGGTCACTAGGCGTGGAAATATGGCAAGATTAGATCATGACCGTGGAAGAGCGGTTCGAGCGGATTGAGCACGTTACCGCTGCCCTTGTTGAAGAGCGACGCAAAGACCGGGAGGAGTACCGCCAATTGTGGCGGGATGCGCGTCAGGCCATTGCGGACACACAGCAGACTGTCGCGCGCTTGGCCGAAGAGTCCCGGGCGGCCGATGCGCGCCTGGAGCAAAAGATCGACCGCGTTGCCGAAGAACTGCGCCAGTATGCCGCCGAATCCCGCGCGGCCGATCAGCGATTGGGCGAACGAATCGAATCGCTGGTTTTGGCCTTCGGTAAGTTTCTGGCGAAGTGAGCGCCGCCTGCAGGCACGGACTATGCCAAGATTAGATCATGACCGTGGAAGAGCGGTTCGAGCGGATCGAGCACGTCACGGCTGCATTGGTGGAAGAGCGACGGAAAGACCGGGAGGAGTACCGCCAGTTGTGGCGGGAAACCAACCAGGCCATCACTCGGCTGGCTGAAGAGTCGCGGGCGGCCGATGCCCGACTGGAGCAGAAGATCGATCGTGTTGCCGAAGAACTGGGCAAGCAGATCGACCATATCGCCAAAGAACTGCGGGACTACGCCGCGGAATCGCGCGCGGCCGATCAGAGATTGGGTGAACGCATCGAATCGCTGGTGCTGGCCTTCGGTAAGTTTCTGGCGAAGTAAAACCGCTTACTCAACGCCAAACGCCAATAGCACATTACCCGGCATTCCGTTGTTCACGCCCACATAACCTGAGGGAACGAACAGCGTGCTGCCAGCCACGGTGGGTCCTGCGGCTCCAATGGAACCACCCTTGGCCGTGATGCCGTTGACGGTTTCGTAATCGTGAACGGTGTCGTACTCCCACACGACGTGACCATCACCGGCTGCCACGGCCCGCACGATGCCATCCCAGCCGCCGGAGAAGACCACGCCTGGAATCGCAGTGAGCGGCCCATCGTGCCGGTGCAGGCGCGCGAGCGGCGGGGTCGCTTCCAGAGGTGCGAACCATTTGCGTTCGCCATCTTTCAACTGCACTGCCGAAACGCCCCCAGTGCCCAGGCCGAAATAGGCGTTCTGCTCATCGGCCGCGCCGCCCCACACGATCTTGCCGCCGAATTCTTTGGTATTTTCGACAAGGGCGGTCCGCCAGAGAACGGCGCCTTGCTTGTCGGGATCGTGCGCCCACACGTTGCCGCTCTTTTGGCCGGCGACCAGGATAGTGCGGCCTCCGGCCAGCGTGACCAGGATCGGCGGCGAGCCGAAATCGTGGTCGGGGCCGACGTCCTTGGGGCAGTTTTCTCCCTTGGGCCGCTTCTCGGTAAACGGGCCTTGACAGC
>DATBID010000073.1:0-11328 GCA_036557125.1 Bryobacteraceae bacterium | reverse complement strand
GCACGTTCATTGAGCGCATTTCTCCTTATCCCGAAAATATCGAGACGATAGTGACGGTCACCTACACGCGCAACCAGCTCCCCATTGGAGCAAATGCGCTTCCCCAAATCTTGCCTGCTGGCGGCATGCGTCCCGGCAGTGCGACTGTGGAGTTGCACCACAGCATGGTGAGGCTGCCCGAAAAACCCATGCAGCCGCGGCTGTTCGATGAGCGTGTCGGCTACTTTACCACCAGCGTTATGAATTACACCTTCGATCCGTACCGCGCCAAGCAGGTCCGCTACATCGCGCGCTGGCGACTGGAGAAGAAGGACCCCACCGCGGCCCTTTCCGAGCCGGTGAAACCGATCGTTTATTACATAGACTCAGCCACACCGGCTAACCTGGTGCCGTGGGTGAAGAAGGGAGTGGAAGAGTGGCAGGTGGCGTTCGAGGCCGCCGGCTTCAAGAACGCGATCATCGCCAAGCCCGCTCCCAGCGAGAAAGAGGACCCGGAGTTCAGCGCCGAAGATGTCCGCTATTCGGTAATCCGCTGGCTCCCTTCCACTACCGAGAACGCGCAGGGGCCGCACATCTCCGATCCGCGCACCGGAGAGATTCTAAACGCCGACATTCAGGTGTATCACAACGTACTGAACCTAGTGCGCGACTGGTATTTCGTGCAAGTGGGGCCGCTCGATTTACGCGCGCAGAAACTGCCGCTACCCGACGAGCTGATGGGCCGCCTGATCGAGTTCGTGGTCGCGCACGAAGTGGGGCACACGCTCGGCTTCCAGCACAACATGAAGGCGAGTTCGCTGTACCCGCAGGAGAAGGTGCGCGACCGCGACTGGGTGCACCGCATGGGCCACACGCCTTCACTTATGGATTATTCGCGCTTCAACTACGTAGCGCAGCCGGAGGACAAGATCGATGTGGCCGACTTGATTCCGCACGTCGGCCCTTATGACATTTGGGCCACCAAATGGGGCTACACGCCTGTTGCCAGCGCGAAGACTCCCGTGGACGAGAAGCCAAGCCTCGACCGATGGGCGCGCGAACAGGACACGACTCCGTGGTATCGGTTTTCGACGGCCAAAGCCGCCGGGTCCGATCCCGGCGAAAATACCGAAGCCGTAGGCGATGCCGATGCGATCAAATCCACGACGCTCGGGCTGAAAAATCTCCACCGCGTGGCTGCGCTGCTGATCCCGGCCGCCGCCTATCGCCAGGGCGAATCTTTTGACGATTTGGCTGAAATTTACGGTCGGATGCTGGCGCAATGGACACTCGAAATGAATCATGTTGCCGCGCTGGTTGGCGGCTTGGAAAGCCAGGAGAAAGCAGTGGGGCAACAGGGGCGCATCTTCAGCCCTGTGGCCAAGGCGCGGCAGCAGGCGGCGGTGAGTTTTCTCGTCGACAACGCATTCGCCACACCCAAATGGATGGTCGATCCGGAAGTACTGCGCCGCATCGAGCCGGCCGGCGCGCTGAGCCGCGTTCGCAACGCCCAAACAGCCGTGCTCAATAACGTTCTAAGCAGCGCGCGTTTTGCGCGGCTGATCGAGCAGGAAGCGATCGACGGCCCGCAGGCTTACAACGCAGCGTCGCTACTGGCCACGGTGCGCAAAGGCATCTGGAGAGAACTGGAGGACTCACACGTAACCGTCGACGCCTATCGGCGCAATCTACAAACAGCCTACCTCGATCTGGTCAACACGAAGCTAAACGCGGGCGCTCCGGTGCTCCCCGTGGGCCTGCCGCCTGAGTTGCTCTCGCTCGTGCGCATCAACACCAGCTCGGATGAGAAAGCGTTTTACCGGCTCGAACTGCGCACCCTCGATGCATCCATCACGGCCGCGCTCGGCAAAGCCGCGGACCGCGAGACCCGTGCGCACCTCGAAGCCGCGCGCGACCAGATCGCCCGCATTCTCGATCCGCGGTTCGCGCCACAAAATGCAGCCGCGACAAGTGCGGTGATTCGGATTGGGGAGGACGGGATGGAAAGCTTCAGCATCGCGCCCGATCCGGAAGCTTGCTGGCCGGATTATATGATTCGGCCGTGAATTTTCGGCGAAAATTGAATTGCGCGCCATGGCAGGCTTGAGTGATATTGAAAAACTGTTGCCTACGCTGTCAAACGGCGAAAAGGCCCAAATTCTGAAATGGGTGGTCCAGGAACTCGGTGATGCGTTCCCTGGCATCGACTCGCGCCCCGACGTTTGCGGTGGAGAACCCTGCATCGTTCGCACCCGAATTCCCGTCTGGCTTCTCGAGCGCGCGCGGCGCATGGGGGTCAGCGAGCAGGCTTTATTGGCGGCGTACCTAATGCTGCGCGCCGAAGACCTTGTCAATGCGTGGGCTTATGCCCGCTCTCATGCTGAGGAAATCGAAGCCCAGATTCACGAGAACGAGGCCGCTTAGTGGCCCGGCTTTATGCCAACGAGAACATCGCGCGGCAAGTGGTAGAAGAACTACGACGTCTCGGCCACGACGTTCTGACCTCCCTGGAAGCACGTAAGGCCAATATCTCCGTGCCGGATCGCGATGTCCTCGCTTTTGCGGCCGCCGAGGCAGAATTCTTCTATCGCACAATCGGCTGCATTTCCTGAGATTGCACAGGCACTGGGCCGGCAACCATGCTGGCATCGTCCTCTGCACCTTCGATCCAGATTTCAGTGCGCTCGCCGATCGCCTTCACGCTGCTCTCGCCAGTGTGCCGGATCTTACGAATCAGGTGATTCGGGTGAACAGGCCAGCCTGACAACCCCTCTATGCCTCCAGCCCCATCTGCGTCAGCCGGTACCGCAGCGCGTTCCGCGTAAGCCCCAGCAGCCGCGCCGCCTGGCTTTTGTTGCCGTCGGCTCGGTGGAGGGCTTCGCGGATCAACTCCTGCTCGTATTGATCGAGCGTCATGCCTTCGGGCAGGAAGTGGTGCTGGTTGGAGTCGGCGGCGGGGCGGGCGCGGGGAGCCATCTCCAGCTTGATGTCATCGGCCTCCAACTGGTTGCCGCGGCAGAGAATTAGCGCCCGCTCGATCACGTTTTCCAGTTCCCGCACGTTGCCGGGCCAGTGATAGCCGATCAGCTTTTCCATGGCCGCGTCGCCGATGCCTTCCACTTTGCGACCGGAATCAGGGGCCAGTTTTCGCACGAAGTGATTCGCCAAGAACGCGATATCCTGCTTGCGCTCGCGCAGCGGGGGAATGTTCAGGGGGACCACATTCAAGCGGTAGTAGAGGTCTTCGCGAAACGTGCCCTGTTCGAGCGCGGCGCGCAGATCCTGATTGGTAGCCGCGATCACGCGGACGTCGATGTGGCGCGTCACATTGCTACCCAGCCGCTCGAATTCCCGCTCCTGCAGAATGCGTAGCAGTTTCACCTGAATCGCGGGCGGCACGTCGCCGATTTCATCCAGCAGCACGGTCCCCGTATCGGCCTGCTCGAACTTGCCAGGCTTGGACGCGTTGGCGCCGGTGAACGCGCCCTTTTCGTAGCCGAACAGCTCGCTCTCCATCAGGTTTTCGGGAATGGCGCTACAGTTGATTTTCACCAGCGGACGGTCGCGGCGAGGCGAATGGTGATGGATGGCGCGTGCGATCAGATCTTTGCCAACACCACTTTCGCCGCACAGAAGCACGGTGGCGCGGGTGGGCGCAACCCGTTCGATCGTGGCGAAGATATCCTGCATGGCTTCGCTGCGGCCGATGATGCTGTCGTACTCGTAGCGGCGACCGAGCTCTTCTTTGAGCTGGCGGTTTTCGTCGCGCAAGGCACGGATTTCCAGCGCCTTTCCCACGACCTGCATCAGATGGTCGAGCGAAAACGGCTTCAGCAGAAAATCGGTGGCGCCAGATTTCATGGCCTCGACGGCCGTTTCGATGCTGCCGAATGCGGTCATCATCACGACCGGCACCTGCGTATTCTGGCGGCGGATGAGCGAGAGGAACTGCAGGCCATCCATGTTGGGGAGGCGCAGGTCGCTGAGCACCAAGTCCGCCCGGTCCACGATCTTCAGGCCCTCCTCGGCGGTGGCGGCTTTATCCACGTCGAAGCCGGAAGAGGTCAATTGCAGCTCAATGACGCGGCGCAGCTTGTCCTCGTCTTCCACCACCAGGATGCGTTTTTTCATGCGGATGTTTCTGCGACGGCGCCCGCAATGGGCAAGAACACGTGAAAAACGCTGCCTTTTCCCGGCTCGCTTTCGACCGCTATTTTACCGCCGTGCTGGTCCACGATCTTGGAAACGATGGCTAGGCCGAGGCCCACACCTTGCGGTTTGGTGGTGAAGAACGGGTTGAAGATGTTGTCCAGGTTTTTCGGTTCGATGCCGGAGCCGCGGTCGATAACGGCAACTTCGACGTTGCCATCGGCGGCCCGTGTTTTCACGGTCACCGCTCCGCCGGGTTGGGTAGCCTGAGAAGCATTGACGATCAGGTTGAAGAAAACGCGCTCCAGCAGCTCTGCGTCAAACGGGAAGGGAGGAATCTCCGGATCGAAGTTTTTGTAGATGGCCACACGGGCGGATTCGCGCTCGGCTGCGGCTACGGCGCGATCGAGCGTTTGCGCGAGATCCGCTTTATCCAGCCGCAGCTCGAGCGGCCGGGCGAAATCGAGAAAGCGCGTAATCAGGGAATTGGTACGGTCCACTTCCGAAGCAATGAAGCCGGAAACCTCGCGCGCCACTTCATTTTCCGAAGCCACCGAGCGCTGCAGCATTTCCGCCGAAGCCTTGATCGTTCCCAAGGGATTGCGCAGTTCGTGAGCAAGACCTGCCGAAAGTTGTCCGAGGGCAGCCAGACGGTCAGAGCGGCGCATGGCCTCTTCGGCTTTTTGAAGTTGCTCATTGGCGCGGGCGAGCTCTTCGGCGGTACGGCGGTTTTTCTCTGATTGATCCCTCAGGTCTTCGGCCAGCGTGTTGGCGAGGATGGCGACCATGGCGAGGAAGGTCACTCGCGAGAGCAGAATGCTGATTTCCGGCCACTCCAGAGTGAGCTGTGAAAAATTGATGTACAGCAGAAAAGATAAGTAGGCGCCAGCCGCAATGAACGTAAATAGCAGCGTGCCGACGATGCCAAAAAAGGTGGCGGCTGAAACCACCGGCAGCAGCAGCACCAGCCAGAACGTGCTTTCAATAGCCCGCGTGTAGCCGACCAAAACATAGCCCAGAATGAGTTTCAGGACGATCCAGAGAACTCGGCCCCGCCGGGTGGAAAACGCAGGAATTTTTGGCTCCAGGATTTGCACGATGACCAGAGCGATCAGCGGCACAATCACGTAAACGTCGAGAATCTCGCTGGTGAGGGCAAGGACGGTGAACAGGACCAGCCAGACGAAATCCTGCAGGCGGATCAGGCGAACTGCTCTGGCAAACGGGGAAGCGGCGGTCACGGGAACTGCAAAAACCTAGGTTCCTACCACACCGGCAAGCGGACTGCTGGCAGCCGCATAGAGTTTTTTGGGCATACGGCCGGCTTCATACGCCAGGCGCCCGGCTTCCACGGCGAGTTTCATGGCGCGCGCCATTCGGACGGGATCTTCGGCAGCGGCGATGGCGGTATTCATCAGCACGCCATCCGCGCCAAGCTCCATAGCAACGGCCGCATCGGACGCGGTACCCACGCCGGCATCCACAACTAACGGCACTTCGGTAATCATTTCTCGCATGATGCGGAGATTGTACGGGTTCTGCACACCCAGCCCGGAGCCGATGGGAGCGGCCAGCGGCATGACGGCGGCGGCGCCAGCATCGATCAACCGCCGGGCGTTGACAATATCATCGTTGGTATAGGGCAGGACAACAAATCCTTCCTTTACCAGCACTCGCGTGGCTTCCACGAGGCCAACATTATCGGGGAATAGCGTTTTTTCGTCGCCGATTACCTCCAGCTTGATCCAGTTCGACAGACCCACTTCACGCGCCAGCATGGCTGTGCGAATGGCGTCATCGGCGGTGTAGCAGCCGGCGGTGTTGGGAAGGATGAACAGATTCGAGCGATCGATGTAGTCGAGGAGCGATTCCTTGGAGCGGTCGGTGAGATTCACGCGCCGCACGGCCACGGTAACCATCTCTGCCCCGGATGCTTCGTGGCAGCGCTTCATCTCTGGAAACGTGCGGTACTTGCCCGTGCCCACAACAAGGCGGGAGCGGAACTGCCGCCCGGCTATTTCTAAAAACTCCGGCATTCTTAAATTGTACGCGTTTCAGCGCACAGCACCCGGCGCGGACCAGGTTCCCGAAGTTTCCTCGACTCCTCTGGCGCCGGGCTGTTTTGGTGAGCTGAGTCACTGGGGAGCCTGGCAGCGTTTGCGGTTAGTGATGCGATCGGAAGTGACCGGCCTGCGCGCTGGGGGTGAATCGGTACGGAAATACGACCATGGCCCGGGAATCCAAGGGTAACGTTCAATCACGGATTCATCCACCGTAACGCCCAGTCCCGGCGCGCGCGGCACGATCAAATCGCCGTGGTCGAGTTCGAGCGGTTCGCGAATGATTTGGGAGGCTAGTGGAAACGGGTACATGCCGGAATCCGCGACATCCGTATAACAGGGATACTCGAGCCAATCCGCCACGGTTTCGGGCCAACAGACGCCCAGGTGCGCCGCGGCCATAGCGTCTAAAGCAGTGCCGGAACTGCGAAACGCAAAGCGCAGGCGCTGCGCCGCGATCTCTGAAAGCAGCCGCCGGCCGAGGGTATAGCCGCCTTGCGTGCTGATATCCATCTGGACGTAGTCCACAGCTTGGCTGAGAACCAAGTCGAGGTAGCCCTCTTCCTCCAGCTCGTGTTCTCCGCTCGCAAGCGGCGCGAGGTCCTTCTCTTTGAGCGAGAGATAAGCTGCGTGATCGTGCGGGGGCAACGGCTCCTCCAGCCACGCGATCCGGTGGCTGGCCATTTCGCCGGCGAGTTGCTCGATGGTTTCCAGGCTGTAGTTCCGGTCGCCCATACGCCACCAGGTGTGGGCGTCCACCATCACGTCAAAATCAGGGCCGGCGGCCTGACGGGCAAGGCGCACAGTTTCCAAGTCTTGTTCCGGGCCGTGAGCGAGGCGCATTTTATACGCCCGAAAACCGCGATCGCGAATGGCAGCAGTTTCGGCTGCGTGAGCTTCCGGCGTGAGATACATTCCCGCGCTGCCGTAGACGCGGATGCGATCCCGGAGACGTCCACCGAGCAGTTCCGAAACCGGCACGCCGTACGCCCTTCCGAGAAGATCGTAAAGGGCAATTTCTACCGAGCAGTACGTCTTGGCGGCATCCGGATCGCGCCCAGGGCCTCCCAAAAACTGGATGCGCAGGGCATCGGGATCGATGAGGCGGCGGCCTTCCAGGAAGGGTGCGACAATGCTTTCAATGATCAACTGTGCACGCTCGCTGCCGGGGCCGGGGGCGTAGCCAACTAATCCATTATCGGTTTGAACGCGAATCAGCATCGCGTCCCGCTTCAGCAGTGTGCGTTCGCCGCCGTGGAAGGGGAGAAGGATGGGCTCGGGAAAAGGGTAAGAGAGTAAGAATGCCCGGATGCCTGCTATCGTCATGGACGCGCACAGTAAGAATAGCATTTTGAAGTCCGCGAGGAGGAAGCCTGTATGTCTAACACCCGGTCAAAAACAATTCTCGCGTTGGCACTGATCGCGAGCGCGGTTCCCGTTGTAGCCGCACTGAAACAGCCCGTGCGCACGAAAAGCGGGCTGGTGGAGGGCATAACTACCGGCGACGTCACCGCGTTCAAGGGTATTCTCTTTGCGGCGCCTCCTGTGGGTGACTTGCGCTGGCGGGCGCCACGGCCGGCGGCGCGTTGGAGCGGCGTTCGCCAAGCGGACCGATTTTCGCGAGATTGCTTCCAGGCGAAGACCGGCGCATTCGGACCGTGGAGCGCGGAGTACATTGCCCACGATGCGATGGAGGGCGGGTCGAGCGAGGATTGCCTGTATCTGAATGTATGGACCGCGGCGGCGAAGGCGGATGAGAAGCGGCCGGTAATTGTGTGGATCCACGGGGGCGGATTCACTTCGGGTTCCGGCGGCGTGCCGGTATACGACGGCGCGGGGCTGGCGTCCAAGGGTGTGGTGATGGTCACGATCAACTACCGGCTGGGCGTTTTCGGATTTCTGGCTCATCCGGAGCTGACAAAAGAATCGGGGCACGAGGCATCCGGCAATTACGGCCTCGCGGACATGATCGCCGCCCTCGAGTGGGTGCGAAAGAATATCTCAGCTTTCGGTGGGGACCCGGCGAAGGTGACGATCGCCGGCCAATCGGCCGGCGCGTTTGCAGTGAATTATCTGATGGCGTCGCCGCTCGCGAAGGGGCTGTTCCAGCGCGCGATCGCGGAAAGTGGCGGGGCGTTCAACGGGTCGCTGTCATTGAAGGAAGCGGAGGTGGCGGGGGAGAAATTGGCGGCGATGCATGCCGCGCGAAACATCGCGGAGCTGCGAGGCATACCGTCGGATGCGCTGTTGCCGAAGGAGCGCGGAAATCGGGCGGGGCCGATTGTGGACGGCTATGTTGTGCCACGGGAAGTCTATGCCACGTTTGCGGAGGGGCGGCAGAATGACGTTCCGCTACTGACGGGCTGGAACCAGGATGATGGCGTCTCGTTTGGAGAACCTCCGAAAGCGGATGCCTTTCGCGCGCAGGCAAAGCGGAATTATGGCGGTCTGGCGGACTCGTTTTTGAAGGCGTTTCCGGCGGATACAGATGCGGAGGCGGCACGATCGCAGCATGCGCTGGCGCGCGACCAACTCTTCGCCTGGCAAGGGCGCACCTGGGCGCGGCTCCAGGCGAAAACCGGGAAATCGAAAATCTTTCTTTACTATTTCGACCACACTGCGCCGGGGATGCCGGAACAGACGAAGTACGGCGCCTTCCATTCAAGCGAGATTCCGTTTGCCCTGAACACGCTGGCCGAGTGGGACCGGCCGTGGACCGCGACGGACCGCAAAATCGCGGAGCAGATGTCGGCCTACTGGGTGAACTTCGCGAAGAACGGCGATCCGAACGGGCCAGGACTCTCGCGATGGCCTGCGTACATGAGAGAGGATGAGCGCTCCCTGCGCCTGGGAGAGAAAATCGAGCCGATCCCGCTACCGAGCGCGGCGGAGCTGGATTTCTTCGACCAATACTACGCGCGCGAGCGGGTGCGCTAAGCTCGCCTTTACTGAAAAAGCTGCGGCGCGAATTCGTTCAGATAATCGCGCCAGTTGATCCATGTGTGGCCACCCGCGCTTTCCTGGAATACGGGGTGGAAACCGTACTTCTCGAAGAGCGCCACGGTGGCGTGCGTGTTGCCCAGCAGGAAATCATCTTTGCCGGTGGAGAACCAGAAGAGCCTCAGGCCCTTTTTGAGTGCCGCATTTTCGAGCTGGGCGCGATTCTGGTTTTCCCAGGTGGAATCGGGTGGCGGAGCTTCGCCTGAAGCGGAACTACCGGGAAGCCGGACGGGGAACGTGCCGAGCAGGCCGGAGCTGAAAACGCCCAGATAAGCGAACTTGTCCAGATTGGCAATTCCGATGACCAGGGTGTGGGCGCCTCCCATGGAGAGCCCGGCGAGGGCGCGGTGAGCGCGATCCGTGTAAACGCGGTATCGGGTTTCGATTATCGGCATGATGTCGTTTTCGAACTCCCGGACAAAATCGTCGTTGAAGTCGATGGTACGTGCGCCGGCCGCGCGGCCTGCAAACGCATTGCGCGTGGTGTGACCGGCGGGCATGACAACCACCATGGGCTTGGCTCGGTGAGCCGCAATCAGGTTATCGAGGATGAAGCCGGCGCGGCCGACTGAGGTCCAGGAATCGTCGCTATCTCCCGCGCCGTGAAGCAGGTAGAAGATCGGGTATTTCTGCGTGCTTGTCTCGTAGCCGGGAGGCAAGTAGACATGCAGGCGGCGAAATTTGTTGAGCGTTGTCGAGAAGTAAGTGACCGCCGAGACAGAGCCGTGGGGCACCTGCTGCGTGTCCATGAATGCGGCGCCGGGAACATAGACCAGGCTCCAGGCGTTATCGTTCGACTCGCTCAAGGAGGGATTGCGAGGATCGAGAACGGTGACGCCATCCACTTGAAATTCGTAGCGGTAAGCACCGGGATCGACCGGGCCGAAGGAGAGTTCCCAAATGCCCTTGTCGTTCTTGGTCATCTGCGAATTCTGAGCGAGGCCGGGGATATCGGTCCCGAAGACGCGGACTTCGTGGGCGTTGGGGGCTAGGATGCGGAAGGTGATCTTTCGATCGGGCGCGACCTCTGGAGAGACATAAGCCGGCGGCGGCGGGGGTGGTTGCGATTGTCCGATGGCTACAAAAAGCAGCGCGGCGGCGAGTAGCTTCATAAAATACCTCTTCCTATTTCCAGCATTGTATTTCGACCGGCGGCGCGATACTCGTTGGTCCCGATTGATATGGCACGTGGTTGGCTTCGAGGAAACCGGTGACGACCGAGGCGCGGATTTCGGTTCCGCCGAGTTTCACAGTACCCTCACCGAAAGCAGCGGCGGATTGCGGTTTTTGATCCGAATGCAACAAGGCGAGGTCGTTGGTCTTGTCGGAGAAGGCGAGCTGCAGCTTGCCTCCTGTAGAGAGGCGCAGCTCGGAGCAGCCTTCGACCGTGCTGTAGGCGGCCAGCACGTCGCCCATGGAGTTGACGAACAGGCCCGGCGCGGTGACCGACGGCGAGCGCCCCTCGGTTTGCGGAACGATGCGCATCACTTCCACGCTCACCAGCTTGATGGGGAAGAGCGGTTTGTCGTTGCTGTCGCGGACCACATTCGCGATCTTGTTGACGACTTTCTGCCCGTCGATGACCTGGCCGAAGATCGTGTGTTTTCCGTTCAGCCAGGGCGTAGGCGCTTCGGTGATGAAGAATTGGCAATCGCCGGTGTTGGGGCCTTTGTTGGCCATGGCGAGCCGGCCGGGACGATCGAAGCGCTGCGAGCCGATCTCATCGGGCAGAGTGAAGCCGCAATTCCAGGCACCGGTGCCGGTGGGGTCGCCGGTCTGGATCATGAAATCGGGAATCACACGATGGAAGAGGAGGTTGTCATAGAGCGGGCGGGTGACGGGTTTACGGGTTTTGGGATCGAGCCACTGGCGCGTGCCGCGCGCGAGCGCGATGAAGTTGCGAACGGTGATGGGAGCGTCTTTGTCGTAAAGTTCCGCCGTGATGTTACCCATCGATGTGTGGATGACAGTGTAAAGGCCAGGCTCGAGTTTGGCGGCGCCGGACGCCTCTGAAGCGTGCTTTTGGGCGAATGCTCCAGCGGCAACTAGTGCCAATATTGCTGCGACGCGCATATGGTTACGAGTTTAGCTTACGGGTTTAAACCCCAGCGCTTGCCAGATGGGGCGCCGGACGTGTAAG
>DATBID010000072.1:0-6925 GCA_036557125.1 Bryobacteraceae bacterium | reverse complement strand
CCGGGATGTCGCCGCTGGTTTCGGATACATCCTGCGTGAAATAGCCAGTCATCCCCTGAAATGTGGAATTCATTCGATTCCAATCTTCCACCCGCACCGGGGCCACGTGCGGTTCGGAACTCTTGGCTTTGGGATTGTACTGGGCTAACTGCATCAGCTGATCGCCGTTAGGAAACGGCATAGGCCGCAGCAGGATGGCGTCGATGGCCGAAAACACTGCGGTGTTGGCGCCGATGCCGAGCGCGAGTGTGACGATGACCGTTGCCGAAAACGACGGCGATTTTCGAATGAACCGCAGGGCCGAGCGCAGGTTCCTCATAGCGCTTTCGACGATGCGAACCTGGTAAACGTCCCGAAGTTCTTCGGTGAGCTGGGCCTTGCCTCCAAATTCCAGCACGGCTTGCCGCCGCGCCTCGTCGGGCGGAACGCCGGCGGCCATCTTTTCCTCGATCAGCTTGTCGATGTGAAAGCGAAGTTCGCGGTCAAACTGCGCATCGCGATCGGATTTCGGAGGTTGACTCATGACTCGGCCTCGGTGGATCGTGCGCGAAGAATTTCGGAGACCGCGCCAGCGAGGCGCTGCCAGTTGGATTCCTCCTCCGCCAGTTGCTTGCGGCCTTTGGGGGAAAGGCCATAGAACTTCGCTTCGCGGCCGTTATCGGACTCGCCCCACTCGGCCTTCAGCCAGCCGCGCTTCTCGAGGCGGTGCAGGGCGGGATACAGCGAGCCTTGCTGGACCTGCAACACGTCTTTGGAAATCTGGCGGATGCGCTGCGAGATGCCGTATCCGTGGACCGGGCCCAAGGCCACGATCTTGAGGATCAACATGTCGAGCGTCCCCTGCAAGAGGTCGGATTTTTCGGGAGGCATCGAACACTCTCCTAGATGTTCTACCTATATACGCTGGTATATGTAGAATGTCAAGGAGAGGGCCGACACAGATGATGCCGATGCGGCGCGCCACTGATTTTGATTCGCAATCTTTTTACATCTCTCGGACAGTCTCACCGCAGGAGGGTGGTTTAAGATCGAGCCGGGGAGCCAGATGATTCAAAAAATTTGTTGGGGAGTTTTGTGCCTCGTAGCACTTTTGATCGCGCAGGAGAAAGCCATAGATGTGCAGCGAAGCACGATCACCATTCATGTCGGCAAGGCCGGCCTGTTCAGCGCGGCCGGGCACGAGCACTGGGTGGAGGCGCCGATTTCCTCCGGCGTGATCCACGAGTCTTCGCCTGCGCGTGTAGAGTTCAAAGTGAACGCCGCGAAGATGCAGGTTAAGCCGGATCCGAAGGTGGACGCGAACACACAATCGCAAATCCAGAAGGACATGCAAGAGAGAGCCCTCGAAAGCGCCAAGTACCCTGAAATTGCATTTCGTTCGTCGCGCGTGGAGAAACAGTCGGACGGGCAGTGGAGAGTGGAGGGCATGCTCACACTGCACGGCGAGATGAAGCCGGTCGTGGTTTCTGTGCTGCGTTCAGGGAACGCGTATACCGGGCGCGCCACGCTTCGGCAGACCGATTTCGGCATGAAACCGATTACCGCCGCGGGCGGCACCGTAAAAGTGAAGAACGAGCTGGAGATTGAGTTCCGCGTTGTCACCCAATCCGAATAAAGCACTCGACCGGGAAGGCCGCCCGGCGATTTCGGGCCCCAGTCTCCGTGACCCTTATAGCAGCTTCAGGCTTTCGACCTTGATGGTGTCGCCCTTGATCTCGCCAGTGACTTGGACCTCGAGGTCGTCCAGCTTCTTCGATGCCTTAATGGCTTCCACGGCCTTGCGGTTTCCGGCCGGATCGAACGCGAGGAATTTCTGATCGTAAGTGAAAACGCCGTAGCCGCTTTTCTGGCAGGCGGGCATCAGAGCGCATTCGCGCGTATGAGCTTCGGCCACGATCATGCCACCTTCAATCCCAGTGGGCAGCACGCGCACTTCGGCTTTTCCGGAGCACGCTTTGTCCATCAAAACTCCCTTCACGTCCGTAGCCGAGGCAACCCCGGCCAAACCGGCTACCAAGCCGGCCAACTGCAGACTCCGCCACAGAGTCATCGCCTTCACATTCCTCCTTTGAAGATGCGCCTGGAAAAACGGGAACGGGAGCCGGGTCGACCGGCGCCCATTTTCCCCAAGCGTCTATTCGAATACTATTTTAGACTTACTGCCGCCCAGGCCGATCCACTCGATGTGCGGCATGCCGTTGGACTGACTGGTGGAGACTTCGGTGGCCTGGAAGGGTTTGTCGGATGACTCAATTTTGGCCTTGGCGGCAATGTCGTGTCCTTGAGAGTCCTTGAGGACCACGTTGTCCCCGTCCACCTTGACCTTATAGTCGCCGGCATTCAACGTCGTGGATCCGGCCTGTGAAGTATTGTATAGCGTGAAATTGTATGTCTTCGCGCTGGCGAGCCCAACGCCCAGCAACGCGACCAAAAGTAAGCGCGTAAGCATCTCATCCTCCGAAATGTAAACTCTATGAATAGATACGACGCCACACAGGCAAGGGTTACCGGACGGCGTTTGGGCCGGCGGCTGTGATGAGCAATACGGAGACGTTATCGCTTAAAGCGGGGCATCGGGGCGCGCGATCGAACGCCACATGTGGGCGACGGGGCCGTTGTCATAGCCCAACCCTTCCTTCGGTTGCTTGAAGTGCCGGCCGATGATGTCGGTGAACTGTTCAATCTGCGGCTTCACGTTGGGATCGAATGCATAGAGATCATTCACCGTGACCTGACGCGGATAGATGTACCACTTGTGCTTGCGGACCATCTGATAGGCGGCTTCGATGTATGGTTCGGGCTTGTAATCGGAGCCGAACATGCGGTTGTACAGAACCGGGTACTCGTAGCCGTTCTCCTTGTCCTCGTAAAACCGCAAGGCCTGGTGATAGCGGATCGCGAAAGCGGTCTTCTCGGAAACATACGGCTCGCACAACTGCGCACCCCACCAGCCGTGATCGACCTTGATGATCTCCTGGACAGTGTCGTGCAGCAGGCAAGCGAGAACGACTTCCTCGGGCATGCCGTTTTTCATGGCGAGGTTGGCGCTTTGCAGCACGTGATTAGAGGTACCCATGAATCGCAGCTTGAAGAAGTCGATCAGGGTCGGCTTGTCGGGCATGGGAGGGAGCTTCTTGACATTGCCGTGCGCGCTGGCGAACAGGTTGCCGACGCCGCGGCGCGTGGGCCGGGTTTCGATCTCAGCCTCCACCTCGGCCATCGTTGGGAATTTCTCGCCAGGCCGGGCAGGACCCGCCAGAGCCGCCGCCTGATTCAACTGGGACATCATATGCTCTTCGAGCGCGTCGGCTTTGGCTTCGTCCGTCATTCCGTCGAGAGCGACCGTGCCCCCGAGGCTCGCCAGAAACGCCTTGCGATCGATCTCCATGGATCCCCCCTGACTTTTAGGATGGCAGAATTTTTGCGGCCCCGTCCATCGCGCAGGAGTATATAGTTTGTTCAAGGGATGGCAAACGCCAAAGGGTCGCAACGCGGGGCGCGCCGCGTGGTCACGCTCGCCATGGTAGCGGCGGCGCTCGCGGGGATCGCCTTCAATTTCTCGCTGACGCGGACCACGCGATTCGGGCGCAACGTCGACTTCGATACGTTCTATGCCGCGGGCAAGCTGGCCGGCACGGGCCGGCTGTATGACTGGGACGCGATTCAGGCGCTCGAACGGCAGAACCGGGCGAGCAACCCGCTTCCCTTTGGCCGGATTCCCGCGGTGGCGTTCGCATTCAAACCGCTTTCGGCGCTGCCTTACAAATGGGCGGAAGCGTTGTGGCTGGGCATCGGCATCGCGGCGTTGGGCGGCTTTGTAGCTTTATGGCCGCTGGCGGGAAGGTTACGCGCCGCGGCGGCGGTCTGCTGGTCGTTCCCGGCGGCGATGGTTCTGGCGTTCGGGCAGGACACTACGCTGTTTCTGTTTTTTGTCGCGCTGGGAGTTTGGCTGCTGATTCGCGAGAAGGAAGTAGCCGCGGGCGTGGTGTTGTCGTTGTGCGTGATCAAACCGCATCTCGCGCTGCTTGTGCCGATCTGGTTGATCGCCACCAGGAAATGGAAAACGATCGGGGGAGGGCTTGGCGGCGGCATTGCGATCCTGGCGGTTTCGTTTGCGGTTGAAGGAATCGACTGGCCGAAGCGGTTTCTCGCGGCGGCTCCGGGGTTGGCCGATGCTCCGCTCAAAATGCCGAACATGCGCGGGCTGCTGGCGCTGGTCGGAAGCGGGATGAGACTGGAGGTCGCCCTGGCCTTGCTGCTCGCCGGGGCAGTTTGGTATCTCAGCCGCCATGTCGACCTGACGACGGCAGCGGCATTGGCTTTGGCCGGCGGACTTGCCGTCAGCCACCATGCGTACACGTACGACGCGGTGCTCTTGCTTCCGCTGTTGCTCGTGACCTGGGAGCGGGACGGCCGGGCGTGGCTCCGACTTTGGACGCTGTTGCTCTTCACGCCGATCCCGTACCTGCTGTTGCTGGCGGAGAAGGCGTGGCCCGCTCAATTGGCGCTGATGGGATACATACTGGTACTGCTCGGGGCGGAAGTGTATCGCGTCGGACGCGGCAGTCAGGCGGGCGAGCCCACGGAAGCGCCGCCGAAACGAAGCCCGGTCGGCCCAGTGTAAACGGACTGGGGCCGGATTAACCTTCCGTCGCGAAGCTGTTCGAGGCAGTGAGCAGCCCAGCCGAGGACGCGGCCGACCGCAAAGGTCGGGGTGAAGAGCTCGGCGGGCAAGCCGACCCCGTGCAGCAGCAGGGCGGTATAGAACTCGACATTCGTGTCCAGCCGGCGGCCGGGTTTCCGTTCGCGAAGCAGGCGCAAGGCCGTGGTTTCGACGGTTCGCACAAGCTCATAAAGCTGGCGGTCGCCGGCTCCGGAGAAGAATTGCGCGGCGGCTTGGGCGAGGATATCGGCGCGCGGATCGCGGACACGGTAGACACGGTGACCGAATCCCATGAGCCGCTCGCCGCGATCGAGCCTTGCCCGAATGATTTCTTCGGCCCGCTCCGGCGTGCCGATCTCGAAGACCATGTCGAGCGCCGGACCGGGCGCACCGCCGTGCAGTGGTCCTTTGAGCGCGCCGAGGGCGCCGGCGATGGCGGAGATCACGTCCGAGTGGGTCGATACGATGACTCGGGCGGTAAACGTGGAGGCGTTAAGGCCGTGATCGCAAACGGTGTTGAGATAGGTTTCCAATGCCCGCACACGCTCTGTGGGAGGCTCGATGCCCAGTAGTTGATGGAGGTAGAAGGCGGCATGCGAAAGGCCGGAGCGGATGGGGACAGGGGGCTCCCCCTGGCGGAGCCACCAGTATGCGCCGACGATCGCGGGGAAGGATGCGATGGCAGTGAGGGCATCTTCGCGAGGATTCTCCGGACGGCCCAGACGGAGAAGCGGCGCGGCCATGAGGAGCGCCTCCATAGGGGTTGCATCGAGTTCCGCGGCCTCTCGCAAAACGTCGGTGATGGCGCGGGGCAGCGCACGGCGGGCGGCCAGCTCGCGCGTGAAGGCGAGCCGCTCGGACGGATCGGGCAGGCGGCCTTCCAGGAACAGAAATGCGACATCCTCGAAAGCGGCTTTGGGCGCCAGGTCTTCGGCGGCATACCCGCAAAGAGTCAGACGGCCGGCCTCGCCATCGACGTGGCTGAGGCAGGTAGATGCGGCCACGACGCCTTCCAATCCTTGTGTCACGCCTCCATGGTGATGCCGGTTGAAATATATTGTCAATATTGATTAGATAATCAATGTATATGAGCCCCTATCTGACGGCCGAGGAAGCCGCCGCGACGCTCGAGATCTCGAAGGCGACGCTCTACGCATATACCAGCCGAGCGCAATTGCGGTCCGAACCGGTACCCGGACGGCCGAGAGAGCGGCGCTATCTCCGGCAGGACGTCGAGCGGCTGCAGGAACGGAAGGAGGCACGGCGCGATCCCTCCAAGGCGGCGGCGCGCGGCCTGCATTGGGGTAGCCCGGTTCTGGAATCGGGGATCACGCTGATTGAGGACGGCCGGCTCTACTATCGAGGGCGGGACGTTATGCAGCTTATGGAGACGGCCGGCCTGGAACAGATCGCGGAACTATTGTGGGACGGAGCGCCCGTTGCGGAGTGTCCACTTACTGCAAAACAACTGTCATTTCTTCGCGGCTGCACGCGGGATCCGTTGGCCGTGTTTCAAATGGCTCTGCCCCTCGCGGCGGCCGCGGATCCGGCCGGCCACGATTTGCGGGCCGCAGGGGTGCGGCAAACCGGCGTACGCATCCTTCGCTTGTTTGTCGCTGCGATCACCGGACGCACTGCTCCGGGGCCGGCGCATGTCGCGCTTCGGGCGGCGTGGGCGCCGAAGCACGAGCAGGCGGGCGACGCAATCCGCAAGGCGCTGGTCCTGTGCGCCGATCATGAGCTGAATGCGTCGGCGTTCACGGCCCGGTGCGCGGCCTCGACCGGAGCGTCGCCTTACGATGTGATTACTGCGGCATTGGCTGCGCTGCGGGGAAGCCGGCATGGGGGCGCGACCGAGCGGGCGTCGGCCTTGTTCGCGGAGGCCCGCACACCGCACCAAGCGCGGAGCGTTGTGGCTAGCCGGCTCCGCCGTGGAGAGGCGCTGCCGGGGTTCGGACATCCTCTGTATCCCGACGGCGATCCGCGCGCGCGGCTGTTGCTGCAAATTTTGGAAGCCGCCGGAAACCGGGCGGAGTGGCGGTTGGCGAGGAGTTTGTGGAAGGTCGGCGCCGCGCTGCTGAAGGAGGAGCCGAATTTGGATTTCGCGCTAGTCGCTCTGGCGCGCACGTACCGGTTACCGGCCGGGGCTCCGCTCATCCTGTTCGCATTAGGTCGAACGGCCGGGTGGATCGCGCATGCCATGGAACAGTATGCCGCGGGGGAACTGATCCGGCCCCGGGCGCGCTATACCGGGCCAATGCC
>DATBID010000071.1:0-9886 GCA_036557125.1 Bryobacteraceae bacterium | reverse complement strand
ACAGCGCGCTTTGGACCCTCCGCGGCAAGCGTCTTGCCGTGCTCGGTCTCGCCTTCAAGGGTGGCACCGACGATATTCGCGAATCACCGGCGCTTGCCATCGTCCAGTCCTTGCTGCAGCAAGGCAGCAAAGTCACCGCGTATGATCCCGCTGCCATCGATCGTACCCGTGAAATCCTGGGCGACCAGATTGCCTATGCGACGTCCTCGTATGAAGCCGCCCACCATGCCGACGCGTTACTCATCTTGACCGAGTGGGAGGAATTCGCCAACCTCGATCTCGGCCGCATACGCCAGGAATTGAGATACCCGATCGTGATTGATGGCCGCAACCTGTATGAACCTGAAATGATGGCCGCTCAGGGATTCACTTATTACAGCGTCGGACGTGAGGCCGCCCATCCCGACGGAGTCCCCGCCGGTGTCCTGAAAAATGGCAAGAAAGCATGACCCAGCGTCGCGCTCTCATCACCGGCGGAGCCGGTTTTCTCGGATCACACCTCGCTGACGGCCTGCTCGCCGATGGCTGGAACATCGTGGTCGTCGATAGCCTGCTCACCGGCCGTCTTACCAACATCCAACATTTGCGAAACGAGCCACGCTTCGAGTTTCTAGAAAAAGACATTTGCGATCCCTTTGATCCCGGCAAAGTTGACTACGTGTTCCACTTCGCCAGTCCCGCCAGTCCCGTGGACTATGGCATTCATGGCATCCATACGCTGAAAGTTGGATCGCTCGGAACATTCCACGCCTTGGGAGTCGCAAAGAAATACGGCGCCAAGTATCTCGTATCGTCCACGTCGGAATGCTATGGAGATCCCCTCGAACATCCGCAGCGCGAAACGTACTGGGGACACGTGAATCCGATCGGCCCGCGTTCCGTCTACGACGAAGCGAAACGCTTCACAGAAGCTGTAACCATGGCATACCGCCGCTATCACAATGTAGACACGCGCATCGCACGCATCTTCAACACCTACGGACCCCGGATGCAAATTAACGACGGTCGTGTCGTCCCGAACCTCATGAAGCAAGCTTTCCGCGGCGAAGACCTGACGATCTATGGCGATGGCAGCCAGACGCGCAGCTTCTGCTATGTCAGCGACGAGATTGATGGATTTCTGCGTCTCGCGAAGTCCGACGAGCACCTTCCCGTCAATATAGGCAATCCCAACGAGTTCACGATCCTGCAGTGCGCCCAGCTTGTCTTGAAAGTAACTGGCTCGACTAGCCGCATCCGCTACGAACCACTCCCGCAGGACGACCCCAAACAGCGTCGCCCTGACATAACCAAAGCCCGCGAATTATTAGGATGGGAACCCAAGATTGACTTGGAGACCGGCCTGCGCCTCTCCCTGGAATACTTCAAGACCGCCGTGGCGCAAGACACCGCTACCGCTCGCTAGTTGCCATTCCCTGTTACAGCAACGAAATCGGTGAGCTTCTTAACGTTCGCTTGTTGTTCCTTAGTCTCGAGTTCAAATACCACGCCCATGCCGTAACCCGGATGCGACGTCTGCACCGTCCCTCGCAAGCGCAATTTCATCTCGTAGGTCCGCACCAGGATCTCCACTGACGATCCTTGTGGAAATGGCAGCGAGACTTCCAGGTAGCATCCACCCGCACTCAGATCGGTCAGGCAGCAATGGTTCGGTACCGATGTGCCCGTGCGATAAACCTCCGCCCCGATGCGGCAACTGTGTCGCGCCTGCGCCCGCCGGTTCGGAGAATCCCCCGTCGTCTCCGGCTCCGCAATGGGAGGAGCAGTCTCCTCCACCACTGCCGTTTGCGCACCGTGATCCGTCGTTCGTTCTCTCGAGATCACAACTCTGCCTGCCGCCTCTTCCATCTCGACGGGAACATCGTTTACCTCGAAGAATGTCTGCTTCTCATCGCCTTTCGGAAGATGAGCGTCGAGAAATTCGTCCAGCAGTTTGCGCGATGTCTTGGGTACATCGACGAACTGCACCCCGCTCCGACCATTCCAGTCCTGCCACATCAGCTGTCCCGATAGCCGCACACTCGCCGACTGCCCTGGCAGCTTGAACTGAAAATAAACCTTGCTCGTTGGAGGAAGTTTCTTCCCAAAAAGCACCTGCATGCCATTGCCAGCCAGGTTAACTAATGTGGCCTGTTCCCGTTCCACATTGGCATAGTCGACTGTCGCATGCGTGTGTACCACGGCGCGTGCGTTTTTCCGTTTTTCTTTGCGCATCACCGAACGCGCCGCGCGCAAGCTGCTCAGAGCGCGGTCATAGGCAACGGGTTTATACAGAACGAAGTTCACGCCCAGCGAAAACAGGTCCCGAATGCTTTCTTGCGATGGCACCACCGCGACGGCGAGCGTCTTATCATTTAGTCGGGACGTCCGTGTCTCGCGCAGCAGAGACAACACTTCCGTGCTCGAATCCCCGTTCACAATAATGACGTCAAAGCGCTCCTGGGCGGCGCGAATCGAGGCACGCGCAAAATCTGGACACGCCTCCACTCGAATGCTGAGTTCTTTCAACACACGGCTCAGGACGTCCGCTGCCGCTCGGTCGGTGCACACTAGCAGGGCAGATAGAGTCATACGTATTCACGATGGTAGGTGCCGTCAGTTTGACGAACAAGTTACTCCGGTCATCGACATTTCCTATCGGCCTCGCCGCACGCTCGTTAACTCTAGAGTTTTCATGAATGACCCCGGTAACCGTCTCTGATGTCGAAAGGTCAGTGCCTTTCTATTGACCGCCCGTGCTTTGACGCTTTCCCACCCCCTTCCTAGGATGATGACGGACGCGATGAAGGACCGCGCCCGCTTGCTGTTTTGGAGCGAACGCGATCCACCCCCATCTTGGCGTGCTGAACGGAGGAGGGCGTTTCCGGCATCCGGAGCCTCCTTCCCGGGAAGACTCTATATGAAATTGAACAGACAGCGCGGATTGTCGCTGCTCGAAATGATGGTCACGGTCGCGATTGGCCTCACGATTGGTGGCATCACCTTCGTCGCCATGATGCCGATGTTCAAGCGGAATCACTCTGATCTCGGCTATGAAACGACGCTTGAGGTTTTGCGCAATACTCGCCATCTCGCGATTACGCAGAGCCACCAATACTACGTGAATTTCAATCCCGGTGGCTTCGCCCCGGGAACTATCCAGGTGACCTATCAACCGCCCGCTGTCGGGGCCGGCGCTTTGCCGCCTGTGCAGCAAGTCGCCACCTATACCCTGCCGAGTGACATCAGCTTCGCCGTGATGCCAGGGTTTCCGGGCAATGCACCCGACAGTTTCGGCGCGGGAGTCACAGCCATCGACTTCGGCCAGGGTATCGGCGCGGGTGGACTCACGTACGTGTGCTTCATGCCCGACGGCTCCTCGCGCGATAACCTCGGAAATTACAACAGCGGCGTCATCTACATCTCCCGTACCGCAGATGCCAATCCCTACAATTCGCGTTCCGTCAGCGTCTGGGGAGCTACCGGCAGGATCCGCGGTTGGCGGCTTGTGCAGCAAGCCGGCAACCCTATTTGGGTACAACAATGATGAAGAACAAAATTACGAGAAGAGATGCTCGCAACATCGACGGTGGGTTCACCCTGATCGAGGTGATGATCGCGATCGTCGTGATGTCGATCGGGATGCTCGCCCTCGTCGCCTCTTTCGCCACTGCCATTCAAGCGACGCAATCCGCGGAGGAAGATCTCATCGCCCGTCAAAAAGTGCTGGAAGCGATGGAAAGCATCTACACCGCCCGCAACGCGCAGCAGATTCCCTTCGCATCGATTGCCAACGTCGCTCAAGGCGGAATCTTTCTCGACGGCGCGCAGCCACTGAAGTGCGCGGGACCCGATGGCCTGGTCAATACTGCGGATGATGTTGTCTGCACCACTCAGGCCGGCGCCAACTGTCCCGGCGTCGGCGCCGAGTGCATGGTGCTCCCGGGCCCGGATGGAACTCTGGGAAACGGCGATGACGTCACCATGAGTCTCGGCAACTTCACGCGCACCATCGCTATTACTCCCGTTCTATTGCCTGGTGGCGCCGTGAATAACAACATGGCTGCTATCGCCATCACCGTCACATACACCAAGGACGGTTGGCCCGCGCGATCGTATACGGCCAACAGTTTGATCTCGAGCTATCACTAGAACCGGGGACGAGGACTTGAGTATGCGAATGCTTAGATCGCAACGTGGTTTCAGCTTGCTGGAATTGCTGGTGGCTTCCTCTATCGGTGTGGGCGTGGTTCTCGTCATGACCAGCCTCTTCAAAACTGGCATGGATGCCACCACGCGCGTCAGTCAGCGCGCTGAAACGCAGCAGAACATGCGCGCCGCCGTCGAACTGATCACCAAAGACATCAGCCTCGCCGGCGCTGGCCTCCCCGCCGGCGGTTTGCAGCTCACCAGTGCCGGCCTGTCCAAGTTTGGTTGCAATCAGACCGGGACCTGTTACATCACGAATGGCACTTATCCCAATAGCGGCGCCACGCCGAACTATATGTATGCCATCGAACCAGGCTTCGGCACCGGCGTGCAGAATGGCCTTGCCATCGCCGCTGCTCCAGGACTCGTCAACAGCAGTCTCACGACCATATATTGCGACTACAATTTCCCGCTCACCAACTTCAACTTCGCCATAACCAGCACGACCACCGCCAGCGTCGCCGTCATCAACGGCGCGGTTCAGCCCAACAACATTCTCGCTCCCGGAGGATTGCAGGTCGGCGATCTCCTCCTGTTTACCGTTACCATCGCTGGCGATGGCAAAACCGTAAACGGCAACAGCTCGATTCAGACCGCCGCCGTCGTGGCTGAGGTCACCGGGATTCCCAACAATACCTCCGTCCAGTTCAATACTGCGGACGCATTGAATTTCAACCACACCAGCGGGTCCAACAACCTGGCTGCGGTTTCCGCCGCTATCGCGGCGGCTCCGGCTAATTCCAATCCAACGACCAGCGTTTGCCGCCTTCAGGCCGTCTCTTATTTTCTTCAGATTCCGCCCGCCGGCGGCACCGTCCAGACTCCACGCCTGATGCGTCAGGTCAATGGCCTCGACGCTGTTCCTGTTGCGGACAACATCATCAACTTGCAGTTCACCTACGACATTATCTCTGTCGCCGGAGGCGCTCTCGTCGCCAACCAGCAGGATCCGATCGCCGCCGGTCAGTCCCCGAACCTGATCAAGAAGGTGAACGTCTGGATCATGGGAGCCAGCCCGGTGACGGGGGGCAACAAGTCACAGAGCATGTATCTGGCAACGTCTGTCGCCACCCGCGATATGAGCTTCTGCAATTCGTATAGTGCCACGGCATCCTGTCAATGAGCCGTCGGGGAATGAAGGAGAACCATGGGAATGAGCCACAATAATTCACGAGGTTTCACTCTGATTGCAGCTTTGCTGCTGACCGTTCTGCTCTCGGGAGTGGCCGTTGGGCTGCTCTATATGGTTAGCAACGAAGCCCGCATGGGCGGCAACGACCTCGAGGGAAACTTGGCTTACTACGGGGCCGAGGCAGGCATTGAGAACCTCACTTCACAATTGTCTCAGCTCTACCAGCAATCCCAATCTCCCAATGCCGCATCTCTGAATGCGCTGGTGAGTCCGGCCAATTATCCGACCACCGTCCCCGGCGCGAATCTCAGCAACATCAACTACGTTGAGACCATCACCTGGCCCACAACAAAGCCTGATGGCTCTGCCTGTCCCAATGCTCCCGACCCCTGCGGTGCCTGGGACATCGTTGGTTCCGGTCCCGATCAGGGCATGGTCGCTACATTGATTCCCTTCACGCTGCAAGTCACCGCCACACGCCAAGCCAGCAGCGGACAAACTTCCGCACAATCCATCGCCGCAACCACCGGCGCGTCTGTGAACTTGACCCGTACCGTCGAAGTAACTCTGCTTCCTGCTTTTGAATTCGGTATCTTCTGCGACGGCGACTGCGACTACTTCGCCGGTCCTCCCTTTAACTTCGGCGGCCGCGTTCACACCAACGGCAATTTGTTCCTGGCAGCGAACTCCGGTCCCCTGACTTTTACCGACAAAATCGCCGCGGTGGGACAAGTCATCACCGACCGGCTTGAAAACGGCAACGTCACCGGCCCTGGAAATTACGGGGGCAGCGTTTACATACCTTCGGCTGGCAGCGGTTGCCCGGCAGCCCCCAACTCCGGCCCTGGAGGCAGCGGCTATTGCCTTGATTTGGTTGCGAACAACGGCGGAAGTTGGGCCGGCGGATTTCCAACCATTGCTGGTGCCCCGACTGGTTCCTGGTACAACACCTCCGTCGGCACCTTCCACAACTTCATCGTGAACGGGCTCACTGGAGCCTCGAAGTTGCAATTGCCTTTCGTGAACTCGGCCACCAACGTGGGCGCTATCGACATCATCCGCCGCCCGCAGGCTGGCGACACCGCCATGCTCGCCAATTCGCGCCTCTACACCCAGGCGGAAATTCGCATCCTCTTGGCCGATAGCATTAAAGACTTGCACCCAGAGCGAAATGGCGGCGCTCAAATCGATGCCAACGACGTACAAATTGGTCCCTCTGCGGAAAACGGCGCCGCGGTTTTGAATGGCACAGCCCAGATGTACTACGGGGAAGCGACGCAAGGCACTGGAAATTGGGCTGCGGAACCGGTCCTGTGCAATGCCGCTGACGTTCGATGGCCCCTGTTCGGCCAAGTGACCCAACCTGCTGTCGGCGGCAATCCGTGCGTCGGCACTTGGCTCCGCATCGAATACCTTAATACTGCCGGAGTCTGGACAGGTGTGACCCAGGAATGGCTGGGTTATGGATTTGGCCGTCAATACAACTATCCGCCTACCGGTCCGGCCGGGGTCGCGGCCGCATGTCCCTTGGCAAGTAATCCCGCTGGGCAGTGTTCCAATCCGATCAGCAATGCGATCCTGATCCTTCAGCAGTTGCAAAGTGGCAAGACTTTAGGAAATGCCATTGGAATAGCCGCACAGAACAACGTCTGGCTGCCTATCAACTTCTATGATGCGCGCGAAGGCGAACCGCGCGACGCACGCAATGGCGGAACCGCTGCCTCCTGCAGTCCCAATGGCGTCATGAACGTCGTCGAACTCGACGTGGGCAATCTCTGGCTCTGGTTGCAGGGCAAGGCGCCTTATGCCGGCGGCAGTGGCAAAAATGTAAACTTCACCAAGGACAACGGCTACATCCTCTATTTTTCTGATCGCCGCGGCATGGTGCCCGATCCCACGACCACAGGCAACGGTCTCTACAACCGCATAACCGGAATGTCGGGACTGGAAGACGTCGTCACCAGCGCGTCTCAATGGGGCGTCCCCAATAACGCGATGGAACCGATCACCTACTACAACGGAACCAAGGGTACCGGACGATACTCGCCCGAGGACACTAACGCCGACGGCTTCCTTGACGTCTTCGGTGCAAAATATCTGCGCGCCGGATTCAATCTCGGCGCCGGCAATGACCCCGATATGACGCAGGCCTACTATATCCCTGGCACCACTGCCGGTATTGCGAACTGCTCCACCACCGCACAATGGAACATGGTGACCGGTCCACGCCACGGCCTGCGCCTCGTCGACGGCGGTATGGATGGCGCGGGTAACAGCTATCTCCCGCATGCCATTCCCCCGGCTACCGGCTACGGCTTCACGGTAGCATCGGAAGAACCGGTCTACGTCTATGGCGACTACAACAGCGGCTCGGCAGACCCGTTCTTCCCCAGCAGCGGCGCCAATGCCGCTACACCACACTCGGCTGCAGCCATCATTGCAGACTCCGTCACTCTGCTTTCAAATCCGCCGGCGGGCTCAAATCTGCCGGTTGCAAATACCGGCTGGACGGACCTCTTGAGCTTGCAACAACCGAGCGTAGCGAATAACCGTCCCGGAAACACCAGCTACTACCGTATGGCGATCGCCGCCGGCAAGAGCATCCCGTTCCCCCAACCCGGCTGGGCGGGAGTGCCAGCGGACTTCGGCACAGATGGCGGAATGCACAACTTCCTTCGCTATATTGAAAACCGCGGCGCCAACGGTGCCACCGTCAACTACGCCGGTTCAATGATCAGCATGTACTACTCGCAATACAACACTGGCAATTTCAAGTGTTGTAATGCGGTGTACGGCGCCCCAAAACGTAACTACTTCTTCGACACCCAATTCCTGAATCCGGCGAACCTTCCTCCCGGTACGCCCATGTTCCAGGACGTAGTCAGCCTGAGTTACCACCAGAACTTCACTCCGCAGTAAGGCAAGTTGAACCAAGGTGCCCCGGTCTTTCCCCGCAAGGGAGAATAAGACTGGGGCATTTTTCTTGTGTAGCGGCGGACGTATTCGTCCGCGCGTCGGCACACAGAGTCTTTCGGCTAACAAAAAATAGAACTGGGTGCCCTACTTCTGGCCGAATTTGCCAGAAGTGGGGATTTTCGAGGCGGGACAAAGGACCGTGACGAGTCCCCATAGTACATTCCAACTATCCACGAAGATTCGAAGAATTGAATACAATTCCACCTCGTCGAGTTCGTGGGGAACTCGGCTCTCTCCACATGACGCCATCCAACTCCAGCCCCCGCTCCCTGTGGATCGCGCTAAGCGCATTCGGTGTAGTCGGCGTCGCCGCCTTCTTCTTCCCTGCTTTCATCATCCGCCCATTCCGCTACCAGAACCCCCATGCGCTCCTGTGGGCTATGGCAATCCGCGACCGCGCTCCTGTCATTACTCTGCTCTGTGCGGTCGTTTGTTTTCTCTTTATCGCTGCATTATGGCAAGCGTCCAACAAATGGTGGAGAGCGGGATTAATCTTCGTAGGAATCCTCGTCACCTTCTCCGCCGTAATGTCCCGCCTGAACTACTTCGAATGGATGTTCCATCCCGTTGAGAGTGCCAAATTCGATTCAGAAGCCGCAAGCAAGCTCGCCGCCGATGAAATGATCCTCGCGGTCCGCTATGGCTCCGACGCTCGTGCCTATCCCATCCGCGAGATGGCCTATCACCACGTCCTCAACGATGTAGTCGGTGGAGTGCCGATCGCCGTCACCTATTGAACGCTCTGTCACACGGGTCTCGTGTGGACCCGCACCGTAAACGGCCAGCCGCTCCATTTCTATCTCGCCGGTATCAACAACCAGAATTTCCTGATGCGCGACAAGGAGACCGGCACCTGGTGGCAGCAGATCAATGGCAAAGCCATCTACGGCCCACTAAAGGGCGCCTCGCTCGACCTGGTTCCCTACGACGAGCTCACCTTCGCGCAGTGGAAATCCGAAGTCTCAGGCGGCCAGGTCCTCGCCGAAGTACCGAAATACTCCAAGAAGTACGAAAGCAACTGGGAACCCGAAATCGCCAAGCTTCCCGTCGTGATCAGCTTCCCCGGCACAGAACTGAAGTCGCGGGACATCGTCGTAGGCGTCCAACTGAACGGCGCCAGCCGCGCCTATCCTTGGGACACGCTAGTTAAGCAATCCCCGGTCATAGATCAAATCGCCGGCACTCCCGTGCTAATCGCCGTCGCACCCGATAAGAAGTCATTTCGCGTTTTCGTCAGCAAGATCGACGGCAAGAGTGCGGAGTTCTTCCTGAAAGGTGAAACAAGTCAACCAGCCGAAGCCGCCAAAACGCAAACCCCTGACAAGCCCCATAACCTAACTCCGGTAAAAGGCAGCGCCGACATCCGGCCGGCTGGTGCGGGAGCTATCCACCCAGCCGACCCAGCCCAGCCCTCAACCAAAGGCGACTCGCCAGCGAACCCATGGCTCCTGCTCGACACGACCACAGCCAGCGAATGGAATTTCCAGAACTGCGCCGTATCTGGCTCCGCGCAAAAGAAATGCCTCGATCGCGTTCCTGCTTTAAAGGATTTTTGGTTTGACTGGCGCAACTATCATCCCGACACAACCA
>DATBID010000070.1:0-11798 GCA_036557125.1 Bryobacteraceae bacterium | reverse complement strand
GACAAAACGAGCATTCGGGCAGGCTATGGTATGTTCTACTCAGTCATTCAAGGGCAGGTGCTCGGTTTTGATCTTCCGCAGCCACCCTACGGTTTGAGCTACACGAGCCCTGGACCGCCGCTATTTGCCGAGCCCTTCCGGACTGCCGCGAACGGCTCGTTCACGGGAAATCCATTCCCACTGAATTTCCCTCCCTTGAACACCAGTATCAACCATCCGGATCCCAATGTCGATTTCTCGGTGTTTGAACCGGTTGCCGGTGCGACCGGGCCAAATCCGCACAACACTTTTCCTTACAACGAGAACTACTTTTTGTCTATCGAGCGGCAACTGGCTCCGGACACAGTGCTGAGTGCGGCTTATGTAGGCTCTCAAGCGCACCATCTGCTGCTGACATATTCAGTCAATCCCGGGAATCCGGCCTTGTGTCTGGCTCTAAGCAATCCAGCCGCCGTCGCACCAGGGTCTGCCACATGTGGCCCGTTTGGGGAAGACACTCAATACGTCAGCGCATCGGGGCAGGTGTTTCAGGGTACGCGCGGGCCGTTCGGTTCCGCGATGAGCAACGACGACTTCGAGGGGAGCTACGGAAATTCCAGCTACAATTCTCTGCAAGTCACGCTACGGCATTCGAGTTCGCGAGGCTCATTACTTCTCGGCTACACTTTTAGTAGGTCGATCGACCAAGCGTCTGCGCTAGGGGACACCGTCGATCCTTTCGACTACAAAAGGACCCGTGCTCTTTCGGCGTGGGATCTGACGCACAATTTCGTTGCCAGCTATGAAGTCCAACTGCCCTTTGATAAGTTGACTCATCGCGCTCCGTTGTTAACTCGAGGATGGGCTTTTTCGGGAATAACACGCGCCACTACGGGCTTTCCTGTCACTATCAAGAGTAACGACGACAATTCGCTCCAAGGCAGCATTCCGAATGGAGTGAATAACTACAGCCTGGATACGGCGGATTACAACGGTTTAGCTCTAAACTTGAGCGGAAATCCGCGCAACGGTCTGCCTTACTTCAACCCAGGCGCCTTTAGTGAGAGCGCTCTCGGTGAGCCGGGCACTGCCGCCCGAAGATCGTTCCACGGGCCGGGCGAACTGAATTTCGACCTCGCCCTTTTGAAAAACTTCCCTTTCACGGAACATAAATCGCTGCAATTCCGCGTCGAGGCCTTCAACACGTTCAATCATGCGGAGTTTTTCGGTCCGGCCGCGGTGCAAGGCAATATCGACAGCCCAACATTCGGTCAGGTAATAAAAGCCGCACCGCCGCGGCTGGTGCAAGCTGCACTGAAATTTCTATTTTGAGTGAGATATGTTGCGGTGTGCGGCAATTGTCGCTTTCGCGTATATCGCAGTCGCGTTGTCGGTTACCCAGGCTATTTGTGGAACTACCGGCAGCGTTGCCGGGGTGATCAAGGAACCCTCCGGCGCTCCGGTCGCAGGCGCGCACATAACGCTCACGAATTCCGGAACGGGGATAAAGCAGAATGTCACGTCTGGGAAAAACGGATCCTATCGGTTTCCAAATGTATTACCGGGCGAGTATGAGTTGCATATCGAAACGAAAAACTTCAAACCGGAGAGTCGAAAGGGGCTGATGGTCCACGTAGACAGCGCAATCAGAATCGATATGACTCTGGAAGCTGAGGACAAAGCGAATTGAGAGTGAGCCGCTGGTTCCACGTCGTCAGGGCCATTGCGTTTGTGCTCCTTCTCGGCACATGCGCAGACACAGCAGTCTGCTCGCTCTCGCTTGACGATTGTCTGTCTTTACCATCGAGACATAACGGATCTGCTGCCACCGCGAATCCAGCGATCGGCAGTAACGACTGCTTTTGTTGCGCTCCAGCGACACTCGAGCATCCGGTGTCGTTTGAAGTGACAATGTTGGCGGTGCCTACGCATCCGCCCGAACAGACGTCTCCGCTGAGGGCTACCCCGCATCCCCTCGAACACCCTCCCAGATCCTAACTCCCGCAAATCCAGCCGTGTAGTTTACCAACCGGAGAGGAGGATCTCCTATGGCAAGGGGCTACGTGTCCTTGGTCTTGGGACTGGCTGTTTGTTTAGGCTTGCATTCTTTAGAAGCGCAAGATGAAATTAATACTGATCGCCCCGATTTATCAAGCACCGTCGTTCCTAAGGGCCGTCTGCAAGTGGAAAACGGCCTGGCTTGGACGAGTGACAATGGCGGGGCGACACTGGATGGTATCGAGACCGTAATACGGTTAGGACTCATCACTTCGGGTGAATTGCGGGTCGGTTTACCGGATTACTACGGCTATTGGGAACACAACGCCACCCTGGGGTTTACCGACTTTCTTCTTAGCTGGAAGCAGCAGTTCACGCGGGATTCGGCGTCCTTTCAGCTCTCTGTGGCGCCCGGTTTGTCATTGCCGACCGGCTCTCACGGGCGTACGAGTGGCGGCATCGACCCGCAGCTAGGGGTGGCCTGGTCCAAAAGTATTGATAGCCGATGGTCCACCAGCGGCGTTCAGTATGCATATTACGCCACCGGAAGCGGCCGCCATTTCCTGCAAGGGGAGACGGTTATAGCGATAGAACGAGACCTCAATCGGACCACAAAGGCTTATATCGAATATCAAGGCTACTACGGGCACTTCGGCTCCGCAGAAATGATCGAACTGGGGGCCTCTTACAAAAAGGGTCCCAATCGTCAGTGGGATTTTCTTTTCGGCATGGGCGTGGATCGAGGGACGGCGGAGGTGTCGGTCGGCGCCGGTTTCTCTTTTCGCATGGCCGGGATTTGGAAGCGTACCAGAGCGTCGCGCTCTGATCCCTAGCAGGATCGCGCGCTACTAAGGAACACGAAAAGTTAGTGCGTCATGGCGTAGGTAACGTAATTTACGCCTAAGCGGATCGCCAGGTCCGAATACTTGATGGGATAACGCGGTGAGTCGGCCCATTCCCAAGCGTCGCCGGTGTCCTGGTTGTAGTTCGCCACCACCATAACGCGGCCCTTATCGTCGTAGATGCCGAACCAGTGCGCCACCGTGCCGCCGTTTTTCGAGCCTTCCCGAACGTGTTCGGCGCCCGGAATCACGAAGCGGTCGTTCACATCGTAAACCGTGTGAAAGATCTGGTCGTCATTTGGAATCTCGACGACGGTCCGGTCGGGGAAGGCGAATTTGATACGCTTCAGGAATTCCTGCAACTCCTCGTTGCCGTGAAAATCGTCGGCGAAGAAGAAGCCGCCCCGGAGCAGGTACTCGCGCAACAATCGCCCCTCTTGCTCGGTGAGCCCCCACTCCCCGGCCTGCACCGCGTAGAGCCACGGCCAGTCATAAGGGTCGCCGTCTTCAAGCAAGACGGGCTGTTCCACCGAACGCACATGAATACGCGTGAGGCGACGCAGGGCCAGAGCGAAGTGCCGGTCTGCGCGTGGATAATCCTGAGTCCAGAGGGAAAGGCCCAAACGAAAATCGCCGGTGAAGCGGCCAGTGCTGCTGTACCCATCCAGCGGCCCCGGAGGAAACATCAGGCGCGCAAACACCCATTCGGTTTTCTCGGCGTAATCGGCGGGGCGCTGGATCTGTCCTTCAAAGTATTCCGTGCCAGAATACTCACGCCACGGCCGCTGAAACGCGTAAACGGCGCCAAGAAAGGTAAGAAAGCATCCCAACCCGCACAGTGCCCGGCCGCGCCGCATCTTCCTGAGAATATCACTGCCGCGGCTTATCTTGACCCGCGCTCCCGCGCTATGATGGCCCAATGGCAAAAGCGGCAAGTCCCATTCCTCCTGGATTTCACACCGTCACACCCCAACTGAGCGTGAAGGGCGCGGCAAAGTATAGCGAGTTTTTGCAGAAGGCCTTTGGAGCCGTGGAGACTTCGCGGTCGCCCGGGCCGGGCGACAAGCTGATGCACGTTGAGGTGCGCATCGGCGACTCCATTCTGATGTTTGCCGACCATTTCCCCGAGTTTGGCGCGCCTGCTACGGTCGAAGGCAATTATCCGTTTACCTTCCATGTTTATGTCCCGGATGTGGACACCCTGTGGAAGAACGCCATCGCCGCCGGATGCACGGAGACCATGCAGCTCCGAGACCAGTTCTGGGGCGACAGGTACGGGCAGGTGAAGGATCCGTTCGGTTTCACCTGGGCCTTGGCCACGCGCAAGGAAGAACTGACGCCCGCCGAAATGGCCGAGAGGCAGAAACAGGTGTTTTCGGGAGGAGGCGGGGCTGGCGCTTGAGGCCTGCGCGACAATGAGCGCATGCCCTCTCTCGGATTGATCGAATACGCCGACGCCTCGCCCGAAGTGCGGGCCATCTATGACGACATCATGGCCACGCGGCGGACTGATTGGATTAATAATTTCTGGAAGGTTTTGGCGAACGATCCGCCTACCCTGCGGCGGACCTGGAACAGCATTAAGGAAATCATGGCGCCCGGCTGCCTGGAGGCCGTCACGAAAGAGATGATCTACCTGGCGGTCAGCGTCACCAACCAGTGCGGCTACTGCATCGCCTCGCATACCGCCGCGGCGCGGAAAGCCGGCATGAGCGACGCTATGCTGGCCGAATTGATGGCCGTGGTTGGCATGGCGAACGAAACCAACCGCCTGGCCAGCGGCTATCAGGTGCCGATTGACGAGCGGTTCCAACAGTAGCGCAGGTACTAAATCCTCCGGCACGGCCCGGTTCCACTCGTTAGAGCCATGGCAGGATTTTCTGGCTTTGGGATACTATTAACGAAACCATGTCGTTACGGGGAGCCGGCCGATTCTCTTTTCAGCCCTTTGTAACCTGTCGAGGGGCCGGCACGCCTATCCAGCCGAGGGTAAGGAGTAGTCGGGTGCCGGCATGGCGGGTGCCGCATGCTGGTTGATTTTGAGCTGATTAAGCGCGCGCAGGCCGGTGATAGCGCGGCATTTAACGAAATTGTGGTGGCCTACCGGAAGCGCATTCTAGGGACCATCACCCGGCTGATCGCCCGCCCGGAGGATGTCGAGGATGTCGCCCAGGAAGTTTTTTTGCGGCTCTATTTTTCGCTCGACCAGCTCCGGACACCGGAAGTCTTCGAGCCCTGGTTGTATCGCCTGACGGTAAACGCAGCGTACGATTATTTGCGGAAACAGCGTCGCCGCCAGGAGTACCGGATGTCGGATCTGTCGGAGCAGCAGGTAGTTATGGCGGATGCTCTGGCGGGTGGTAGGGCGGAGCAGGACCAGCGGGAAGCCAGCAAAACCCGCGAGACTGTGGATGCCCTGTTAGGGGCGGTTTCCGAGGCCGATCGGATTCTGCTCATGTTGAAGGAACTGGAAGGGTTGTCGCTGAAAGAGCTTGAAAAGATTTACAACATCAACGAGAATGCTCTAAAGGTCCGTTTATTTCGGGCCCGGCAGAGAGTTCTAAAAGCTTTTGAAGGCGTAGCCAAGCGCAAGGAGCCGGCCACGGCCGGTTAAGAAAAATGGATTTGATGCACGGCAGCAATCACGTAAGCGGCGAAGCCGCCGACGATCCGCTGGATGCGCTATTTCGCGCCTATCGCAAGGCGTGTCCCGCGCCCGAACCTTCCCCCGAGTTCATGCCCAGGCTCTGGAACCGAATCGAGGCTCGCCAATCCTTCACCTTCTCATTCCGCCGGATGGCCAATGCCTTTCTGACCGCGGCCGTGGCCGCCTCGCTCGCGCTGGGCGTTTACACGGCGATACCCCATCGGGCAGCGCCCAATCCTGGCAGCTATGCCAGTTACGTCGAGGCCTTGGCGGACGCCAATAGCATTGAGACCCCGGATATTGTGGCTCCGGTACGGCTGGATCTTTACGGCCAGCAATAACGTGGTCATGGTTGGGTGACAATGCCGAAATCGAGACTCTCCGCGGCAATTTATCTCTCGTTAGTATTCTTGAGCGGCGCTTTGGTGGGCGGCCTTTCCTACCGGCTGTACGCCGTCAACACCGTGAACGCCGTCAACGGCAGTGGCCGTCCTCCGCGGCTGAACCCCGAAGAGGCTCGCCGGCGTTACATGGATGAGATCCGCACTAAGGTCAAACTGGACGACGAGCAAATTCGCCAGGTGAATACGATCCTGGACGAGACCCGCGCGCAGTTTGACCAGGTCCGGCGCAAGATGAATTCCGAGGGGCGGGCAATCTACGATTTGCAAGGCGAAAAAATCGCAGCCATTCTCCGCGACGATCAAAAGCCGCTCTTTACCGCCTTCCGCGCCGAACGCGAACACCAGCGCCAGCAGAATCGGCAAAAGCAGGGCAAACAGCCGTAGGTTGCGAGATTCGTTCTAGGCCGTGGGCTGAACCTTTTTGGCGCCACGCGCCGCTATAGGTTGAACCTTGTTGGCTCCGCGCGTTGCCCGGTACTTCTTTTCGAACCGGTCCACGCGGCCGGCCGTGTCAACCAGCTTCTGGCGACCGGTGAAGAAGGGATGACAAGACGAGCAGATCTCGACGCGGATATCGCCCTTGTGCGTGGAGCGCGTTTTGAAGGTGTGTCCGCAGGCGCAGATCACGTTGACTTCATTGTACGCAGGATGAATTCCGGCCTTCATGGAGTATTTTGTCCTTTCGGGAAATTCCAGTATAGCAAAGCAAAACCCCCGTGCTTCGCTGGGAATCACGGGGGTTTGGTAGCCTTTGGATAACCTGAGGGCTAACTGACGCTTGAGGCAGCCGGTCCGCAGGAACCTGACCCCGCCACTGGACGGGATCTCAGCATTAGAGGCGCGACTTTAGCAGTCGGCCACCTCGCGCGGTTTATTACTACTATCCATTTTTACTGGACCACCTCCTTTCCCAGTGATAACTACATGCTCGCACGATGTAACATTCCCTGTCAAACACTTTATCCTCAATCCGTTCCGGCTTTAATGCGGTTGCGTGCCGCGGCTGCACAGCGTTAGCGCAATGTCACGGACTTCCGCGAAATCGCGTAGCGCTTGTTTGCGCCTGCCGCTGGCCCACACGTGCGAACGGTTTTCGCCATGACCGCGTTTCTTTGGCGAGCGCGTGTGCTGCGCCGCTATTGGAAGCTTGCGGCCGTGTCTTGTTTTTCTCTCTCTATCGCCTTGGCTCTCGGTATTATCGGCCTCGGCGTCCCGAACACGTTCTTCGCGCTTCCTCCAGCCGTTTCGGCGCCCGATCGTCTGGTGATGATCGGCAGCCGCTACGGGTCCAGCGCCGCGGGTCTTGTTTCTTATCCGGATTACGACTACTTCCGCAAGAATAATCATGTCTTCACCGATATCGCCGCCGCGCCGAACTCTATTGGCGCTCTGGGCGATTTTAACTTCGAAGGCCGGCAGGTCAGTTTGCTCTCGCGGCCTGTCTCGGGCAACTATTTCGCGGTGCTTGGCATTCATCCCTTTCTCGGCCGCCTCTTCTCCGAATCCGATGATGCCGATGCACAAATCGCCGTCATGACTTACTCCTGCTGGCAGCGCCTCGGCGCAGATCCGCACATTATAGGCAAGACCCTGGCCGCCCACCACATTATCGGGGTGACCCCGCCCGGCTTCAGCGGCGCGTTTTATGGCGTGGAGGGAGACCTCTTCACGGCTTTATTCCCATATGACAGCAGCCCATGGCGAACGGACCGCACCGCGCGGCGGCTCTCGCTATCGGCGCGCTTCAAGTCGGGCGTCTCGAAGAGGCAGGCGCAGGCCGAATTGAGCGGATTGTCTGCGCAGCTCGCGTCCGCTTATCCGAGAGAAGACCGCGGTTGGACGGCGGTTGTCACCCGCGCCACAGCGTTACCTCCTGACGCAATCGGCACGGCGGAATTGATGAGTAGTATCCTGGTCGCGCTGCTCCTGCTGGTACTGCTGCTCGCTTGCGCGAATGTCGCCAACCTGCTGCTCGCGGTGGCAGTGGGCCGGACCCAGGAAGCCGCTATCAAGCTGGCCCTGGGCGCCGGCCGCAGGCGTCTGATCCGCGATTCGCTTACCGAAAGCCTCGTCCTTTGCTCGTTCGGCGGCGCCTTCGGATACCTGATCGCCCGTGCCGCCATCGCCCGCTTCTCTAGTTTCAGCGTCACACTGCCGACGATGGGAGTATTTTCGTTCAGCTTCCATCCCCGGCTGGATGCGATGGTCCTCGGCTTCGCGGTCTTGCTGATAGTAATCGCCACGCTAGCCACGGGGTTTCCTTCCGCGCTGCACGCCTCCTCGCTGCATCTCGCCGAAATTCTCGGCGGCGAAATGGTAGCCAGCGGCAAACATCGGCGGATGCGCGGCAACATTCTGGTGGCAATCCAGGTAGCGGTTTGCACCTTAGTGTTGGTGGGCTTGGGTTTATGCCAGCGGAGCTTGTACAACCTGCGGCATGTCGATCTCGGCTTCTCCGCACGCAACCTGATTGCTCACACGGTCCTTCTCCAAGCCGAAGGGTACAACGAAGTGCGCGGCAAGCAGCTTTACCAAACGCTACGCAGGACGGCAGCCGCCATCCCCGGGGTCGAAGCGGTTACCCTAGCGGCAAATCTGCCGCTGATGGGCGCTAGTGCAGGCCCCGTCCAGATCCCCGGCGGTGCAAAGACGATCTCCGTGGGACAAAGCGTCGTGGATGCGAATTACTTTTCCACCCTCGGTATGCCGATTGTGCGCGGCCGCCCCTTCAGTCCCAGCGAGCGTGAAGGTAGCCCACCGGTGGTTATTGTAAATCAGAAAATGGCCGATCTGTTTTGGCCGGGAGAGGACCCGATCGGAAAGATCGTCTCGGCGGGCAACCCGATGCAGAACGTTACGGTTGTGGGCGTGTCCGCTAACGGCAAGTATGAAGACCTCGATGAGCTGCCGCAACCCTTCCTCTATCTTCCGCTCAGCCAGCACTACCTGGGCTACATCAACGTCGTCGTCAGAACGAAAGGCGACCCGCGCCGCTGGAGCGCGCCACTGACCCAGGCACTGCGCAATCTCAGGTTTAAGATCCTGTTTCAGCCCGCGACGCTCAATGACTGGATGAACCTGACGCTTTTCCGGCAGCGGGTGGCAGCGGGCTGCTTTGCTATATTGGGCGCGCTCGCGCTCCTCCTTTCCGCCCTGGGCCTGTTCGCCGCGGTTTCTTACTCCATCCGCGACCGCAAAAAGGAGCTTGCCGTTCGCGTTGCGCTCGGGTCTTCACCCCGGCAACTTCTTATGATGGTGCTGCGCGAAACGCTCTCCGTCGCAGCCGTGGGAGTTTGCGTGGGAATTCTTCTGGGCGTATCGGCCACGATGATTTTCCGGTCCCAACTCTACGGGGTCCGCCTGGCGGAGTGGACATCCCTGGCGCCGGCCGCGGGCGCGATGTTGCTCGTATCCGTGCTAATAGGCTGCATTTCCGCGCGTCGCTGGATCAGAACGGAGCCGATGGAGGCCATCCGGCACGTGTGAAGTTCCAGGCCTGCGGGAACCTGTTTTCGCCAGGCGCCGTTGAAATATTATGCGTAGTATGCGGCTGATTCCCTTTGCAGTGCTTTGCTGGGGGTCGGCCCTCCTGGCTCAGGACGCGCGGGAAATCGTGCGGAAGTCGGTGGAACTGGACCAAGCAAACTGGGCGCGCCGGGCGGATTACACATGGAATGAAGAAGATCGGGAGCGGCATTTCGATTCGCACAATCGCGTAACCGCAGAGCACCAGGAGGCTTGGGAGACGCTGGTGCTGGACGGGGAGCCGTACCGGCGGATGCTCCAACGCGATTTCAAACCGCTGCCCGAAGGCGAACAGAAGAAGGAACAGCAAAAACTGGACCGCATCGCGGCGAAGCTCGATAAAGAAAGTCCGCAGGAGGGGGAGCGGCGGGCCGCGGAGCGTGAGAAGGAGCGGCAGCGAGAGCGGAAGTTCCTGCTGGAAGTGCCGGACGCGTTCCACTTTCATCTGGACGGCGAGGGGAAGATCGACGGCCAGGACGCGTGGGTGATCTCCGCGACCCCACGGGCCGACTATCACCTCAAGAGCCGGGAAGGGGCCGCGATGCTAAAGGTCCGAGGCAAGATCTGGATTGAGAAGGCGGGATATGAGTGGGTGCGCCTCGAAGCCGAGACCACCGCGACGATCTCGTTCGGTTGGTTCCTGGCGAGGTTGAACCCCGGGGGAAAGCTGGTTTTTGAGCAGATTCGCGTGGATGACGGGTTATGGCTGCCGCGGCGCGCGATCCTCGGCGGCAGCGGACGAATCGGGCTGGTGAAGCGCGTAGCCGAGGAGGATGAAATTACCTGGAGCAACTATAGGAAATTTCGAGTGGAATCGAAAGTCGTGTCAGCAGTGCCGTGAGCCGCGATCGATATAGTCCTCTTAGAGGTGCTGCCAACGCAAGGGCGGGGCGAAGCGGGGGCGGTGTCAAGAATTTTGTGTAAACATTCTGGCGGGTTGATGTTTCGAGCCGACTATACTGGTTATACCCGAGCGGAGGATAAGGCTCTGCGGAGACGCAACCTGAGCGCCGACTCGGCGTCCAGCAATCCTGGCGATAAAGCGTAAAATCTCGGGGGTTCGGGGGCAGCGCCCCCGATGCCAAAAAGCTCCTTTCCTTTTGATTTTGGCCGCGTGCGCCGGCGCAGTTGAGGGCCGATCAGGCCCTCCCCGTGGCCGCTCGAATGCGGTCGCCCCACAGCATGTCAAAGTGGTTCAGGGCCTGCTTCCAGTGCTGGACCGCTTCCCATTTGGCGCTGGCGTTACGCAGCGCCAAGTAGAGCAGCTTGAGGGCCGCCTCTTCGCTGGGAAACGACCCGCGGGTTTTGATGATCTTTCGCAGGCTCATGTGCAGGGATTCGACCGCGTTGGTGGTGTAGATCATCTTTCTCACCTCCGCTGGAAAATCGAAAAACGGCGTGACGCGATCCCAGTTTTCCTTCCACAGCTTGCCAATCGCCTGGTACTTGTTGCCCCACTTGCCAATGAACTCGTCCAGTTCTTTGGCCGCCTGGCGCTCGGTGGTGGCCCGGTAGACTGCCTTCAGATCCGCGGCCACCAACTTGCGTTCCTTCCAGTTCACGTAATTCAGACTGGCACGTATCATGTGCACAATGCACAACTGCACCCGCGCGTCGGGAAATACCGTTTCAATCGCTTGCGGGAAGCCCTTCAACCCGTCCACGCAAACAATCAGCACGTCTTTCACTCCGCGGTTTTTCAGCTCCGTCAGCACTCCTAGCCAGAACTTGGCGCCTTCATTGCCGCTGGTCCATAACCCCAGCACTTCCTTGCGGCCTTCCAGATCGATCCCGATCGCCACATATACGGCGCGATTTTCGACCCGTCCCTCGTGCCGCATTTTCACGTAGAGCGGTCTAGATACACCACTCCGTAAATCGGCTCCAGCGGCCGATTCTGCCATGCCTTAACCTCATCCAGCACCGCGTCGGTGACATCGGAGATCAGTGTTGGGCTGACTTCTACCCCATACATCTGCTGCAAGTGCCCTTGGATCTCCCGCGTGGTCATTCCGCGCGCATACATTGATAGGATCTTGTCATCAAAGCCGTCAAAGCCGTTTGATGCTTGCCCAGAATCTGTGGCTCGAAGCTGCCGTTGCGATCTCGCGGCGTGTCCACCACCATCTCGCCAAACTCGCCCTTGACCGTCTTGCTGGTCACGCCATTCCGCGAGTTCCCGCTGTTATGGCCGGCGGGATCGTGTTTCTCGTAGCCCAGATGATGGGTCAGTTCGGCATTCAGCGCTCGTTCCAGCAGCGCTTTGGTCAGCCGTTTCAGCAGCCCATTTTCGCCAATGATATCTTCCGGTTTCTCGTATCCCTTCAGCAGTTCGTCTACGAGATCGGGTCTGATTTCGTCCATACGTTCTTCCTTTCAGTATTGCGGAAGAACGTTTACACA
>DATBID010000069.1:0-12761 GCA_036557125.1 Bryobacteraceae bacterium | reverse complement strand
CTGCCACTGCCCCCCTGGGTCCTCCTGGAAGGACCGATGGCCTTTACACGGCGTTCAATTCTGTCGCCAGCATGACCTGGGTCAAGAGCAACCATTCCTTAAAATTTGGCGGCAGCCTGGCGTTCCAGGGATTTTATACTCGCACCGTCGCTAACCTGCAGGGCACGTATAGCTTTTCCTCCGGTCAAACGGCGATGCCCTACCTGGTTAATACATCCACGGGCCAGAGTGTAGCCAATATCGGCCCAAACAACATCGGCTTTCCTTATGCCAGCTTCCTGATGGGCGCCGTCGATACCGCGAACATTGATCCTCCCTCTGACACGCGATTTGGGAAATATGAGTTGGGACTTTATGCGCAGGATAGCTGGAAGGTGACCTCGAAATTCACGCTGGATTATGGCCTGCGCTACGACTTCGGAACTTACTACAAGGAGCAGTACGGCCGCTCGCCGGATTTTGCGCCGGCCCTGCCCGACCCCACTGCCGGAAACCATCCCGGGTCAGTCATCTACCAAGCTACTTGTCACTGCGCCTTCGCGCAAAATTACCCCTTTGGCTTCGGCCCCCGGCTCGGTTTTGCATACCAGATCGCGGCCAAGACCGTGCTGCGCGGTGGCTTCGGCGTCGTATACACCCCAACCGGCGCAGCCACGGCCGAACACGGCGGGGCCGGGATAGCTACCGCCAATAATCCTTTTGGTCCATCTCCTGTCCCCGGCCTTCCTGTGATGACTTGGGGGCAGGGCGTAACTCAGAACGGCGTGCCATTGACGGCCGCTCAGATCGCTTGGCCTAATTACAGCCCCGGCTATTATCCGATCGGCGGAATTATTCCGGGCGCTGGGCCGGAGATCTATGATCAAAATGCGGGCAGGCCCGCGCGCCAGTTGCAATGGAGCTTCAGCGTGCAGCGCGAGGTCGCGCCCAACCTGGTAGTCGAGGCCTCTTACATCGCAAACCGCGGTGCTTGGTGGCCCAATTACCTGGGGGCCGCAGCCCCGCTCGTCAATTACAACTTCTTGAGCACTTCCTTATTAAACCAATACGGCCTGAGCCTGAATAACCCCGCTGATTTGGCGATGCTGCTGGCGCCGGTGAGTTCGGCCGCCGCCGGGCGGTTCCAGAATCAGATTCCCTTCTCCGGATTCCCGTTGGGCGCTTCGGTAGCCCAATCATTGCGGCCCTTTCCCCAGTACAACACGTTATGCACCAAGTCGACTACCAGCGGTCTCTGCCCTTATGTGGCACCGCCGCTCGGAGATACCTGGTATAACTCGCTCCAGGTGACCGCCAATAAGCGGGTTTCTCACGGATTGGAATTGACTGCTGGATTCACATGGTCCAAATCCGAAGATACTTTCGGCGGCACACCCGACGTTCAAGACCGGGCCTTGGCGAAGAGCATTTCGCAGTACGACCAACCGTTCATGTTCCGGACCGGTTACAGCTACACTCTGCCGAAGTGGGGGCCGAGGGCAGTATCGTATGCGGTTCGCGACTGGACCTTCGACGGATTTCTTCTCTACGCCAGCGGGCTGCCTCTATCGCCTCCCGCTACGAACGCCACCGGGTATCCGTCAGCCCTCGCTACGGCGACGATCAGCAATATCACGTTTCAGCCGAATCAATATCAGCTCCGCGTGCCGGGCCAGCCCCTCTATCTTGTGAACATCAACTGCCACTGCTTCGACCCCAATACCACGTTTGCATTGAACCCGGCGGCATGGGCCAACCCGGCGCCCGGCCAATATGGCGGCGCAAGCTATTACGGTGATTTGCGCTCTCAGCGCCGCCCGGTGGAGAATATGGGCATCGGGCGGACGTTCCGATTCCGCGAACGGGTCACCCTGCGGGTTCGCGCAGAGTTCACCAACATCTTTAACCGAACGTCACTGAACAATCCCAGTATCACGGGGGCCGGCATCAGCCCGCAGACAGCGCCCGTTTGCCAGCTCCCTACCGGCAAGAATGGTTCCTGCTCGCCCGGTGAAACCATCATCTCCGGTTTCGGAGCAATCAACACCTCGACAGTGTATAACTACCCGCGGCAGGGCCAAATTGTGGCTCAGTTCCAGTTCTGATTTGAGGCATATCGCCGGGTCTAGTTTCCAATTCGTGAGAAGTTGTTTGGTCTGTCCAAGATAAGACCAGTGTTAGCCTTATTTCGCTCGCCGGTGGCGGGGACGGAATTGGGTGTGGCAAACAATGCAGGAGGTTACAATTTGATCATTTAGCGCGAGCACTGCCCGAATGTTCTTAGTCCGAGTTGCTTTGACGGCAGCGGCTCCCGCTTCCACAAGCAGTCGGGCATCCTTCATCCACTGCCCCTGATCCTTGGCACGTCCTTGTATCATGAGGAGGTTTCCGGATTCGGCAAGCATCAGCGCCTTCATTTGCAGTGCCTCCCAATCATTGTCCCCCTGCGGAGGATTCCGCTCGATGTAGAGCAGTGCATCCGAGTAGGGAAGGGTAATGGCCACCATAATCTGAGAAATCGTTGCTACCGGCTGGAATGGGGGCGTCTGTGCGAGGGACCCGCTGGCCAGAAGGAGCAGTCCAATGATCCGCATTGATGTATCCCTGAAGAAATACCTAAAATACAAACTTGAGAGCAAGTTGGATTACGCGATAATCACCATCCGGTAGTCCGGTGCTGCCCTGCAACCCATTGGTGCCGCTGATGTCCTTGGTGATCGTATAACTGGTGGGACTGTTCGTCGAAGGAGCGGGCGCCACCGGATTCACATGGTTCGGAAGATTGAACCCCTCGGCTCTTACCTGAAGCGTCTTGCGTTCCCGCAACATGAATAGTCGCGAGAACGCCAGATCCAACTGGAAGACGCCGGGACCGTTGAGCGAGTAATTGCTGAGCGTGCCCAACGCGCCTGCGGCAGGAGCGACAAACGAAGCCGGATTACCCCACGCGATACATGGTGCGTTCGTGCAGGCGTTGTGATTGCTGACATATGGACTGACTCCGGCAACCGCATTAGCACGCTGCCCTCCCTGGCCGTTAAGAGCGATATCCACTCCCGTCGTGACCGTATAGAACTGAGCGGACTTGAGGGCGACAATAGGAGCGACTTGCCAATCGCTCGCCAGGATCCGCAGTGGCCGGCTGGCAAACCGTGGCGTCTGGGCAACCACGGAAAGATTGAATAATTCGCGTTGGTCATTTGGAAAACAGTTACCGCGGTCGTTTCGCCGGTTGCCCGGAGTCACTGCGGAAGCGCCGTTATTGCCGGGGTTGCCGTTCCACAGGTCGCTGATACAGTGAGACCATGTGTAGTTGGAAAGGATCGTTACTCCTTTGCGCAGCCGTTTCTGTAACTGCACATAAAGCGCATTGTAGGATGCCGTGCCCCCATCGTCGGTGGTGGACACTTCTCCGTAATACTGCCCCTGCGCCGGGTTTTGCAGGTAGAGAGCGCGACGAAAATTCGTATTCGCCGTTGTGGAACAAGTTGTATAGGTAATTCCATTCGGCAGCGTACAGCGGGCCGTTCCCAGAAATATCGCCGGATTAATCTGGCCTTCGGTAATCAGATGCGAAACCGTATTTCCCACGTAATTAATAGTGGCAAGCCAGTCGGAGCCGAACTGCCGTTGCACGGCGAAATTGAACTGGTTGACCCAGGTTGGTTTCCAATTGAAGTCATCCGTCACGTAGGAGGCGAATTGCGGGAAGATCGAGGTTTTGGTGAGCACATAAGGCAGAGGGTTGCCGCCAGGGTAAGTGGCCCAGGGGTTGGCTAGCGGTACGTTCGTGAGCGAGAGTGCCGTCCCGTAGGGGGAGTCTTGAGCCATTGCGCTCATGGAATATAAAGCGCCCCGGTCGGTAAAGGTTCCCACCGATGCGCGAATCGTCGTCTTGCCTGTGCCAAACGGGTCCCAGACAATGCCTAGCCGCGGGAGGAAAGTTCCGTAGCGATTGTGTGCGATGCTGTTGCCACCGGGTGTCCATTGCGGGTCTCCGGGAAAGAACAGGCCGGCGGGGGCATTGGGATAAAGTGTGCTGTGAACGTTCTGCGCAAACAGGGCCGGATCAAAGTGATCGAAGTAGCCGAACTTGTTGGTGAAGGCGAAAAATGGTTCCCAACGCACGCCATAGTTTACGGTCAGCCGTCCTGTGGCTTTCCAAGAGTCTTGCACATACATCCCGATATAGTTCTGACGGTCGTAGAGGACATTTTGATAGTTGCCTTGCACAAAGGTGGACGCATCGCCGAGCATGAAGTCGCTCATCCCCAAGCCGCTGGTAATGCCATTAAAAGTCATGGTGCCGCCGGCGTTGGTCCCCGAAGCGTAGTTAAGAATCACGTGATTATATGCCCCCCCAAACGCGACCTGGTGTGCTCCCTTGACGAAGCTTAAGTCTTCACCCACGTTGAAGTTCGGTCCGCCGTGGTCGGTGGTAACCGCGGCGGCGGTTTCGAAGGCGAACCCGTTACCTCCGGAAATCGTAAAGCGCGGATTGGGAGTCGGCTGATAGGGAGCGGCCACTCCGAACTGCTCCCAACTATAGCCGGGTTTATCGGGGATTTTGATTGCGTTCGACCGGTTTGCTCCCAGATGAAACGAACTTACAAGGTTGCTGCCAATCAGATATGTATCGCCGATGGCGAGAGAGTAGACACGAAAGTTCATCGCGTAAGAATTTGCCGTCAGAGAGTTCTTTCCATCGTAAGTGGACGGCGTATCGAGGTTTGTGCCGAACGGCCGGATATAAAGAGAATGCCTCTCGCTCTTTTGCCAGTCGACGCGGCCGACGCCCATGTTCTCCGTCTGTCCGCCTGGAAGCCCATAAGTTACTTTGCCGCACAGGTCGGCGGTTGAGGTTGGAAGAATGCCGGCGATTTTTACCGCGGGAGCGCTGAACAAAGCAGGGGAGATCTTGTTATTCACGAAACCCAGCGAAGCTGGCAGATTAAATTGCTTGCCATTATTACAGGATGGTCCTGCGAACGTGGTGAAATCTCCGGCGAGGATGGCAGGCGTGGGAATATAGGCGATGTTCGAAGTAGGAGTGGTGTGTAGGATGGTTTCCTGCCACCCCAGGAAGAAGAAGAGCTTGTCGCGCTTAATGGGTCCGCCCACTGTTCCCCCGAACTGGTTTCGCTTCAACGTGTCGCGTGTCGGAGCGAAAAAATCGCGGGAGTTCAGAGCGTTGTTTCGCAGGAACTCAAAGGCATCTCCATGAAAGCCGTTGGTTCCGGACTTTGTGGCTACGTTCACATTGGCCGAAGCATGCTGTCCATATTGCGCTGCCAGCGCGCTCGACTCTACCTTGAATTCCTGGAGCGCGTCGGGGAAAGGCAGAGGAAGATTCAAACTGTTATAGGCGTCATTGTGGGTCTCCCCATCCCAGTTGTAAGTAGTCCAGTTGGCGACACCGCCGGCCACCGAAATCATCACTGTAGGATAGTTCCGGTTGGAATTCAGCGTCCCGCCATTGGTCCCCCCGACAGTGGAAATGCCCGCCAGGAAGATCAATTCGGTGACATTGCGGCCATTGATCGGCATTTCGACTACGCGTTGATTATCCACCACCGTGCCGACTCCGGTACTGTGAGTTTCCACCAGGCTGGCATCGGCTTCGACCACGACCTGTTCCGTGACTGCGCCGACCTTCAACACAGCATCGATCGTCGGACTGCTATCGACTTGCAGCAGAATTCCCGACTGAACAAACTTACTGAAGCCGGACTTCGTGATCTCCAGCAGGTATGGTCCTATGGGCAAGTTGGAGAAGACATACGAGCCATCCGCCCCGGAAGTCGCCGTTCGAACTAAGCCGGTAGCAGTTTGGGTTACTTGGACCGTCGCCCCCGTGACTGGCAAGCCTGTCGAGTCTTTAACGGCTCCGTTGATTTGCGCCGTGGTGCCCTGCCCCCAAACCAACGCAGCAGCTAGAAAAAGCCCACAAGAGGTTCTCGCGATTAATCCCATGGCAATGCCCCCGCGTTACGATTTCACCCCGAACTAGCCCGTAAGTGTGCCTATCAGGTTATGTATAGTCAGCAAAAATGACGTGGAAAACCGGGACTTATTTTTCTTTTTTCTCGGGCTCCGATTTTTCACCCTCCGGTTCAAAAGGATTGGATGTTGCCATGAAAAGCTTTCGCCCATCTGGGAGGGTAAGATCGCGTCCGTTCACGCGGTGCAGACCGTTCTTGGCGAGATACCCAGTGACGACGATCTCCGTTCCAATGGGTAGCGAATCTTTATTGAATCCTCTGCGGAACATTGCGTTTGGAGCGCCGGCTTCGATCTCCCATGTCTGTAACGTCCCGTCTGAAGCTTTCACCTCGATTGTGATCCAACTATGGGGATTGATCCATTCTACCTTCTTCACCGTTCCTTGCAGTTTCGTCGGCTTATCGGCGTCGTACTCCGAAGCAAAAGAGTGATGCGCCCATGCGGGTGCCGTCGCGCCAAGCAGCAGCACACCGCCAATAGCCACAGCCATGCTAGAAATTCTTCTATTCATCGTATTCATTCTCCTGCTGACTACTCACATTCGGACTTGTCACGAGCGGATTTATTTCGTGCCGGACTTAGCTGCCCTTACCGCTTTGGCCGCGGTGATGACGTCCTCTACCATTCGGTAGTTACCTTCGTGGCACGCGAATTCAAAAAGATCGTCCGGTCCCCGATAAGTTGGATCGTCGCCCCTCCAGGGAAGGTCAAATGTGAATGGCCTGGTCCAAATCGTTGGATCCTCCACCGTGACCAAATAGTCGAGTGTATTTGCATTGATTTTTCTGAATCGTTCGATGACGTGCATGTTGCCTTGCGGAAAACCACCGAACGGGGTGGAACCATTAGATTTTTCCTCATCGCTAAAATTCGTCCAGTCGACGACCAGAGTGTCTCCTTCCCAGTGGCCGCGTGAATCGCCGTTCCATTGGCGGATGCTGGAATCCAGATGCGGACGGCCGTCGAGCGGGATGACGCGAACGTCATGCATGCTCTCGTAGAAGATGGTGACATATCCGGGCGTCTGGAGAATCTCAGCGCCCTGATTGTATTCTTGAGTCACTCGGGGCATGGGGCGAGCGATGCAGCGGTCGTAAATCGGAAGATCCTCCCAAGTATCCACCACCGTGTCTTTCCCGATGCGCTTCGTGGCAGCATGGGCCTGGATTTCCGCGCGCAGTTTTTCTCCTCGTTCCGTTAAGGGCGGTAAGCGGCCGTCCTCCGGATCCACAATAATCGAAGTGCGGCCGGTCGGCCTACCCTGGTCGCTCGCGAACCAGAGGGCGTTATAGCTGAAGTGCTCGTTCGTGGCGATGTTCTCTTCTTGCTTTTTCTTGAGTTGCGCCTCTAGGGCTTTCTGTTCTTCCTGGGTAAGTCTGTCTTTGCCGGCAAGAGCAGCGGGCCGTTGAAAGGGAGTCAGCGTGGCGAACGTAAACACTCCTTCCAGGTCAGGATCGCCCCACGCGGTGCGTGGCGTAATAAAAGGATTCGATGCAGATGCGGCTGTTTGGAGGTTTCCTCCCTTTGCGGCCTCTTGGCCGGCAACCGGTATTTGCGCCAAGAGCGCCAAAATTACCATGGCTATCAGCGCGCTTATCCGTGCAGGAAATCGATGTCTCATCGGAATCCTCCTTTGGTTTATTTAAATGCCTCTTGTGGCCTCTTCACCGTTTGCCAGGCTGAGCGACCAAATGTCCATACAGGAACTCTTCGGAAAACTCCACGCACTTGAATTCCAAGGCTTGAATTTGCGGCTCCATGCGTCGATACAACGGCATGCTGATCTTCCAGGGACGTGTAAATACCTTAGGGTCCTCGATGGTGGCCTCGTACATCAAATGGTACGGAGTCAAGGGTGTGTACCGCTCCACTACGTGCAAATCGTCGCTATGGAAATTTCCTGCCCGGTCGAACCAGGTTTTGTCATTCTGCGCAGTCACATCAACGACCAGCGTGTCACCATCCCAACTTCCGACCGACCAGCCCATCCACGACTCGGCCGGGGCCTTGGGCGTCCGATCCATATAAACTATGCGCGTAGCACTGGCGAACTCGTAGGAGAGCAGGACTTGCTTGGATGTTTCGATGATCTGAAAAGGGAGTCCGATGTATGTGGCTCGCGGAACACCTGGGAGGTAGCATTTGGCTTCTGGGTCGCCCACTGTCTCGTTGGTTTCGTGAGTGGTGGGACGAGTGAACCGTTTTTCGAAATTTTCTTTCTTCTTCGCCGCCGCCCACGGCTGGTAAGGGATCTTTCCGCCCTCTACGACTCCTTCCCCCGCAGGCTCGGCGCCAATTGCACCCAGCAGCGATGGGAATGGAGACGGCCCGGCGGCATGAGGTTCCAGATCCCAATTTGCTGAGTTTACTGCCTGCCAAATTCCGTTCAAGTCAGGGTTCTGTGTTCCGGGAAAGCGTGGTGCACGATAGGGAGGAGGCGGCTGCGTCTGAGCCGACAGCACTTGAAGCAGTAAGAATTCCACTGCTATCGTACGAGCGAAGGCAATAATCACTTTTGCGATTGATCCTCCGGCTGGAACCTATCACAAGGGGTTTTCGAAGTCAAACTGAGTGTGCAGCCTGTCAGCGCAAAGTACAAACTACCGACCTTAATCTTCCTCAGGAACCGGAACTCCTCTCTCTTTCATCAATTTCTTAATCAGGGCGACTGTCTCGGGGCGATTGACCGGCGCTTCCACCGTTACGGCTACTCCCTTCGCAAAATCGAGCGCGAGCAGGGGGCGGCCCGAGCAAGTCCTTCTCACGGCATCGCCGCAGTAGGTGCCTTTATCCTTGGCATCCAGCTTCGCGCCGTGCTCAACCAAAACGGCGAGTTCTTCATTGGCTCCTCTGTGGGCGGCGCCCATCAAAGCCGTCAATCCCTGGTCGTTGGCCGCGTTCACATCGGCGCCGTTTTCCAGGAGCAACCGGAGGGCCTCCATATCTTCCGCATGCGAACGGTGCTGAACCAGCCCGAGTACGAACCCGACTCCTGCAAATGCCATCAGCGGCGTGGTGTTGTCTTTGGTCGCAATTTGTGGGTCGCCGCCGTGAGCCAATAGAAGTCTCATCACTTCGGCATCGCCGCCAAATGCCGCGCGGAAGAACGGCGTCGCGCCTTCCTCCTTCAGCCAGATGACGTGGCTCCCGACATGCACTTCGGTCTCATATGCCAGCCGGGAATTCACGTCTGCCCCGCGATCCAGAATCAGCTTTATGAAATCCAATGCCTGATCTGCGTTAGGAGGAACCGGCATCGTTCCGGTCTCATACGTTCGGTGTTTCACCGCGAGGTATAAAGGCGTCCAGCCTTTCTTATTCGCTAAATCGACATTTGCACCCTTGTCAATGAGGTATTTGGCGATATCGTAGCGGCCATTCAACACGGCCACAAGCAAGGGGCCGCTGCCGTCAGCCGAAGGCTGATTAACGTCGGCCTTGCAATCGATCAGCGACCTGACCGAGTCGAAGAATCCCTCCCGCACCGCAAACAGCAACGGTGTCAATCCGCCGCTTTCGAGGCCCTCCGGAAGCTTCGCCGCCGGTCCGGCAGTCCCGTAAGCAGTGGCCTTTTCTTTTCGGGATTCAGCATTCACATCGGCTCCTGCCTGGACCAAAACGCGAATCGCCTCTGAGTGCCCTTCCGTTGCCGCCCACATCAACGCCGTAGTGCCGCGAAGGTTTTCTTTGGCGTTCACGTTAGCCCCATGGTCGAGCAACACCTTGATGGCTTCGATACCGCCCGCGCGCGCGGCCTCCATCAGTGCCGTCTCTCCTGTAGACAGGAAGGCGCCGTTTACATCGGCGCCCGCCCTCAACAGGCTTTCGAGGATCGCGGCGTTACCGCTTTGGCTGGCTTCGTATATCGCCGTGGCCCCATCCCGGTTCGCCGCCCGCACGTTCGCTCCGGCCGCAAGCAGCAGGTCGACCATTTCCGGATCGCCGGCCCTTGCGGCCCACATGAGCGCCGTTGTTCCATCCGGCTGGGATGCATTCACGTCGGCTTTTTGGGCCAGGAGCCGGCGAACCGTCGCATTGTCATGGTTCATCGCGGCATCTGCAATGGGGCTGGACGCCGCTTTCAGGTTAGCGGCCAATACCAATCCGCTCAAACAAACCATGGGGGTCATGAAGCGGGCAGTCATTTCCTCACACCTCCGCGTATACACTGAGACGACGAGATTCGTCTGGCCTAGTTTACTCCTTCCCAGTGAGGATTGAGTACATGGCCTGGTTACGATATACTGCACCCCAAGTCGGTGGACGCAAAAGTCATGAGAACGACCTTGTGTCTCGCTATTACCGCGGCCTTACGGGCGGTTCTCGCGCAGGCCCAGCCCGGCCGGAATCCGCTTTCCGCGGCCGCTCAACGAACTCTGATTGACCAGTACTGTGTGGGCTGTCACAATCAAAAAGCTAGAGTGGGCGGATTGGCACTCGACGCTGTAGACTTCTCTCGCCCTACAGACAACGCCGAGATACTCGAAAAAGTAATCCGGAAGCTGCGGGCGGGTATGATGCCCCCGAGCGGCGTAAAACGTCCGGACCCTGCGATGTATGAGGCGCTGGTTTCGGGCATCGAGAATAGCGTTGACCAGGCGGCGCGCGCCCGGCCCGCGGTCGTTAGGCCCGGCGTCCATCGCGTCAATCGGGCGGAGTATGCGAACTCCGTCCGCGACCTTCTGGGCGTGGAGATTGATCCCGCCGAGTTTCTGCCGGTAGATGACGCGAGTTCCGGCTTCGATAACATTGCCGGCAGTTTGACGTTGTCGCCTGCTCTCGTGGAGGGTTTACTGTCAGCAGCCGGCAAAATCAGCCGGCTCGCGCTCGGTCATGAGACCGATCTGGCGGAAAAGCGGTTTGTCATTCCAGGCGACCGTTCTCAAGAAATCCATGTGGAAGGCCTGCCGCTGGGCACTCGCGGCGGAGCGCTTTTCCAGTATTACTTCCCTGCAGACGGCGAATACGTGATCTCGTGGTTCCCGGTCCGGGATTATAACGGCGTTCTGTTTGCCGGCAATCGCAAGGGCGAGAAGGTCGAAGTACTCCTCGACGGCGTCAGAATCAAGCTGTTTGAAATGGATCAGGTAGCCCGCGTCGTGGAATCCCTAAAGGAGAAGAATCAAGTCCGCCTGCCTGTGAAAGGGGGTTTACACAAGGTCGGCATTGCTTTCCTCGCCACTACCCAGGTGCCGAACGAAGACTTGAATCGGCACAACCTTAGAAGCGTCATCGAGTCAGGACCGCTCGAAGGATTTACATTCTCCCCTCAGGTCGGGCAAGTTGTGATCACGGGTCCTTACAACGCGCTGCCTGCGGAGGATCTGGCGAGCCGCCGAAACATTATGGTGTGCCAGCCCGCCGGCCCTGCCGAAGAACTGCCGTGCGCCAGAAAAATCCTCTCCGTGCTGGCTCGGAAGGCCTATCGGAGGCCGGTCAAGGACGCCGATTTGGAAGACTTGTTGAGCGAATACCAGAGCGGCCGAAATCAAGGCGGAGATTTTGAGAGCGGGATCGAAAGAGCGCTTCAATCAATTCTGGCTGATCCGGAATTTGTTTTTCGCGGCGAAGCCGTTCCCGCGAACGTCAGGCCTGGTGAAGCCTACCGCATCAGTGATCTTGAATTGGCATCGCGCTTGTCCTTCTTTCTTTGGAGCAGCCCGCCCGATGCGGAGCTGCTTCGGCTGGCAACCGAGGAGAAGCTGAAAGATCCCGAGGTGCTGGAGCGGCAGACCCGACGCATGCTTGCGGATGACCGCGCCCGCGCGCTGGTGACCAACTTTGGCGGCCAGTGGTTGCAATTGCGAAATCTGGCGAACTCCTCGCCGATCGCGCTCGACTTTCCGGACTTCGACGACAATCTCCGCGAGGCCTTCAAACGCGAGACCGAGATGTTTCTGGAAAACGTCATCCGCATGGATCGGCCTGTGACGGAACTACTCGATGCGGATTATACGTTCGTGAACGAGCGTTTGGCCCGCCACTACGGAATCCCGAATATCTATGGAAGTCAATTTCGCCGTGTAAATCTGGACGGCGATTTAGCGGTGCGCAGAGGACTGCTCGGCAAGGGAAGTATCGAATTGCTGACTTCTCTGCCGGATCGAACATCTCCCGTGCAACGGGGCAAGTGGGTTCTCATGAATATTCTCGGAATTGTCCCACCTGACCCTCCGCCGAATGTTCCGCCTTTGAAAGAGCGCCGCAGCGCGGAGGGAAGCACTCCCATGCAGATGTCGATGCGCCAGCGGATGGAAGAGCATCGCGCGAATCCAGTCTGCGCCAGTTGTCACAAGATGTTCGACCCGATCGGCTTTTCGCTAGAAGCCTTCGACGCCGTAGGGCGATTCCGCAACACAGAGTTCAACCGGCCGTTGGATCTTTCCGGCCAATTTGTGGACGGAAGCCGATTCACCGGGCCGGCGGAACTGAGGCAACTGCTGCTGCACTACGCCCCTCAGTTTGTTCGAGTGGTAAGCGAGAAGCTGCTGACCTACGCATTAGGCCGGCCCGCGGATTTCTATGACATGCCATCGATTCGCGCCATCGTTCACGAGGCGGAACGGAATAATAACCGGTTTTCGTCGCTGATATTGGGGATCGTCAGGAGCGAGCCGTTTCAAATGAGTGTGAAGCCTGCGGAAAAACTCGCCCAGACAACCAGGCAGCCAAGGGAGAGAGGAAACTGATGTTGATCACCGGGAAGCATATTCCACGGCGGGCTTTCCTGCGCGATGCGGGTGTCACCATAGCGTTGCCGTTCTTGGAATCGATGATTC
>DATBID010000068.1:0-15985 GCA_036557125.1 Bryobacteraceae bacterium | reverse complement strand
CGGAAAGCAACGTGGCGTCTGCGAAGGCCAACCTTTCCCGCCTCGAGCAGTTGCAAGGGTTCGAACAGGTAAGAGCGCCTTTCGATGGCGTGATCACGGCCCGCAACACCGACGTAGGGGCGCTCATCAATAGCGGAAACGGCGGCACCGCGCAGGAGCTATTCCACATGGCTGCCACTAACCGCCTGCGCGTGTACGTCAACGTGCCGCAAATCTATTCGCGCTCGGCCATTCGCGGGGTCACGGCCGATCTCACGCTGGCCGAGTTTCCGCGACGCCGCTTCAAAGGCACGCTGGTCAGTACGGCTCAGGCGATCGATACCAACACGCGCACGCTGCTTACCGAAATTGCCGTGGATAATTCTTCGGGCGAACTGCTGCCGGGAGCTTACGCGCAGGTGCATCTGCATCTCGCGGCCGCAGCGCCCTCGCTCATCCTTCCCGTGAACACGCTGATCTTTCGCAGCGAAGGCTTGCAAGTGGCGGTGCTGCGCCCAGGGAACAAGGCCCAACTGGCGCCGATTACGCTCGGCAAGGACTACGGTACCGAGGTGGAAGTGACCTCCGGCATCGAAGCGAACGACCTGGTGATTACCAACCCCCCCGATTCGCTCACGACCGGAACCGTGGTGCGGGTCGCCCATTAAGAAGCTAGTCTGAAAGTGATGAAGCGTTCCGGCACAGCCGATCTGCCGCTGCATAACGGTCGCGTGCCGGCCTGGCTGGCTGAGCGCATGACGCGGCTGGGGACGGCAATTACCGAGAGCGTTGTGCTCGATTACGGTGCTTCCGGCTTTCTCTCGCGCTTGAGCGATCCCTACTGGTTCCAGGCGTTCGGCTGCGTGATGGGGATGGATTGGCACTCGTCGGGGATTACGACGTCCGTGATGGGAGCGCTGAAACGCGGCCTGAATCCCCGCGCAAAAGAACTGGGGATTTACATCTGCGGCGGGCGCGGCCGTCATTCGCGCCGCACGCCGGATGAGCTGCGGATGGTGGCGGATGCGCGGGGGCTCGATGGCGAAGCTTTGGTGCGCACCAGCCGACTCACCGCGCGAGTGGATAATAACGCCATTGCAGACGGCTTCCAGATCTATCTGCATGCGTTCGTGGTGAGCGCCGCCGGAGAGTGGACGGTAGTGCAGCAGGGACTCAACGGCGCCACCGGCTGGGCGCGGCGCTATCACTGGCACTCGGCGGCCGTGCGCGAGTTCACGGCTGAGCCGCATACGGGAATCGCGGGAGAACCGCAGGGCATCATCATGAATTTGGTCGACCGTGAGGCGAAGCCGGCGCAAGGGGCGATGCTTTCGCTGGTTCAGGAGCAACCAGCGCGGATCCTGGCGGAGGTCCGCAACCTGACCGCCCCGCGGCATCACGACGTGCGCGCTGAAGACGTGGACCTCAAGCGGCTGGGCGCGGTGCTAGCTGTGGCTTACGAAAGGGAATTTCACGACTTTGCGGAGCTGCTGCTGCTGGAGAACCTGGGGCCGCGGACTTTGCAGTCGCTGGCGCTGATTGCGGAGGTGGTTCACGGAACACCGATCCGTTTTGCCGATCCCGCGCGCTTCTCATTTGCGCATGGCGGCAAGGATGGGCATCCGTTTCCAGTGCCGCTAAAGACATACGATGAATCGATCTCGGTACTGCGCGGCGCCCTCGACCGGGCGCGCGTAGGAGATCGGGAAAAGCTCGATGGTTTCGCGCGGCTGGAGCGATTCACACGGGCGGTAGAGGAGAAATGCGAGCCGATGGCGGATTTCGAGCGAGTAGTGGCGCGCGAGCGTGCCGGGCAGATGTCCCTCTTTGACCTCTCATGAACGGAAACGGAAAGATCGCTGTTGTAACCGGCGCGGGCAGCGGCATCGGGCGCGCCGTCAGCCTGGCGCTGCATGCGGCCGGATATTCCGTAGTGCTGGCGGGGCGGCGCGTCGAGAAGTTGCAAGCCACCGCCGCCGCGGCTAATTCTCCGGAGGAACGGCTGCTCGTGGTTCAGGCCGATGTGAGCCGGCCCGAATCTGTGAAGGCTCTGTTCGCCAAAACAGTAGAGACATTTGGCCGTCTCGATGTGCTCTTCAACAACGCCGGCAACAACGCGCCCGGGATTCCGATGGAAGACCTCACCTTCGAGCAGTGGAACAAGGTGGTGGGCGTGAACCTGACGGGGGCGTTCCTTTGCGCGCAAGAGGCGATCCGCATCATGAAGGCGCAGACTCCGCGCGGCGGGCGAATCATCAACAACGGCTCGATTTCGGCGCATACCCCGAGGCCGAACTCCGCGCCCTACACGGCCAGCAAGCACGGTATGACCGGGCTGACCAAGTGCATTTCCCTTGACGGGCGCAAGTACGACATCGCCTGCGGGCAGATCGATATCGGGAACGCCGTTACGGAGATGACCGAGCGCATGGCCGCGGGCGTTCCGCAAGCGGATGGAACGCGCGCGGTGGAAGCCCGCATGGATATCCGCCACGTGGCCGAAGCCGTCCTTTACATGGCCAACCTGCCGCTCGAGGCCAACGTGCAGTTCATGACGGTGATGGCGACGAAGATGCCGTTTGTGGGCAGGGGATAGCCCGCCTTCGGCGATCTTGCATTCCCCTCCTGCCGATGATGTAATGAGACCCGGCCAAAAGGGGGATATTGATGAGAAAAGCTGCCGTCGCAGCCGTGCCCAGCGAAGCCGTCCGAGCCGGACTCACGCGCGAGCAGAAGCGGGCCTTCTGGGCTGCCTGGGGCGGGTGGACGATGGACGGCATGGATTCTTTTATCCTCTCGCTCGTCCTGGTGCCGGCCCTCCGTGAAGTGCTTCCGAAATCCGGCATTCCCGCTACAACCGGTAACGTCGGCTTCTATAGCGGCTTGCTTTTCGCTCTGTTCATGATTGGCTGGGGTACGGCGCTCATCTGGGGACCAGTGGCGGACCGGTTTGGCCGGGCCAGGACCTTGATGTTCACCATCATCTGGTTTTCGGTTTTTACTTTGCTGTCGGCGCTCTCACAGAATGTGTGGACGCTGGCGGTGCTGCGCTTTCTAGCGGGAGTGGGAATCGGGGGGGAGTGGTCGATCGGGGCCTCGCTGGTGTCCGAGGCGTGGCCGGAGGAGCGCCGCACGTTTGGCGCGTGCATGATGCACACCGGTTACTATTTCGGTCTGATGCTGGCGGGTCTGGCGAATTACTTCATTGGCGCGCAGTTCGGCTGGCGGTACATGTTCGTGGTGGGGGGCGTGCCGGCTGTGCTGGTGGCGTTCCTTTATAACCGATTGCACGAGCCTGAGATCTGGCAGAAAACGCAGCTCGGACGTAAGTTGACCATGCCGCAAGCCTTTGTACGCGTATTTTCCGGCGAATACCGGCGCCGTACCGTTCTTAATTCGATTTACCTGATTGCTTCGATTGCCGGGTTATGGGCGGGATCGACTTATGTGCCTCAGGCGATCACTTATATTGCGGAAAGATCTCACGCTTCGGCGGCGGAGGCGGCGCGTCTGGCCTCTTACGGCACCGCCCTGCTGGGCTTCAGCACCATCATAGGCGCGGTGATCACTCCATGGCTGGCCAAATACGTGGATCGCAGAACTACACTGGCGTTCTTTTTTGCGCTCATGCTGATCTTTATTCCGGTGACGTACGGCTATATTTTCTATATGCCGCAGGGGGCGCTGCCCTGGTTTATGGTGGGTACATTCTTCCTGGGCTTGGGCGGCGCTAACTTCGTGGTGTATTCCTTCTGGCTGCCGGAACAATACGGCACCGAATGCCGCGTCAGCGCGTTTGCGTTCACCACCAATATCGGCCGCTTCGCCGGCGCGGGACTTACTTATTTGGTAGGGGTCGGCGTGCACCATTACGGCACTCTGGGAACTCCGGTGGCGATGATCGGAGCCTTGTTCGCCATCGCACTGCTGTTGTTGCCGTTCGCGGTAGAGACCAAGGGCAAGCCTCTGCCTGCCTGAAGATAGAGGGCTCTCGGGATCGGGCTAACGGCCCAATTTACCGCAGCGGTAAATTGCGCGAGACGTCCTCGATTATTTTCTGCTCAGCGGGAGTGAACTTATTTCTGAATTCTTCGCTCTCGAGGTGTGCCTCCCGCTTGTCCTCCGGCATGCGGCGCAGCTTTTGCAATTCCGGCCCGACAATCTGTTTCCGGTCGTCCGGCAACTGGTTATATGCCTGAATTTGCCGCCGCACCAGAAGCTGCTTGTCCGGTGGGAGGTTTGCGAAAAGCCGAAATTGCTGCGCCAGCCGCTGCTGCCGCTGCGGAGGGAGGCTGTCGAGCTTTGCCAGCCTTTGGCGGATCTGCGCTTGCCGCGCGGGTGGGAATTTTTCGAGCGCGCGCTCCCGCTCTTCCGGCGTCATTTGAAACAACCGCTGGGCGATCGAAGCACCCGGGTCGTTGATTTTTTTCGGCGCCTTGGGCGCTGCAGGGGCGCGGCCGCGACCCTGCACGGCGGGCCTCGCCGGGGGCTTGGCCGGCGGCTTGGGGCCGGCCCCGAATAGCGGTGCGATCGCCCAGACCGGCAGCAGGACCAGCAGCGCGCCGGCCTTCCAATAGCGCTTCATTTCCGTGCTATAGCGGCGAATTTGCCGGGGCGGGCACCGATTGATCGAAGACGTCCAGCATCTCCATATCATCGAGCGCATGGACCACCTGCTCCGGCTGAGCCCCTTCCACGGCAACGCTCTCGAACGGCTTTGCGGGCTGCTGGTGCTGGAGCAGGACGCCCGCCACGAGCACCAGCCCCGCGGCGACCGCGACCGGCACGCCCTTCCAGAACAGCAGTACCGGTAGCGGGCGCGAGAGAGCTTGCCGCAGGCGCTCGCTCCACTTCACTGGCTCTTCGATCAGCGCGTAGAGTTGCCGGTCGAACGAGAGAGAAACCGCGGGCGCCTCCCAAATATCCAGCGCGGCCCGCACCTGGTGCTGGCCAGCCATGGCCTCCCGGCATGCCGGGCACTTCTCCAGGTGCTCCCGGAACGCTTCAGCGAGCGGTCCCGCCGGTCTGCCTCTACTACTTGAACCGTAATCGAGCAGCAGTTCCAGATTCTCCTGGCTCTCGATTGGACATCGCATTTCAGCACCTCCCACTAGGCCATATGGGCCAGCCGGGCGCGCAGTGTTTCATACGCCCGGAAAAGCAACGACTTAACCGCAGATTCGGAACAATTCAGCGCTCTTGCGATCTGCGTGTATTCCATTTCCTGATATTTGTGCATCAAAACCGCTGCCCGCTGTTTTTCCGGCAGGGCAGCCACAGCGCGGCGGACTTCCTCGAGGCGCGCCTGCTTCACCATTACCGCTTCCACCGTCGGCCGGGCATCGGAAACCTGGCGCGCCGGCGCACCTTCCGAAGGGATCTCGAGCGGTTCCTCCATCCGCTCGTGTTTGCCGTCCCGAAGGGAGTTTAGCGCTAACCGCGTGGCTATGCGAAACAACCACGTTGTAAATTTCGCAGTCGGCTCATACGTCCCGCGGGCGCGGTAAACCCGGAGAAAGACTTCCTGCGCCAGTTCCTCGGCAATGGCGGCATTTTGCACCATCCGATAGAGAAAATGCACTACCGGCGCCCGGTGCTTTTCGAGCAGAATCCCGAAGCTGGGCTCGTGCCCTTCCTTGACCCGGATCATTAATTCCGTGTCGTCGAGAGCTGCCGCCATTCCTCCCACGTCTGGTTCAACCCATTCGCTTCCGTCAGGTTGCGCCTGCATGCAAAAACAAAAAACCGAACTTAGTCACTCGCCGCGTAACGAGCGTTCCATCAGCCGCCGGACAGCCTCTCCCGGCGGCAGCCCGAAGTGCAGCATTTGGTACATCTGCTCGGCAATCGGCATCTCGACCCCATGCCGGGCCGCAAGTTCCCGCGCCGCCATCGTGGTTTTCACTCCTTCCGCGATCATTCGCATGGAGCCTACAATCTCTTCGAGCCTGCGTCCAGCCGCCAACTGCATTCCTACAGTCCGGTTGCGGCTCAATTCCCCGGTGCAGGTAAGCACCAAATCTCCTAAACCCGCCAAACCGGAAAGAGTTTGCGCCTTTCCGCCCATGGCCACAGCCAGCCGTGTGATTTCCGCCAAACCCCTGGTGATCAGCGCAGCCATGGCATTATGCCCTAAAGCCAAGCCATGCACAACTCCTGCGCCTATTGCTACTACATTTTTAAGAGCAGCACCGATTTCCACACCCAGCGGATCGGAACTGGTATATAGGCGGAAGCTTGGGCTGGCAAAGGAGGCCTGCACACATTGTGCAGTTTCTTGGTCATGGGAGGCTATTACTATCGCGGTAGGATTTAGCCTGGCTACTTCTCGGGCGAAACTCGGCCCTGATAGCACCGCCAATCGAGGGACAAAGTTCTGTGAAACTACTGTAGTAATAATTTCTGACGGCAGACAGAGTGTCTCATTTTCAATGCCTTTGGTGGCACTCACAAGAATCATCTCGGGCCGAAGTGCGGGTAGTACTTGCTCCCACGCTGACCGTACGAACTGCGAGGGTACCGCGCTCACCACGATTTGCGCGCCCTCCACTGCCTCCTGCAGCGACGCCTTTATTTCTACGCTGGTAGGAATTTGAAATCCAGGCAGGTAAATATCATTTTCCCGGGCGGCAGCCATCCGCTGAGCCAAGTCCAGCTCGTAAACCCATAGCCGAACCCGTTCGAACCTGGGCGCCAGCACGATGGCTAATGCGGTGCCCCAACTTCCTGCGCCGGCGATGGCCAGCACACTCACTAGCGATGCACCCCAAAGTTGAGCACCCGCTCCGTGCCCTGGTGCAATCTTCGGATATTGGCGCGATGACGGTTGATGATGATAAAGGCTGCCGCTATCGACGCCAGCAGCACATCGACGGGCGCTTTATCGATCAGCCACAGAGCCAGAGGCAGCGTGCCCGCCGCGATAATCGATCCCAGGGAAATGTGCCGTGACCAGGCCACCACGCCCACGAATACGACGATAATCGCAAGTGTCGAAAGCGGCGCCAGCCGCAAGAAGGCGCCCAGAAAGCATGCCACCGCTTTCCCGCCGCGGAATCCCAAAAAGAGTGGAAAGGTGTGGCCCAACATCACCGCCACCACCGCGAGGCCCATCCAGAAGGGACTCTCAGAACTCACGCGGCCGGCGATCCACACCGCCAGGTAACCCTTTGCAATATCCAAAATCAAAGTCGCAATTCCGGCGACAGGGCCGGCGGTTCGAAGCACGTTCGTTGCGCCGGTGTTACCGCTGCCGGCATCGCGGATATCCGCGCCGCTTCGCCACTTGACCAGCAAGAACCCGAAGGGAATCGAACCTAAAACATAAGCGGCCAAAACGGCCAGTAGGGACGTCATGATTATGAAAACGGAAACTCTTGAACCTTAGTGTACACAGATCCCCCGGGGTGGAGCTTGCTCTGATAAAGATGGAAGCAGTCGACGGTGAAGCGGCCGAAGTCGAGGGAAGTGAGCCGCGCGATGGCTTCGTTGAGCAGTTTGAGGTTGAGCCGCTCCTTGATGCGAGCGAGCGTGAGGTGCGGCGAGAAAGGGCGGTTCTCCCGGGCAATACCCAGCGATGCCGTCGCGTCTTCGGTGGCGGCCGCCAAAGCCTCCAGACCGGGAGCATCCACACCGCACCAGAAGACCCGCGGAGATTTGGCATTGGGAAAAAAGCCGAGCTGCGCGATGCTCACTTCGATTGGCGGGCGTGGGCCAATTCCCGCAAGGGCGCCTTTCAACTCTTCGAGCCGCTCGTCCGGCCACCACCCGACGAATTTCGTAGTAACGTGCAAGTTCGCCGGCGGACTCCAGTTGATGCGCGCGGTGGGCCGCAATTTTTCCAATAACGTTTCCAGATTGCGAATCACTTCGGGCGGAAGATCGATCGCGGTGAACAGGCGCACTAGCGCATCTCTCCCGCCGCCACCGTCTTCGTCCTCTCGCGTCCGCGAGCCCAGACTCCCCGAAGGAACCACGCCACGCCCACGGCAAACACCGCGGCCATTACCCAGAGCAGTATCGCCGCTATCTGCGCGGCGGTGAACTCAGGCCACTCGAAGCGGTACTGCGCCAGCCGGCCCGCGCGGTCTTCTAGCCAATGCCAGCTTGTGTGCGCGATAAATGCCGAAAGGATAATCGTCCCCATCCGCTCCGCGACTACATACTTGAAGAGCATTTCCAGCAGCGGAATCATTAGCGCGAGCACCAGTAATTGGCCCAGTTCCACTCCGATATTGAACGAGAGAAGCGATGCCAGCATATGCGAGCCCGCAAACTGCAGTGTCTCCCGGAGAGCGAACGAAAAACCGAACCCGTGCACCAGGCCGAATCCGAAAGTAATTACAAGCCGCCGGTGGACGCCGGTCGTTCCCACAATATTTTCGAGCGCCATGTAGATAATCGACATGGCGATCAGCATCTCTACCAACGGCGGAAACCACAGGGCGTCGGGAGCCAGGTCGTAAGCGGAAGCGATCAGGGTGATCGAATGCGCGACGGTGAATGACGTCACGATGGGCACCAGTGCGCGCAGCCGCCGGAACGGAATCACCAGGCAAAACAGGAACAGCAGATGGTCCGTGCCATCGAGGATATGCAGAAAACCCAGGCGAACGAAGGTGAAGGCCGCCTGATACCAACGCGGGTCGAGCCGCACCAGGCCCGGATCGCCGGTGAATTCGTACGCGCGCACGGCGCCGCCGGGCGGCAAGAACCGCAGCACAGTCACTACGCGGAGGCCCAGGCGCGCGAGCCGGGGATGGATCGAAAACCGCGCCTGCGCGGAATGGATCGGATATACGAACCAAACATCCATCATCGTCTGGTTCCAGACGACGGTCATGTCCGTGGGCAGCTTCGGCCCGTTCAGTTGCGCCGCGGCCGTTTGAAACGATGCAAACGCCCGGTCGGAAGGCAGTGATAGACGCGTGCCGGCGACCTGCGGCTTGGGCAGCAGCGCATCGTCTTCGTATACGTCGATGAACTCCGCCAGCCACAGATTGGCAGCATCGGGCAAGAGCCGTTCGGATTTGCGGAGATCCAGATAGCCGGAGGGTTGTTCCGGGAAATTGATGTCGCGCAGCGCTATAAGAGGCACGCGGACCAGTAGGTCGAGGGTGTTGCCTGCGGGGTGCACAAAAGCCTGTACGGTGACGTCGTTGGGAATGTCGTGGGCGGCGGCGGGGAGAATATAGATGGCCAGCAGGGCCACGAGCGGTCCCCAGCGGCGATGCCGCACCGATGCGCCGGGCCGAAGCCCGGCGGCAGGGCAGAAGCCCTGACCCCACAAGACTCTCACGCCAGGGCCTCCATCAGATCGGCGATGAGATCGTCGGGGTGCTCCAGGCCGACCGAAAGGCGCAGGAGAGTTTGCGGCGTGCGCGTGCGCGGCCCTTCAATGGATGCGCGGTGCTCGATGAAACTGTGCGGGCCTCCCAGACTGGTCGCGCGGATAAAGAGCTTGCAACGCGCCGCCACCGATTTCGCCTCCTGCTCCCCGCCTCGCACTTGAAAAGAAAGCATACCGCCGAATGCGGACATCTGGCGCGCCGCCAGCTCGTGGCCGGGACTATCCGGCAAACCAGGATAATGCACGGCTTCCACTTTCTTATGCCGCTCCAGGCACTGCGCGATACGCAGGGCGTTCTCCGAGTGCGCCCGCATTCGGTACGGCAGCGTCTCTACGCCGCGCAGCGTCAGCCAGCAATCAAACGGCGAAGGCACAGCGCCGCCGATATTCTGCGAGCGGCGGCAGCGCTCGAATAGATAATTATCGTAGCGGGTGATGAGCACTCCACCCACAACATCGCTATGGCCGCTTACATATTTCGTGGTGGAATGGGTGACCATGTCGATGCCGCAATCGAGCGGATGCTGCAGAATGGGCGTCGCAAAAGTCCCGTCGCAAATGGTGATGGCCTTGGTCAGCTCACGAGCCAGGGCGGCTACGGCCGCAAGGTCCGTAATCTTCATCAGCGGATTTGAAGGCGTTTCGAGCCAGATCAGGCGGGTATTCGGACGGAGCGCTCGACGAACCGCGTCCAGGTCGGTCATATCGACGTATGTGGTTTCGAGGCCCCATCTGGCAAAGACGCCGCCAATTACTTCGCGCAGCGCCCAGTAAACGTCCTCCGGCGCCAGAATGTGATCACCCGGCTCTAGGCCCTGAATGACGGCAGTCGTGACCGCCAGCCCGGACGAGAATACCAGCGCCTCCTTGCCGCCCTCCAGATCGGCGAGGCACTGCTCAAGCATCAGGCGGTTGGGATTGCCGTCCCGGGAGTAGCTGAAACCGCGGGGATAGCTGCCGTCGGCGCTTCGCTCAAAGGTGGTCGATAGATGAATCGGCGGCGTCACTGCCCCGGTTGCGGAGTCTATCTTACGGCCGGCATGCACCGCCCGTGTCTCTATCCTCATCAGTTAGGCCCTATTCCGGATTCAGCACCTGAACTGTTCCGAGCCCCAGCTCCTTAACGCCGCTCTCTACTTTAGATCTGTCACCTACGATCACCCAAACCAGTTGATCCGGGTGGACCACTTCTGCTGCGGCCTTATTGACGTCGGCCAGAGTCAGCTCGCGCACTTTGGAAGCGTAGGTCTCATGATAGTTGTCCGGCAGATTGCAGCGGATCAACTCTTCGATGGAGGCGCTTACCTGAGCCATGGTCTCCTGCGAACCCGGCAGCCGCAGCGTCTCGGTAGTTTTTACGCGCGCCAGCTCAGCAGCCGTAGCGGGACGGTCACCGACGATTCCGCGAAATTCTTTGGAAATTTCGGCCAGCGATTCTTTGGTTTTGTCTGTCTGGACGGGGGCATAAACCAGGAACAGTCGCTCGCCGCGCACATCCGGAATGACTGTCTGCGCGCCGTAGGACCAATGTTTATCCTCGCGCAGATTCGAATTGATGCGAGCGGCGAAATCGCCTCCCAGCACATTATTCATGGCCTCGATAGGGATTTCGGTCTCTGCCGTTTTGCGCGGCGCCACGCTGCCCGCCAGAATCAGGGATTGCTCCGATCCGGGCCGGTCCACCAGGTACACTACCGGTTTAGCCGGCAGGCTGACGTTTGCCAGATTCTTCTTCGGAGTTTCTCCCGGTTTCCAGGCCGCGAAGACTTTTTCGAGCTCGGGCCGAATTTCAGCCAGCGTGGTGTCGCCCACGATGACGAGCGTCGAGTGGTTCGGCTTGAACCACGTGTCATGAAATTTCACTAAATCCGCACGAGTCAACTTCGCGACGCTCTGCGGCGTGCCGGATCCGGTGAACGGCTCGGCATAGGCGTGACCCTTTCCGTAAATCAACCCGGGCAGCACCCGCAATCCCATTTGCGCGGGCGTGGCCATCTCCTGGCGGATGGCGCTGAGTTGCAACTGCTGCTGGCGGCGGAAATCGGCATCGGGAAAGACCGGGTTCAAGATCAGGTCGCCGTATAGATCGAGCGAGGCATCCAGCTTGGCCTTCAAGGCGGAAAGCCGCACGGTGACATAATCCATCGAACCCTGTGTGCTCACCCGCGCCCCAAGCTGCGCCAGTTGCTCGTTGAGCTCCAGCGAAGAGTGTGTCTTAGTGCCGCCATCGAGCAGCGCAGCTTCCAGCTTTGCAGTCCCCGGGGAAGCGAACTGGTCGGCCGCGTAGCCGGAATCCACCATTAAGCTGAAATTCACCAGCGGCAGTTCGTGCCGCTCAGCCAGCACGATTTGCAAGCCGTTTGAAAGCGTGGTGCGTTCGAGCTTCGGCAGGCGCGGCTCAGGAGGTTGGCCTGCTTCGGGCAGCTTCGTGCGGTCTACGGTTTCCGAAGATGGCTTCAGGTCTCCGTAGGGATAAATTTCCATGGTGTAGACGCCGTCCGAAAGCCAGCGCGCGGCCGCTTCGCGCAGTTTCGCCGGCGTGGCTTCGCGCACCCGTGCCAGTTTGGTTTTATAGGCGCCGGCATCGCCCAGATACACCTGGCTCTGCGCCAGCACGTCGGAGGTGCCGCCGAAGCCGCCAATGCGATCCACGCCGCGCAAGAAATTCGCCATGTATTGCGTGCGCACCCGCTCCAATTCTTCCTGCGTGGGGCCGTCCTTCAGGAAGCGCGCGACCTCCTCATCGACGGCCTTTTCCAGCCTGGCGAGATCCACGCCCGGCCGCGCGGTCGCAGTGATGAAGAACTGGCCGCCGATTTCCCGGGGGTTCACGAAAGCGCCCACTTGCGTGGCGATCTGATCGTCGTATACCAGCCGCTTATACAGGCGCGAGGTTTTTCCTGCCCCTAAAACGTCACTCACCAGGTCGAGGTAGTCCGAATCCGCATTGCCGAATTCCGGCATGTTCCAGATTTTGTCTACACGGGCGAGCGGCACGCGGTCCTGCATGGAGGCGCGGTGCGCGCCGGACATCTTCGCAATCCACACCCGCGGCCGTTCGATGGGAGGCCCGGGCGGTATCTCGCCGAAATACTTCTCTACTTTTTGATGAACTGTAGCTGGGTCGATATCGCCGGCAACCACCAGCACCGCGTTCGAAGGTCCGTAATAGGTTTTGAACCAATCCTTCACGTCCGTGAGCGACGCCGCGTTGAGGTCTTCCATCGAGCCGATCGTGCTCCACGAATACGGGTGCCCCGCGGGGTAAGTATCGTGCTGCTCGATCTCTTCCACTTGGCCGTATGGCTCATTCTCGTCCTGCCGCTTTTCGTTCTGGACCACGCCGCGCTGCAGATCGAGGGTTTGCTGGTCGATGGCTCCCACCATGTAGCCCATGCGGTCCGACTCCAGCCACAGGACCTGGTCGAGCGCCGATACCGGCACCGTTTCGAAATAATTGGTGCGGTCTTCGTTGGTGGTGCCGTTCAGATCGGTGGCGCCCAGCCGCTCCATGGCTCCGATGTAGCGCTGCTTGAAGTGCTCGCTGCCGCCGAACATTAAGTGCTCAAAGAGATGGGCGAACCCCGTCTTTCCCGGCCGCTCGTTCTTGGAGCCGACGTGATACCACACGTCCACCGACACAATCGGCGCTTTGTGATCCTCGTGAACGACAAGCGTCAGCCCGTTCGACAGAACAAATTTCTGGAAAGAAATATCGGGGTCCTGAGCGAGTGCAGGCAAGCAGCAAACAAGTGCTGCGGCGAACCAGCGCGGCATACATTTACCAGCCCGAGCGGGATGGCCTCCTTCTGAGGACTGTAGCATGGAAGAAGATGCCCGAACCTGAAGCAGCCGTGGCCATCGTGCACGCGCCCCGCAGTGAGCAGAGCCATGAGCAAAGTCATGAGCAGGCCCGTGCCGATGGCCACGAGGAATCCGTCCTGCTCATCCGCCGCACAGAACGCGAGAGCGATCCCTGGTCGGGCCACTGGTCGTTTCCTGGCGGCCGGCGCGACCCCCAGGATGAGGACCTGGTTGAGACCGCGCTGCGCGAACTGGCTGAAGAGTGCGGCATTGTGCTGACCCGCGAATCCCTGGAGCGCTGTCTGCCGTTGACCGCGGCCGGGCGGCGTGTGGGCCGTGTGATGACGGTAGCGCCCTTCCTGTTCCGCGCCCCCGCGGAGTTGCCCACGGCGCTCGATCCGGACGAAGCCGCCCAAGCCCTCTGGCTGCCGCTTGCCTGGTTCCGCGACCCTGCGCGCCACTGCCTCACGGCGGTCCCTCGCCTGCCGGCTGAGCGCATCTTCCCGGCGATCGAGCTGAACGGAGTTCCGCTATGGGGGTTTACGTATCGCGTGCTCAGCGAATGGCTCGGGATTCACGAAGAGTGCGCGCCGGTGGAGAAGCCTGGCTTCCGTGCGGCATGCCTGCTGTTGGAGTTTCTGCTGGCCAATGGGTTGGAACTGCGTCACTCGTGGCACGACGGCGTCGCTGCAGTAGGCGGCAAAATTCCAGTAAGTCGGGTTTTCGAGCGCCTGGCTGCGCCTGCCGGAGAGATTCCCGGGGTTAATTCGGTAGAAATTCGTCCGGATTTGATTCGCGTCCTCGGGCTGGATTTGGAAGAATACGTGATTGAAGCGGTATCATAACGAGCGAGAAGGACCAATGAAGAAGGCAGGCGAGTTCGTCGCGACCGCCGAAAGCGAAGATTTCTTCGAAATGGCGAATCTTTCACCGAAACGGACCGGGCTGCCTTTTGTGGTCTGGATCTCTCCAAAAGGCGGTGCTCCACACGACGTTCGGGTGAAGGTCTCGCCGGGTCCGAAAGTTCAAAGTTCGGAAATGGTGTCCGTAGCAATCCGGCCGGAAGTTCGTGTTGTCGGTGGGAGTATGAGCGCGCGCGACCTGGCCCTCCTCAAGCAGTGGGTGGAGCTGAATGAGGACGTCCTCATCAAGTATTGGAACGGCGATATTGAGTACACGGAAGACGCCATCGCCGCACTCAAGCCGATCGGAAAATGAGGGTCGGATGCGGCGCCGAAGCTTCCTCGCCACGCCGATAACCGCCGCGGCTTTGCCGGCCTTTTCCGCTTCTCCACTGGAAGCTGCGCAAGGCGGCTCCCAAGTCGTGGCTGTGGGCGACGGCATCCCGCATTCGCCCGCCGAATACGCCAATCTCCTCGAGAAACTGAGTAGCGGCACCGAGACCGACGACTACTCGCTCGGCGGCATCGTAGCCAAGTTGGAAGAGAAGATGGCAGCCGTTTTGGGCAAAGAATTCGCAGTGTGGATGCCGACCGGCACGCTCGCTAATCACCTGGCCGTGCGCCTGCTCGCCGGCGAAAAACGGCGCGTCCTGGTGCAGCAGGAAAGCCACCTCTATAATGACTGCGGGGATTGCTGCCAGATCTTGAGCGGCCTGAATCTGGTTCCGCTGGCGCAGGGCAGAGCGACCTTCACCCTGGAAGATGTCCGGCGCGAGGCTGAGCACGGCGCATCCGGTCGCGTGGCGGCGCCCATCGGGGCGATTCAGATTGAAACTCCGGTCCGCCGCAGAACGGGCGAGGCTTTCGATTTCGGCGAAATGAAGCGCATCTCGGCGTGGGCACGCGAGCGCGGCATTGGGCTGCACCTGGATGGCGCGCGCGCCTTCTTAGCCTCCGCATACAGCGGGATTCCGGTGCGGCAGTACGCCGCTCTGTTCGATACGGTATACATCTCGCTTTACAAGTATTTCAATGCCGGGAGCGGCGCGATCCTGGCCGGCCCGAGACGCCTGCTCGAAAACAGCTTTCAGACGCGCCGCATGTTTGGCGGGGGGCTGTGTCACGTGTGGCCTTTCGCGGCTGTGGCGCTGCACTACACGGACGGTTTCGAAGCGCGCTACGCGAAAGCAGTGGCAGTCTCGGAACAGGTCATCGCGGGATTGGAAGGCGATAGCCGTTTTGCAGTGAGCCGCGTCCCCCACGGTACCAACATTTTCTACCTGCGCGTGAAAGATACAAACGCCGGCGCTTACCGGCAACATGCCCTTGAAGCCGGTATCACTTTGGCCGGATCAGGCGGCGAGAATTTCACCGTGCAGGTGAACGAAACCTGGAACCGAGCCACGCCAGCGGAAATCCTGGCCCGTTTGCGCCGGGCGCTGGTCTGAGCTATTCGAGCGGAATCTTCCGAAAAATCACATCGCCGTTCTGTACGCTGATGTGGTCCGTTGCATGTTTGCCGTTCTTCTCGATCGTGACGGTGTACGTGCCGGGCGGCAGCGCAATCTGGGCATTTGTGACTTGCGGGTATTTGCGGCTATTGATCGTGATGGAGGCTCCCGGGGGCTCGCTGCTCAAGTACAACGTGCCGCCCAAAGCGCGCAAGACTACCTGCACATCGGAAGGCGCGTTGCCGACCTGCACTTGCTGGTGATCGATTTCGTAGCCGGGCATGGTAATGGCAACCTCATGAGCGCCGGGCAGGGCCTCGAGCGTGCAGGGCGTAGCGCAGGCTCCTGCCGATTGGCCGTCAAGGGTGGCGGTAGCGCCCGCCGGACTGCTCACGACTGTGATGGGCTGCGTCACAGGGGCGGCGCGCGTTACCGAACGGCGAACCACACGAGCCGGCGTCTCAACAAGCGGTGTTTCCGTTCGGGGTTTTTTAGGGCGG
>DATBID010000067.1:0-8965 GCA_036557125.1 Bryobacteraceae bacterium | reverse complement strand
TCCACGCCGATGACTCCGGTAGAAGCGGGAAGAACCTGATTGACCTTCAGCCTAAGAAAATGCGCTGCGGCTTTGCAGGTAGCCAGTGCGGCCGCCTCGCCACTGCGGGTGGCGCAATTGGCGTTGCCGGCATTTACCAGGATTGCTCCTACCGAACCGCGGGAGGCCTGCAAATGACGGCGACACAGTTGCACAGGAGCAGCCTGTACACGGTTTTGAGTGAACACCGCGGCGGCGTTAGAGGGAAGACCGCTCACGATCAGGGCGAGGTCGTTCTTATTAACGTTGCGAATACCGGCATAGGTGGCGGCATACGCGAATCCCATCGGTAATTTAGACGAGGGGAAACTCACTTGCTTGACGCTCCTAATCTCTCATTTTGTTTCAGCCGCTGCCCATTGGCGAAATCGGTTGCGAATATCCGCTTGCGTCCCGCAAGTTGCAGTTCTAGAAGCTCCAGCGCCCCCGAGCCACAGTTAACAATTAGCGGCTTCACCGAGACGATTGAGCCGGACAAATGCCCGGCGGCAGGACGGAAGTCCTGATCCCACAATTTCGATTTCCAGATATGCAGCGTTTGGCCGCGGAACTGCGTGTAAGCACCGGGCCAGGGCTGCAAACCGCGCACGCGGTTGTGAATGGCTTGGGCCGGCTGACTCCAATCGATCCATCCATCTTCTCTTTTGAGGATGGGTGCGTACGTGGCCTGGGCGGAATCCTGTTTCACTGGGACAAGGTCGCCGGCGGCCAGATGTTCCAACGTTTCTACCAGTGTATCTGCCCCCATCACTGCCAAACGTCCTAAAAGCGCTAGGGCATTCTCCTCAGGCCCGATTTCCGTTTGTGCTGAGAGCAGGATGTCACCTGTATCAAGCCCGGCATCGATCTGCATGGTAGTGACGCCGGTGACACTCTCTCCGGTTACTATCGCCCACTGCACGGGAGCGGCTCCGCGGTATTTCGGCAGCAGGGATGCATGCACGTTCACGATGCCGCGGGGGGCGATGTCAATAATGCTTTGCGGAATGATTTGGCCGTAGCCCACAACCACCATAATCTCCGGAGCGAGCGCGCGCAAATGTTCGACGGCATCCGCGCGCCGCACCCGTTCCGGCTGGTAGATGGGAAGGCCGAGGCGGAGCGCCGCTTGTTTGACAGGCGGAGCGACTGTCTGCTGCCCGCGGCCTTTCGGGCGGTCCGGTTGAGTGACTACGGTAAGCACCTCATGTCCGGCCTCGACAATCCGCTCCAGAGTGGGAACGGCAAATTCGGGGGTGCCGAGAAAGACCAGGCGCACCTAGTCCCAATCTCCGGCGCGCTGCAGCTTCTTGATTTTCCGCTTCATCAGGTCGCGCTTCAGGGCGCTGATGTGAGTGATGTAAAGGCGGCCATACAGATGATCGGTCTCATGCTGGAAGGCGCGGGCCAGCAGGTCCTCACCGGTCATTTCGAATTGCTGGCCCTGCAAATTCTGTGCGCGCACGGTCACGCGTTTGCCGCGCTTTACTTGCTCGCGGAAACCCGGGATGCTCAGGCAGCCCTCTTCTCCGTCCTGCTTGCCCTCGCTTTTGACTACCTTGGGATTGATTAGGACGAGCTTGTCTTCCGGATTCTCTCCGTTCGAAACGTCGATGACCGCGATTTTCCGAGAGAAGCCGATCTGCGGCGCGGCGAGGCCGACGCCCTTGGCCGCATACATGGACTCGAACATGTCTTCGATGAACTGTGAGAGCTCGGGCGTATCGAATTCGCAGACATCTTCGGCTTCGCGCTCAAGCACCGGGTTGCCGAACTTCACGATCGGGTAGACCATAGCAAGCTAAAAATTCCTGACCTGGCAGATGTAGCCTTCGTAATTGCGGCGGACCTCGCCGAGTGAATCGCCACCGAATTTTTCGAGCAGCGCCTGCGCCAGCACGATAGCGGTCATGGCCTCGGCGATCACTCCCGCTGCGGGCACGACAGCAACGTCAGAGCGCTCATAGGCGGCGAGAGCCGGTTCGCGGGTTTCGAAATCGACCGATTCGAGGGGCCGCCGCAAGGTAGAAATGGGCTTCAGGAAGCCGCGCAGGATAACATCCTCGCCGTTGGTGATGCCGCCCTCCAGGCCGCCCGCGCGATTGGCGCCGCGAGTGAATCGGTGGGCTTCGCGGTCATAGTGAATGGTGTCTTGAACGTGCGAGCCGAAGCTGGCGGCGCCTTCCCGGGCGAAGCCAACCTCCACCCCCTTCACCGCTTGCATGGAGACAATCGCCTGCGCCAGCCGGCCATCCAAGCGGGAATCCCAGGTGGTGTGCGAACCCAGTCCAGGGGGAACGCCACGAGCCCGAACCTCAAAGACGCCGCCCACCGTATCGCCCGTGCGGTAGGCCTCGTCAACCACGGCCTTCATAAGGCCTTCGGCTTCAGAATCGACGCAGCCAAGCAGCACTTCGTTTTTCCGGCTGAGGGCGACGATTTCTTCCCAGGCGACAGCGCGGTCGAGCGAGGCGTGTCCCACTGCGATTACGTGGCTGAGCACTTCGATGCCGAATTCCCGCAACAGCGCTTTGGCCAAAGCGCCCACAGCCACACGCGCCGCGGTCTCGCGCGCGCTTGCCCGCTCCAAAACATATCGGGCGTCGTGAAAATTGTACTTGATTGCTCCCGCTAAATCCGCATGGCCGGGGCGGGGACGCGTGACGGGGCGGCGCTTGTCTGGCGGCGTGTCATTGTCTTCAACCGGCAGGATCTCTGTCCAATTCTGCCAATCGCGGTTGCGAATCACGATGGCGACCGGAGATCCGATTGTCCGGGAGTGGCGCACGCCCGCGACGATTTCGGCGCGGTCGGTCTCGATCTTCATCCGGCCGCCGCGGCCGTACCCCTGTTGCCTGCGCCACAATTCCCGATCGATCGCTTCCAGCGACACGGGTATGCCGGCCGGCAGGCCCGCCACCGTCGCCACCAGGCACTCGCCGTGGGACTCACCAGCCGTCTCAAAACGCAGCATTCGACAAGAATTCTTATCCTAGCAAAGTCGAACAATTTCTTGCCTTTGTGCGTATCAACAAACGATGCTGAAGTTTCTTTTGTGGCTGCTCCTCTTGTTTCTGTGCTGGCCGCTGGCGCTGGCGGCACTCGTTCTTTATCCGATCGTGTGGCTGGTCCTTCTGCCCTTCCGTGTGGTGGGCATTGCCGTGGGTGGGGCTCTGGAATTGGTTTGGGCCATCGTGACGCTGCCGGCCCGCCTGATCCGCGCTCTTTAAATCGCCCGTCGGCCCATGATCAACTGAACAACGAGAACCGCGATCGCCAGCACCAGCAGAATGTAGATGAACCCTCCGAGGGTGTATGACGTGACCAAGCCCAGCAGCCATAAGACCAGCAGGATCACGAAAATCGTCCAAAGCATGAAGCCTCCCCTGTGTGAATCGGTGGCGATTGCACACTATGCCTCAGGAAGCAGTTCGATTGCCGCACACCCCGCCGCTTTGTGCGGTTCAGGACAAAGAGACGGGCTTTCAGGGAACATAATATAGGTTCATGCCGAACGAGCGTTTTACAACTACGTGCTGCATCACTGGCGGCGGACCCGCCGGCATGATGTTGGGCTATCTGCTGGCTCGGGCTGGCGTGCCGGTGATCGTGTTGGAGAAACACGCCGATTTCTTCCGCGACTTCCGCGGTGACACGGTTCATTGCTCCACCTTGGAGCTGTTCGGGGAACTGGGTCTGCTCGAAGAGTTGCTCAAGGTGCCGCACCAGGAATTGACCTCGGCCAGCGCGATCTTCGGCGGGCTTCGTTTGCGCGCGGCCGATTTCACACGCGTCCCGGCCCGCACCAAGTTCATCGCGCTAATGCCCCAGTGGGATTTTTTGGACTTTCTGGCAGCGAAGGCGCGCCAACACGCCGGGTTCGATCTGCGCATGCAGCACGAGGCCGTGGGCTTGGTTTGGGACGATGGACGCGTTGCCGGCGTAGAGGTGCGCAGGGACGACGGACACACGGTCGAAATCCGCGCGGACCTGGTAGTGGCCTGCGATGGCCGCTCGTCCACGCTGCGGGAAGCCGCGCGAATGGAAGTCGAGGAGTTCGGGGTTCCCATCGATGTGCTCTGGTTCCGGCTCAGCCGGAAGGCCGAGGACCCGGAGCAGCTCCTGGGAAACATCAACTTTGGAAAATTTCTGATCCTGCTCAACCGCGGAGACTACTTTCAGGCCGGACTGATCATTCGCAAAGGCGCGTTCGATACCTTGAAGCAGCGCGGGATCGAAGCGTTCCGCCAGAGCCTGCTGCAGGTTGCTCCATTCCTGGGCGAGCGCGTTCTGCAAATAACCGATTGGGAGCAGGTAAAGCTGCTTACGGTGAAGATCAACCGCGTACGCGAGTGGCATCGCCCAGGGCTGCTGCTGATTGGAGATGCGGCGCACGCGATGTCGCCTGCTTGGGGGGTAGGAATTAATTTGGCCATTCAGGACGCCATTGCAGCCGCCCGGATATTGGCGGTTCCGCTTTTGGAGCGGCGCGTGACCGAGGCCACTCTGGCGCAAGTGCAAAGGCGCCGCGAGTTTCCGGTGCGGGTCACGCAATGGTTTCAAATTCAGGCGCACAACGGGATGTCAGTCCTCTTTCAAAATCCCGGACCCTTCCGGCCGCCTTGGCAGTTGCGCCTGGCGTTAGCCATACCCGCAGTGCCGCACCTCATCGGCCGCATGGTGGGAATGGGGGTTCGGCCGGAACATATCAAGCCGGACCATCTCAAGGAGCCCCAAAAAGCTTCCAAGCGCGCGCCCGCTCTGGCTATCTGCGCCGGCGCGGCAGCCGCGGCTATTGTGGTTGTGCTGGTGAGGTTTGGGGCGAGGGCGATAGCTCCGCCCCACTTCAAATCCGCACCTCGCCCTCAACCTTCCCGAAATTAATCCGCACGCCCGAAGCCAGCCGCGCGGTGCGCCCCGGCAGCACTTCCACAGGAGTGGGATCCGGCGGCCGGCACAGCGACCACTTCACGTCGTCCAGGTTGCGCAACCCCCAAATCTCCGGATGAACCGGATGCGCCGTCACCTCCGCCACTGGGCGCGAAAAATCGTTGGGAGTTTGCTCGTCAATGTGATGCGGAAATAGCCGCGTATCGTGGTTCAGCATCACTGTAGCCCGCCCCACGCGTAGCCGGAACGGCAACTGAATCTGCGCCCCGCAGCTCCAGCAGGCGCCGGCTTGTCCGCCGCTCGCGCGCAGCGCATCGCCATCGTAGAAATTCTCCGCTCCACACGCCCGGCAGTACAGAATCGAATCGCGCAGCCGGATCATCGCGGCGCGCCACTCGCCCTCCCGCACCCGCGCCTCGACCGAACGCAAGCCTTCTGTAAATGACCGCGTGAACAGCTCGCGCAAAAACCCTGGATAGATTGGCCAATACGAAAGCGCGTTGTCATGAAAACCCGGAACCGGCTCGTTCGACGGGTCGCGCGCATCGAAGATAAACAACGGCTCGGTTCCGTACAACTTCGTCATCGCGGGCAAGTCGAAGCTGTGAATCGCCAGTTCCCGCCGTCCTTCGAGCGGATGATGTACTAGAAACAGATAAAACAAAAGCACCGCCAGCGAAAACAGATCCGTCTCCGTATTCGGCAGCGAATCGCCGCGCACCACTTCCGGCGCCATGAAACGCGGCGTGCCCAGAATGCCGCTTTCGCGGTCGCCATTCACCGTCACATTGTCGTTATCGCCAATCGCCACTTCGCCGGAACATGGATCGAAGAATACGTTTCCGAAGGAAATGTCGCGATAGCAGAACCCTTCCGAATGCAGATGCAGAAAACTGTGCGCCAGCCCGAATCCTGCGGTCGCCAGCGCCCGGAATGTCGGATCGATCCGCCGCCGCATCAAGTCGGCAATCCCGCGAAAGCGCGGTTCTCGCAGCGCCATGATGTATCCGAAGCCTGGAATGCCCGGGCCAGACACCAGTTCCCGAGGCCAAAGGAATCGGTTCGTGGGCGGTCCCTTGCGAATCAGCGCTTCAAGGAGCGCCCGCTGCCGCGGCGTATCGCAGCCCGGCAAATACCATTTGAGCGCCACCTGCCGTCCGCCCAACTCCGCTCGATACACCTCGCCCTGGCCGCCGCTGCCGAGCAGTTCCACGATGGCGCACTGCACGCGGGAAGCCTCCGTGGTTACCTTCTGCCCTTCCCTGAGAATCTGGCTCACGAGAGTTCCCGCCGGATCCCGAAAAACAGGCTGAGCACCAGCGCAGCTACATAAGCCGCGCAGAATAGCGCGATCGCGAGACCGGTCATCTCACCGCCGCCGGATCACTGAGCACGCAATCCGCCCTTGAATCGCCGTCATGTCGCCAATCCAAAAATACAAAAACGCCCCCAGGCACAGTGTCTCTATCGATCGAATCACGTGGAACGCAACCCCATGCGGCGCTCCCACCAGGTGCAGTTTGAGCCACCACTCCACCACCCAAGCAAACGGCGCGGCCACCGTCACCAAGGGCAGCATCAGCAGAATCAGCACCTCCGGCACTAGCGCAAACGCCGCCTTGGAGGGATCGAGCCCTGTATGCTCCGGCGGCGTCATCTGCTCAAATGCCCGCCGGGAAAGCCGCAACCCGCATCCCGCTCCCGCCAGCACTAGCGCCAGAGCACCGCACTCCGCGAGGCCCTCCGGCCAAGTCCTCCAGAGATGAAAGAGGCTCGCTGCAACCGCGGCGCCCAGCGCCACGGCCGCCGACGCGATCGCCACCAGGCATGTGCCCAGCCATGGCCAGTTCATCGCTGCGCCCGCCGTTTGCGAACTCGAGTCCCAACCTACGCTCCATGTGCCGCGCCCCGGAAACGCGATCACCTCGCGGCCCGCTCGCAGCCCCGGATTATCCTCGAGGCCGTAGCGCCACGATTCCACTGCCCACCGCGCCGAGTCTTCCGAGAGGCCCAAATGATCGGACAGTCGCCGCGTCAGGCTTGCCACCAGCGCTTCGGACGGCACGCTGGTCTCGACCGCTGTCAGTTCCTCCGCCACGTTCTCCCGCAGCGCGCTCACCAACAGAAAAACTTCACGCGGCGCATTCGGGCAGCAGTCGCGCAGAATCGCCTCGCATCGCCGCGGCTCTTCGAAGGCCGACCGCCCATAAATCGCGATCGCTTCCCGCAGCCGCCGCCGCGCCAGTTCGCTTACTTCACCGCTGAAAGCGGTTTGTTGAACGCCGAACGCCGGCCGTGGAACGCTGAACGCTACATTCTCCAAAGCAGCCCCACCGTGATATCGTCTCCGCTCCCTAACTCCGAAGCCTCCCGCAACCACGTCTCTAGATTCTCGTCGATGGGCGCGATCCCCTCGGTGTGAATCATCCGCAGCAGGTCCGGTCCCACCGCCAGAAATCCGCCGTCCTCGCGGAACGAGTTCGCATATCCATCCGTCGCCAGCAGCACCATCGCCGGCGCCGCTTCCGTCACTCGAATGCGCACCTCCCGCGCCGCGTCTCGCGTGGCGAGCGATGCCGTCTCATCTCCGATCTGTTCCTCTTCGCGCGGCCATTGCCGCTCCACTTCGCCTGCTTCCGAAACTGTCAGAATGTCGCCATCGCCGAGTTGCACATAGCACACCGACGTATCCGAAACCATCGCCGCCAGCAGCGTCGAGCCATAGGCCAGCACCGGATCGCGCTCCACCGCCCGCCGCGCATCTTTTCCCAACTTCCGTTCCAGTTGCTTCAGCGTGACACTAGCAATCGGCTCCTCCGCCAGATGGTTCTGCACCGAACGCCGCCACCGGCACACCAGCTCCGCTGGAAGCCGCGCGGCATCCGGAATGTGCGGCGCCGCCATCAATCCCATCGCTGCCTCAATGGCAAACCGGGAACCATAATCGCTGCGAAAACATTTGGCGCTGCCGTGGCCATCCGCCACCGCCAGCAGCACCCCGCCCGCGCAATCGGCGTTCTCACGCCAGCCGATCGCGTCCTGGTTCGGAAGCCCCGAGCGCACGTGCGAAGCTCCCCGAACGCTGCGGCCCAGGACCCGCCACGCAGCGTTGCGATCTACCGGCATGCGATCTACCAGACGTCTGCTACCGCGGGACCGCCCGCCACTGGCGGCGCAGGCACCGGTACATTCCCCGAAACGGCCGCCGCCTGCCGGTTCTGGCTCGCCGGCGAAGACGCGGCCTTCAACACCGCCGTCGATGCCCAGCGAATAAAGTTCACCAGCGTTTCCGCATTGTTCGCCTGCAGCAGCGGTATTTCGGCGTTGCCGATGAACTTGCGTAGCGTGTCGTGGTCCGCATCCGCGCCGATCGCGATCGCGATCCGCACCGCCCGCTTTGCCCACGGCACGTCCATCAGCGCGCGCCGCCCCGCTTCGAAGTCATCGGTGGGCTGGCCGTCCGAGATAAGCACCAGCACCGGCGGCAGCGCCCGGTCACTCATCGGCGGAATCCGCAACTGCTCGCCCACCAGCGTTAGCGCGCGGCCCATGTCCGTCATGCCATCGGCTCTGAGATCGGTCCAGCGAAAATCCGCCACCGGCGTCGGCTCCGCCACGTGCCATTGCGCGCCATCGGAAAACCGCAGCACCCGCACCAGAACCTCCGCGTTCGGGTTCTCATCCGCCGCTTTCTGCATGTGCGGAATCGCTTCTTTAATCGCATTGTTCAGCGACTGAATTTTCCCGTCTGCCTGCATCGATCCCGAGCAGTCGCAGATCCAGAAAAAGTGTAACGGCCGGGTTGCCAATTCCCCGCCTGGTCGTTTACCCATGCGCCCACCTGCCCTTTAGTAATGCGCTACCTAATCGTACAACCAGAGGCGAAAGAACGCTATTTATGTCGGCTTTCAATCGCCTTGGCGGCTGAGAGGCTCCAACTTATGGGAGTTGCCGACCGACATTTCTACTTCACCTTAATCCCCCTCATTGCACGCATAAATGCCCTTGACAGACCTGAGCACATGATATACACTCGCTCGCACTGTCGAATTTGCAT
>DATBID010000066.1:0-12196 GCA_036557125.1 Bryobacteraceae bacterium | reverse complement strand
GCGGATACTTGTCTTGATAGAACTTCTCGAAAGCAGAAGGGATTCGTTGTGCGGCGGCGTCGCGACTTGCGTAAGGCGCCTTGAGAATCTCCACGGCTCTCTTTCGGGCGAACGGTAGGAAAGCGGAGATCTGGCCATCATTCATCGCCCGGTTAACCGCCCGTTCCGGCAGCTCGAAGGTGTGGGAGGGGCGGTTGTGGCAGTCCAGGCAATCCATCTCGCGGACGGGCAAACCTTCGGTTCGGGACCCAGGCGTGGCATACACGTGTTTTCCTTTTGGCCCGCTGTATTCGACCCAGGGAATGACTTGGCGGGCTTCGTCGGAGTGTGCGTAGCGAATTACCACGCCGGGGCCGACGTGCGCTCCGTGAATACCGATACCGCGATCGCCGCCGCCGATTTTCATTAAGAGCACGGTTTTCTTAAGGGTGTTCTGCTCATCGTCGGCAAAATTGGGGATCACTTCGATTCGGTCTGCGCCAAACTTCTGCGGCCAGTGACAGGCCTCGCAAGTCTCGCGCGCGGGCCTCAGATTGCGGACGGGAACCGGGATGGGCCGCGGGTAAGCGTTGAAAGCTGTAGCAAACACTTGGCCCACTCCCGAGAGCTTGCTGCGGACGAACCAGGAGGCGCCCGGCCCGATATGGCACTGCACGCATTCCACCCGGGAATGCGGTGAATTCTGGTAGGCAGTGAATTCGGGCTGCATGATTGTGTGGCAGGTTTGGCCGCAGAAGCTCACCGAATCCATGTAAGTGACAGCGCTATAGGTGAGCTGGCTGGCTACAATCACGTTAACGAAGGTGGCCCCCGCGACGAAATACACCAGCCTGCGCAGAGGGTGGCTGCGCCACGCGAGCGCCGGAAAATCGCGCGGGTAACTACCGGCCTTGCGTTCACGTTTGCGTTTCCACCACATTCCCAGCGGGATGAGCATCAGCCCGGCGAAGAAGAGGAGCGGAATTCCCAAGAACTCAAGTATCCCGAGGTAAGGATTCTCGGCGTGGCCGCTAATCGTTGTGGGTAGCAGGAAGAGCCAAAAAACCGTAGCGGTCGTGACGGCTGCCACTCCGACGAAGCTCACCCAATTGCTGGAAAGATAGACAAGCGGTGAAAGCCAGGTTCTTGCGTTTCTCGGCGTTTCGTTCATTGGTTGCGCCTGGCAGGAGTATCAGTGACTACCGTCATTTCGTTTCCATTCTTGCGGGCCCGCCCATGGATCCCGAGGGTATAGTCGCTTGCCTGATCCGCATGGCATCCGGTGCAAACCGGCTTTGGGAGATTCGCCGGGTGCGGATAGGTCTCGTGACCCTCGTGGCAGCCTTCACAGGGCAGGCCCGCATGGGCGCTCTTCTCCAGCTTCTGAGCCTGTTTTATGGCATGTGGCACACGGCGCGTCCGCCGCACGCAGGGCGTCTATCAAAGACGCCAAAACCACAGCCACAAAGGCGCAGACGAGTACGGAACGAAGATGCGTCCATTTCTCTTGGCAGCCTAGTATGGCTTGACGTTCCACGTAGTCCAGACATAATACGCGTAGCCCGCGGCCAGGAGCAGACTGTAGACAGCGGCCGCGATCGTCAGCAGCTTTCCCCAACGATCGATCAGATCAAGCCGGTGAGTAATGGTGAGTTGGTGCGCCATTTCCCGAGGATTGCTGAGGTGAAGCGCATCCTCTTCGTGTTCGCTCACCAGCGCCCGGTAGGCAGCCAATCCCAGAATCGTGACCGCCAACACCAGCCAAAAAATCGCGAACGGCGTGAAATTGAAGTTCATGGGTCCCTCCTTCGCTGGGAAGGAACTGCACGCGGCCGTCCAACCAGGCTGACTGCAAATCATCGGAATCGTTCGGGTTGCAGAACTCGAATCATGCAGCATCGAGTCGCATGACGCAGTCAGCCCCCAGGCTGCGCGAAATCACGCAGTCTACTTTTTGTATCCATCGAGCGTCTTATGCTCTTTGAAATAATTGCCCGCGTCCGTCAAACTTTTGGCCGCTTCGGCATCCTTAGGAACGCCCACGGTATGGCAGAAACCGCAAGCCTTCTTTGTCTGGCGCGCATACTCCGGCGTGCCGTAACTTGCCGTTGTGCAGATCAGGAAACCACCCAGCAGCACTGCTGCGGGAAGCGCTAATTTAACGAATGACATAAATATCTCCTTTTCAGTGAAATTGATTATTTGTAGCAAGCGAATTCAGGTACGCAATCAGATTGCTCATCTCGCGCGCCGTGAACCGCGGCCACGGTATCTTGCGCTGGTCCATCAATTCAAGCATGCGCGGGCCGTGGTCCCACAATGCGGAGACTATAGAGATGTCCGAGTAACCTCCCGCAATCTTACCCAGATTCGGAGCGCCGGCCCCATTGGTGTGGCACTCGGCGCAACCCTTTTCTGCGAATACCTTCTTTCCGTGCGAAGCATCGCCTGATCCCTCGAATCTCGGTCGCATCCAGATATATGCGAGAATCTGCCGCATTTCGTCGGCTGATAACTCGGGCGCCTGTTTCATTGCGGCCTGGTGGTTCCACATGTCGGCCGCCACATCGGTCAGGGTCTGATCTCGCAAGCGGGTCTCCAGCGCAAGCTTGCCCGTGTGGCAATTTGCGCAGCCTTTGGATTGAAAAAGCTGCGCTCCATTGGCGTGAGAGGGAAGCTCGAAGACCGAAGCCAGCGAGCGGGTTTCCGGCAGACCTTTGAGGTAAACCAAGATGTCGTTCAGTTGTTGGCCGGTAATGGGCGACCATTTGACTTTGTGGTCGGCGTAGGCCTGCCGCATCCGCGGGCCGTGTTGCCACATCTGGTCGACCAAGATGGCAGTATCGGTGAGCGATTCCCACTTCATGACCGGGGGAGCGCCGGCGGCCTTAGAGTCTGTAATTCCATGGCAATCGGCGCAATGCAATTCGCTGAATGCCTGCTTACCGCGGGCAGCATCGCCAGGCTTCTCGAAGAAGCGCGCGGCGGTAAAGTACGCGAATAGGTCTGCGGCCGATTGCTCGGAGAGTGTACCTTTCGCAATGCCGGCCTGCCGCATCGCCGACCACATCTGCGGCGCATGGTTCCACATGAGGGCGGCCATCGCCGCGGGAGTCAATTCGCGGGCGATGTGTTTGCCTAAATCGGGAGCTGCCGTGCCTCCCCTTCCGTTAATGCTGTGACATTGAATGCAACGCTGGTTTTCAAAGATTTGTTCTCCGCGCCGGGCATCTCCCACAATATCGGCGGCAAGCAACAGACTGGCTGTTGCGGCTCCTAGCGTAGCTATTCGCAAGATCCGCATGCTCCTCCTACCGGGTCAGACGCAGCCCCGTCGTCAAGCTGTGGGCCCGGAAGCCTTCGTATATGTAGAACGACTCTCCTAAGCCATTCCATCGCCACTCAGTCCTCCAGGCGACTTTCTTAGTGAAGGGCACCGATAACCTTGCTAAGGGCTCGTAAAAAGTCGTCGGCCGGCTGCCCGAAGAAATGAATGCCGAGCCGCCTAATGTCAGAGCAGGCGCGAGGCCGGAGTAGCCCGGCAGCGTCACATTGACACTCGAACTGACAATATGCGCGTTGTCGCGATAAATAGAAACTGCGGGACTCAGGGTCGACGGTACCAGGTAGACGATATTGGAGCGTTCGGTAGTCCGGTCGTACTCGCCTACGAAGCTGAAGCGCTTCGAATTGTCCGGAGTCCAATACACCGCAAGCGAATTGTCGCGGCTCAGGAAATACCAGTTCACCTCCGGGGCGGGGTTGCGGTTGCTCAGCACAAAGAAGTTCGCAGTGAAAGCCAGGGAGGGGGTGGCTTGATATTGCGCCCGGGCCCGTCCCTTTTGGTAATCGTTCAGGCTTGTGCGGAAGTAGACTTGGTCGCTGGAGGCACCCTCATAATCCAGGTTGAGGCGCAGCTTGTCCCACGGGCGGAGCGTCGCGCCCGCCAGTGCTACATTGCGGTCCAGGTTGCCGGTTGCGAACGAGCCGGTCTGGCTCAGAACGCCGGCTGCCACGGTGGCATTTCCCCAAACGCGCCGGTAACCGCCGCGCAAAGTGATTCGGTTGGTCACCTCGTAGATCGCGTTCACTGCGTTCTGGTTGTAGTTTACGATCTGTGTTTCGGCATTAGCAGTGGTCTGCGGCGGGGGCGGCACGGTTGGAGGGCTGGCGAAATAGAAGCTTGACAAAATTCCGAGCGCGGAATCGTGATACCGGTCGGTCATCCAGGATTCAATAATTTGCATACGACGGAATGGGCGAATCTCCCCGCCGGCGCTGGAAGTAACGTGCGGCTGCTTGGCGGCGCCGGTTGCCAGGTCGGTTTGTCCGCTATAGAAGAGTAGCTCGGTCAGCAATAGCAGATTGCCGGCCGCGTTGTCGGTGAAGTGAACATCCACCCGCGGTTGGCTGAACAGGAACTGGCCGCTTAAGGTCAGCCAGGGATAAGGGGTGGCCGTTACCAGGCCCCGGCTGTAGATCGCGTCGCCACGAATTCCGTAGAGTTCGCTCAAGCTATTTAGTGAAATGGACTGCCCGAGGAGCGGCGTAGTCAGGTCGCCGTAATTCAGGATGTTGCTTGAGGATTCGTCGTCGTTCTTGAAGGTCGTGCCGCCCTGTTCCAGAGTTACGTGGAACTTGGAATATTCGAATCGTACGCCCGCGCGGTAGTTCTGGGTTGATTCGCGAAACAGAGCGGGCACCGGGAATTGATTAGTGGCGCCGAGCACCCAGGTGTCGATCCCACTGCCGTTCTGGGAGTTGCGGTCGAAAGCGAGGTAGGGCACGATGTTCTTGCCGGTGTGCAGATCGAGTTCCGAAGTGAGCGAGCGAATCCTTGTGTCAAAGGATTGCTGATTAAAACCTAGCGGCGCAAACGGATTCGCGAATGACGGCTCCGCGTTGAAATAAGCGATATTGCGGTAATCGAAGGTGAAATCGTAGATGCCCAGTTTGCGGGCGTCCACGTGAGCGGTATTGTACGGCTCGCTCCCCCAACCGTACGCGTTTGCGTCAATGCGGTCGAACCAGCGATGTTTGGGGTTTTGAATCGTGAAATCGGCACCGAACAGTTCGAAATCCTGACGCTGGTTCACAACCGTGCGATACGTAGGCACGCTGCCGCCGATTCCCGATACCCAGCGGAAGCCCAGATCGATATTGCCGGTGAGCCATTCTTCCGTGGGAGGCGCCGGAGATGCGGCTTTCGCCGCGGGCGCGGGCGGTTGCGTCTGCTGCGCGGCTTGTTGTGTGTCTTGCGCGACAAGCGGTGCCGCCAAAAGGAAGGCCGCCAGGTATCTCATCGCAGCAACTCCGGATTGACATAAGAGCCGTGTATCTTCTGATGGCAGGTGGTGCAGTTTTGGAAGCGCGGACTGCGCAAATCATGGAACGACGGGGGCACGGTTCCAAGCGGTCCGAAGGCGGCGGCGTTCGGCGAGCGAAGGGGCGGATTGGCGTGGCACTCCAGGCAAACGTATTGCACCTGCGCCCGCGTCAACATCCTCGGGTTGGCCGACCCGTGCGGCTGATGGCAGGCCATGCAGCCCTCCAACCGAACCGGCGCGTGCTCGTACACAAAGGGCGCGGCCAGATCGCCGTGGCAGTTGAAACACCCGGGTTCGTTTCCGCGAAAAGTTTGCAGCATGCCATACGGGAGCACGCTACCGTGCGGATTGTGGCAATCCACGCAGGACATGGCGCCCTCCGGCAACCGGTGGCGATATTGCCGTTGGAAGCTGGCCCAAACATCGGTATGGCAGCCTGAGCACTGCTCGTTAATGTTGGAGGCTTGCCGCGCCACCAACTGCTCGGGAGCACCGTGAATCTTGTGACATGCCGTGCAACTCACTTGGTTTTTGGCGTGGCTGCTGGTGAGCCGGCCCACGTGAGTAGACTGATTCTGATGACAGCTCAAACAGATGCGATCGGCCTGGACAGCCCGCAGCTTTGCCGGCTGCTGGATATCGGTAGCAGAGAGAGTTTCGATGTGTTTACTGCCTGGACCATGGCAGGATTCGCAGGCATCGTTCACATGCTTGTATTTCTTGTCGGTTTCCACCAAGTGATGCGGGTTCTTGGCGAACGCTTTAAAGATGTCTTCGTGACAGCCTTGGCAGACTTCCGATCCCACGTATTGAAGCGGTTGATTCGGCGCGGGCTGATTATTCTGTGCTTTGGCTCGGCAGACCGCGAGAAGAACGGCTGCCGCAAGCAGCGGCTTGTTTCGCATGGCGCGTTATTGCGCGTGTACCGCGGTGGCACTGTATGCTGCGCCCGTGCCATGACAGATGTTGCAGCTTTCGCCGAACGTCGGATCGGTATTCGCCACTGCGTGTGCGAAGTCCGAGTTGAGTGCGTGGCAACTGGTGCAGGCTGACGTCACAGCAGGCGCTGGATTCAGCGGAGCTGAAGGGTTCGTCACCGCATTTTTCCCAATCGGCAGCACGGCTTCGGAGCCGTTCACATGGCACATGTAGCAGGCGGCCACGTGTTGTGTGTTGCCCGTATTGTCCATAGCCGGGTAGCGGACGCCAGTGTTGGGAATGGGGCTGTTGGCGGGCAGCGCAGCAAAGGCGGCGCCGAAATCGTTATGGCTGCCGCCGAAGCCCACGATCACGTAGGTTGATCGCGCGAATGTTGGCAGGTCTGCTCCAAGGTGAATGCGATGAATCATATAATCGAAGTTGATCCCCTGTGGCGGCGCGGCCTTATCGGCGGGAACTTGCGCATTGGCACGGGTCGCGACGTCCGTGTTACTCGGATTGTGGCAGAGCACACAGTACTCTACGTTATTGCGCAAGCCGCCGTGCACTTCAAGATAGGAATGACAACCCTCGCAGTTGGCCAACTGCACGATAGTGCGGCGCGGCGTCACTGGCGATCCATCGACAGAGAAGTCGAGTACCTGATTGAAACCGGCATAGGTTGTGCTGGTCGCCGAAGTCGTTCCCGGCAGCAAGGTAATGGGAAGCCGCCCTTCGATGCCGATGGTATAAGTTCCGGTGGCATTGGAAGGAATGCTGTGCATAAACGTGTACGAACAGGTGCCATCGGGAGAGCACTGCGCCGTCTTTGCCACGCTTTCGGTTACATATCCGGGTGTGGTCACGTCCGAACCGAAGCTGGTGTAGCCATAGTCGGAAGTAGGTCCAGCCATGGTCAACGAGAGGGAGCCCCCGTTCGAGAAGTTGCTCATGGGGATTCCGTTGCCGTTGTTGTCTCGCACGGTGAACGTTACCGTCGGAGCCTTTCCGGCGACGCCGTTCGCCACGTTCGCCAGCGTGAAGTTGATGCCCGGAATGCCCGGGGCTTGGTCGGGGATGGTATGTCCGCCCATGATCGAGGCATCAAACGGCAAATCGCCTTGCGGAATGTGGCACGTGGAGCATAGGCTATCGCTGACCTGAGGCCCGCCGGGATGATTCTGGCCGGACGCGAAATGGACATTGTCATGGCATGAGCCGCAAGCGGCTGCTGTGGGCGTAGTGAGCCAAGCATTCGTCTGCGCCGCGCCGTTCTTAGGGTTGTGGCAAGTCTGGCAACGTCGCACATCCGCCGGGTATACCACTGTAGACCAGTCGTTCACCGAGTTTTGGAAGCCGATGATTTGATACGGTGTACCGGCCTGGACGCTGGGCAGACCGGACCCATCGTGGATCTTATGAATGAATATCTTCATGTCCAAGGTGTTGCCGGTATTGGGGTCAGAAGTTTGCGGCGTATGGCACATGATGCAGAGACCTACCGTTTTGCGCGAGCCGCCATGGGCGGCCAGGGAATCGTGGCAACTATTGCAATCGGCAGTGCGCACGATGTCGCGCGGTACTGGTGTTCCACCCGCAGGCACGAAATCAAAGGTGGAATCGTCGTAGTTGGTTCCCATGTCGAATTCACTCAGGTCGCGGGAGCCGTAAATACCTACGCGATGCGTCGCCATGGGGTCGAATCCGGTAGGAGCCTTGTTGTGGAAGGTGTAGACATATTCGCCTTGAGTGACAGTAGTGAGTGTGCCGGAGGTCATCGATTCGCCGGCAGCCTGGGTGGCGGTGGCTCCGCCACTGGCAGCGGTAGCGGTACGCGTTATGTACGACATGTACTGCGATTGCCCGTTGGGGATGTAGGCGATGAGGAAATTCAACGAAATCGGGCCGGGAGTATTAATGCCATCGATATCTAACGGCTGTGGGGCTGTTCCCGCGCGAGGAGCGTCGGTGATCTGGAAATTCACGCTGACCGTCCCATCAGAGGCGATCTTAGCGGAAGCGATATTGATTGTCAGACCCGGACGCACGAACTGCACTTCCTGCGGGTTCCTGTAATAAGCCTTGTCGTGCGGGCCAAGTCCCCCCGAACGCGCCGCCACGACTCGCAGCACATGGCTGAACCTCATCGCCCCGGTGACTGCTCCGAGCAACAAGGCGCAATATAGTGTCCGCTTCACGAGAATCCACATCTTGTCTCCAGTTCAAGAGGTAGAAAGAATTTTCATGGCTGACCGCACTACTAGCTGCGCGAAATCACCCAACCCTTGAGCGATTTCACTCAGCGCGGCTTGGGAATTTTCCATTACGCGATTCATAGAGTAAGGCAGCGCGGCGCGCTCTGGCCTCATCCTCAAAAACCGGTGGCGGCGCGTCCTTCGGGTCCCCTGGTATAGCCCCTTCCCTCACCCATTGCTCAATGGTGTCGATCTCTTGGAGCGACAATCCGCGCTCGTGCTCGAACGGCATCGCTCCTATCCAGGGCGGCATTTTCGCGGTAATGACAACGTGCGCGATTGCCTCAGCCCACGGGCGCGTCTGCCTATATGAGAGGAAACTGATGGGTGCGACTTGACCGGGGCGGTGGCAACTCAAGCAATGCTCTTGCAAAATCGGAAGCACGTCACGATAGTAGGTGACATTGGTCAGCCGGACGGTTCCCCAACCGCAGCCGGCAACGATCACTGCCACAAGCATGCCTTTCATAAGATCGCCTCCTCTCCGCTTCAAAGCAATTCACGGCCCCATCTGCCAGCTATCGGAACAGACAAACCTCACAGCCACTGCTGATGCGGATAAACCAACGAGCATCTCGCTGCTATTAGGGCTCGGCGATGCCCGGATTAGACGCAGCATCAGTGCTTCACATACCGGCAGCGGCGCCAACTAGAGGTGTCTGTCCGTAACGCGTTTCAGGAACATATCGAAAACGGGCACAGGAATTCAATGGGGCAGCCCCATGGCTTGGCGCTCCAGCGCCAGTTTACCGGGCACCACGGCCATCTCCAGGCCCCTATGGCATCAAGATGGCCCCGACCATAAGGATCGTAACGGCAAAGCGCTTCCAATTCATTGTGACCTCCCTCCGCGTTGCTTCAATTCGGCGCGATATCGCGCCGCCACGCGCGGCGTACGTACATGAAACCTCTGGCGAGGAATAATCCACGCCCCTGGCCATAACCGGGCGCTCGCCGGCGACATACGCGGACGTCACGAGGCGGAGATCCCCGCGAAATGCGCCAATGAGTTCGGCCGGATAGGCAACACCGCCGCGAATGTTTTCGTGAATGTAGAACGGATGCGCTACCCCAAAATGTTCTGCGGTGGCCGGCGTCAATTGCGTCAGTCCCATCGCGCCCTTCGGCGAGACGCCGATGCGTGCTTCGAGCCTCGAGCTCCGCGAGATCTTGTGGATCAGTGAGACCGCGAAGATTTCTGAGGACGGTTGTGCCGGGGTACAGATACGGATCCGAACTCTCGGTTGTTGAGCTCAATGATCGCTTGTCCCACCTCGGCCAGCGTCAATTCCCCATCGATGTACCGCTTGTATAGGGCCTTCGAGTGCTCATTGAGTTCGAATCCTTCCAGGCACACGGAAGCCAATGCCTCCTGGTAAATTCGAGTTCGCTTGGCCCTCTCCGCGGCTGTGATCGGCTTCGTTGCAACTGCCATCTGGTTCTATTCTATGGTTCTGCAAGGACATGAGGGGAATGCAAGCTGTACGCCAAATCCTGCCAAATGAGTAGATTCCAATCTATTCCTCATCCGCTCGCCAGCAGATACCGAAAGTTCGGCAGCACCTTAAACGGCTCAGTGGATTTCGAAATTGGCGCCGCCATCATCACGATCCGATTCGGGTTTGCATTGCCGAGAAAATGGCTGCCCTCCTAAAGGTGCCGTATGGCTCGATGGTTGAGGCCCATCAGGCGCGTACACGTCACATCGGCTGCCACGGGATCGTCCGCCAAAACGATCCGATTCAGTTGGCGAACCTCTCCCTGCAACGGGCCGTTTCCCTCCATCGCTTCGACCCCGTCGGCGATCACGAAATGAATCGGAACGGTAGCGCAAATGTCCAGAATGCTTTCATGGATTCCGTGCCAGTGCAGAACATTTTTTGGCCATCCGTACTTCATCCCGGGCACGATCCCGAACATGTTTTTCATGCTGAGCGTGACCCCCGCCGCAATTCCCGTTCGAACCCGCTCCCCAGCTTTGGCAGGAACGAATACGTCTTCCCCGCAAACCAAATCCACGCTTCAAAGGGGATTTCAAGAAGCCGTATGCATGGGATATGGGGAAGCGCTTCCGGCGCATTGCGAAGCTCGCCGGGGTAGAGAACCTTCGAATCCACGACCTGCGTCACTTCACCGCATCAACGCTCACGAGCGCCGGCGTTGAAGATAACATCATCAGCTTGCTGACCAGTCACAAGAGCCGGGGTTTGCGCCGATACCAGCACCTCCGCGAAGAACTGAAGCGGAGAACGGGTAGACCTGATTGCGGGGGGTGCTGAAGGAGGCGCAGATAAACGGTGCGTCCAGTTCACACCTACTTCACACGGGCCGTTCGAAGGCCAAATCCAAAAGCTAAGTGATTGAAAGGAATGGCGGGGACGACGGGGCTCGAACCCGCGACCTCCGACGTGACAGGCCGGCGTTCTAACCAACTGAACTACGTCCCCGCTAGGTCACGTGGATATTCCGATGCTAGCACGCGGTTCGCGCCTGCGCAAAACTCGTTTGCTATTGTGAAAGGCATGACTACGCGCGTGATTGCCTTTTCCGCGCTGCTCGCCGCCGCTTTGGCCGGCGCAGACCGCAAACCTACACCGGAGGAAGCCCGCAAATTCATCGATAATGCCGAGCAGAAGTTGCTGCAGCTCGATATCGATTCCGGCCGCGCGGACTGGATCAAAGACACCTACATCACGGACGATAGCGAAATCGTCGCCGCGAAGCTGGACGAACGCGCTATCAACGCCACTGTGCAGTATGCCAAAGAGGCCACGCGCTTCGATGGGCTGAAGCTCGACCCTGTCACCGCGCGCAAAATCAAACTGCTGAAGCTCTCCCTCACGCTGGCTACCCCTTCCGATCCTAAGGAAAGCGAAGAACTCACTCGCATCGCCTCCGGCATGGAGGGCCTCTACGGTAAGGGCAAATATTGCCAACCGGCTGCTTCCGGCGCGCAGAACTGCAAAGACCTGGAAGAGTTGAGCAAGATCATGGCAGAAAACCGCAATGCCCGCGAATTGCTCGATGCGTGGACCGGCTGGCACGCTATTGCGCGGCCGATGCGCAAGGATTTCGTTCGCTACGTGGACCTCTCCAACAAGGGCGCGCAACAGCTCGGATTCAAAGACACCGGAGCGATGTGGCGCTCGAAATACGATATGCCGCCCGACGGTTTCGCGCGCGAGTTGGACCGGTTGTGGGAGCAGGTGCGCCCTCTCTATCTTTCGCTGCACGCGTACGTGCGCGCCCGGCTGCGCGAGAAATACGGCGATATCGTTCCGGCAAACGGCCCCATCCCCGCGCATTTGCTCGGCAACATGTGGGCACAGGATTGGGACAATATTTACCCGCTGCTGGCCCCCGCAAATGCAGACCCGGGTTACGACCTCACGGCCTTGCTGAAACAGCGCAACACCGATTGGAAACAGATGGTGAAGTACGGCGAAAACTTTTTCGTGTCGCTGGGCTTTGCCCCGCTGCCCCAAAGCTTCTGGGACCGCTCGATGTTTCTGAAGCCGCGCGATCGAGAGGTCGTCTGCCATGCGAGTGCCTGGGACATAGACTATGCTGATGACCTGCGCCTCAAATTGTGCATCGATATCACCGGCGAAGATTTCCTCACCATTCACCACGAGCTGGGCCACAACTTTTATCAGCGCGCTTACAGCCATCAGCCGCCGTTCTTTCGCGATAGCGCCAACGACGGTTTTCATGAGG
>DATBID010000065.1:0-38436 GCA_036557125.1 Bryobacteraceae bacterium | reverse complement strand
CGAAAGAGCTTTACACCCCGAAGGGCTTCATCGCTCACGCGGCGTCGCTGCATCAGGGTTTCCCCCATTGTGCAAGATTCCCCACTGCTGCCTCCCGTAGGAGTCTGGCCCGTGTTTCAGTGCCAGTGTGGCCGTGTGCCCTCTCAGGCCGGCTACCGATCTTCGCCTTGGTAGGCCATTACCCTACCAACAAGCTAATCAGCCGCGGACTCCTCTCCCGGCGCCTTTCGGCTTTCTTCTTACGAACTTATGCGGAATTGTCCCCAGTTTCCCGGGGGTATTCCCCACCAAGAGGTAGATGATCCACGTGTTACTCACCCGTACGCCACTTTACTCAAGAGATTGCTCCCTCTTTCTCGTGCGACTTGCATGTGTTAAGCGCGCCGCCAGCGTTGATTCTGAGCCGGGATCAAACTCTCGTTTGAACCTTTAGATTGTGCGCAAATCTTGCGATCTGCGCCGCTCCGGATTGAAACTCAGATTTACTGACGAATTGCTTCTACTCGCAGCCCCCAAACCGCCTCCTTGCGGTCGCGGCTCTGAAGAACTGCTTTCGCGTCCAACCAGATTGTCAAAGATCCGCGCATACGGACGGACGATCCAAAAGAAGGCCCGCCGATGCCGCCTCGAAACTTGTGCCGTTCAGCGCCTATCGTATTCGTCAGCGCCCGATCAGCCATGCCTGTAGCACAATACTGATGCGCCAACACCGCTACGCGCGTCACGATTTTAGAGCGCGGGAGACTTACAAGCCCGTGTCCACGCCCGTAAAAACTGGGAATCTGAAAAGAACTACTTTCAGAAAAGGGCGGCCTGAATGGCCTGCCTCACCCTGCAGAATGGAAGCGCTCCAAACCGCTATCTGCTAATCTACCAAACCTTCGTCCGCCGCGCAAGAGCCAGCGCCAACTTTTTTGCACCGACCCGGGGAGCGGACCCCGGCTACGAGTCCAATTGTAGCGCGTGGTGCCCAGCGGAGGCAAGTGTGGGCGGAAACAAATATTGATTCTTTAAGAATCAATATCTTAGGAGCCGGACGGCGGGGGAGAAGCTGTTTTCGGGCGTAGCCTCGTAAACGGAGAAGCTTATGCCGCGCCGAAGGGATTCCCGGAATATCGATTTGACGGAGGTTTTCCGGCGCGTGCAAGACGAGATGCTTGCAGAGTTTCGGGTGGGTCGCCTGTTCGAGCACGCTTCGTCGGCAGGCAGGGCTGCGGAAGGGCATTGGCTGGAGATGTTCGACCGTTATTTGCCCAAGAGGTACCGGGCAGCGCCGGCGTTTGTGATGGATCGCGAGGGGCGAAGATCGCGGCAAATCGATATCGCGATATTCGATCAGTTCGCCTGGCCGGTGCTGTTTCCACACGCATCGGGGATGCACCTTCCGGCGGAGAGCGTTCGTGCGGTGTTCGAAGTGAAGCCGACGTTTTCGCGGCAGTGGCTGAGGGAAGCCGCGGAGAAGGCGGATTCGGTGCGGTCCTTGACGCGCGCGCAGACGGGCGCGCATCCGCGGCGGATTCTGACGGGACTGCTGGCGGCGGGGTCGGTATGGCCCGCCAGGACGTTCGCGAAAAATTTGCGTTCGGCGCTGTCCGACATTCGGCTCGATATGGGGTGCTGCTTGGAGCGGGGGGCGTTTGAGCGGAGGGGCCGAGTGGAAATCAGCGAACAGGACGAGGCGCTGATGTTTTTTGTGCTGCGGCTGGGGGAGAGGCTGGGGATGAGGAGGACCCGGGCGGGAATGCGCGGGTATGGGCTGCGGATGAGGCTGAGGGAGGACTGAAAACGAGTTACGGATTTTCAGGGCGATCGAGGCCGAGGTGGGCACGGAGGACGGGGTCGAGAGCGGCGCGATTGTCCTGGCAGGCGTGGACGAATTGGCGGCGGAGTTGGGCGTCTTCAAGATGCTTTTGGAGCGGAGTGAGGACGCCGGGGGCGGGGGCGGAATGGAGGGGGAGCGTGAGGAGGTCGGCGGGGTGGAGAGAGTTCTTCATGATTGAGGTATATCAAAGGAAACGAGCTCAGCGTTGGGGACAAAGAGGCAATATATTGACTGGATTGAGTTTTTTCTTGCACAAATGAGGTAATTTTTGGCGCCGCCCCGGTTTCGGATGTGATAACATCTTCAAAGTCCATCGGAGTCGGAGAACATGGACCTTCAACAGCTTCGAACAGTCGTATGGTTTACGATTGTCGGCTCGTTGGCGAGCGTAGTAGGGGTGATTCCCGCGTGGGATACTCGCTGGCGAGCCTTGGTAGTCGCTTGCGCCATTATCCTCCCGCTCGCCACAGCCGCATTTGAGTTGCAGAAGGGCAGGCTGAGCCTGTTTTTCTCCGGGATTCACAGATATTATGCGGAATTTCGGACGCGAGAGAACACGGCAGTCTTGGATTCCGTTCGAAAGGAATACTTCTATTTGGGGGTGACCTTCTCGTCGGTTCTGGCCGGTTTCCGCGAATGGTACGGATCTCCCGAACGCCGCGGGAATGTAAAAATACGGCTGCTGCTCGTAAACCCCGAAGCGGACGATGTGCTGCGGTTTCAGGCGCGATACGAGACGTCGGGCGGCCAGGTGCGGAGGCTGTAAGTGAAGTTCATAATTCCGGTGTCGCAAAAGGCTTGCATAAAGACTTGGTTTCCAGTAGGATAGGGAGCCCAGAGCGCGAGCGCTCGCCCCGACGCGAAGGGGATTAAAACCTCAAGCTGAGGGAGAAATATCGCTATGGCCGCCCCCAGGCGCGCGCTCACGCCGGTGCGAACGGAATTCGATCACGCCCCGAGGAAGGACAAGCTGAAGCTTGCCTACACGTTAACTAGCGCGGAGCCGCGGCGAATTGCACCTGGCGCAGCAGATCGGGCGATCCCGTGAACAGGCCGCCGGGATACTGAGCGTATCGCGCAATCTCCCGCTTGATCGCGTCGGCGTTGTTGTAATTCAGACCCATGCCGGCTAGATATTGCAAACGCAGATCCAGATCCGTGTTCACATGCGCGCCGGCGAGCCAGGGCTTCAGATCGGTGTAGCGGCCCGCGTAGGTGCTCAACAGATCGGCCGCCGATTTAAAAGACGCCTCGCTAAGAGACGAGGCTAGCCGCCCGTTTCGGTCGATTCGCCGCTGCATTTGATCCATGTCGATTTTCCCGCCGCCATTCTGGCCGAGCAGCACCACGTCGTAACCTTCGCCGTTGATGTCGTTGGCCCAAATCGTCCCGTTGGGGAAAACGTCGAAGAATGTCGCCAACTCGGTTTTGATCGTTTCAGGATCGCTTTCGTAAAGCGGCACCCATTGAGTGACCACGCCGCCCGGATTCAGATGCCGTTTGCAAATCTCGAAATATTCCTTGGAATAGAGAGTCGCTGTACCTTTCACCCAGGGGTGAATCGGATCCGAAGTAATAATGTCGAATTTCTGGTCCGTCGTCAATACATAATGCCTGGCGTCGTCATAGACAACCTGCGTTCGCGGATCGTTCAACACATTGTAATTTTGGATATTGAAATAACGAGTGCTGGTGGGCGGGATTAGCTTTTCGATTTCGCAGATACGGATCTTTTGCACCTCGGGATGAACGACAAAGGTTCCGGCGGTAACGCCGGCGCCAAAACCCACGATCAGCACGGACTTCGGGTCCGGGTGAATCAGCGCGGGCAGATGCCCGAGCATGCGCTGAAGCCGCATATCGAAAGGCTCCGTGGAGGCTTCCACTTTGCCGCTGACGTGGAAATAGATCGCGCCGCCGTCGGTCTTCGAAACCACGATCGACGCGTCGCGTCCTTCGCCGCGATAGAGCGGCGCCCCCACGCCCGTGCTGGTCAGCATTCGCCGGCCATAGGCTACGGCGAGCCACGGCACATCGTCGACTCTGGACATCATTAGAATCCCGATCGCGCCCGCGGCGGCGAGCGCCACCGCGCTTTTCGCGCGGATCGCGGGGACCAGCACAACGATCGCGGCGGCAATGGAAATTGCGATTAGCAGGCGTTCGGAATCGCGCGATCCGATCCATGGAACGAACAAGATGCTGAAGCCGATCGCTCCCGCAATCGCGCCGATCGTGTTGGCGGCATAAGTCGTTCCCACCAGTCTCCCCGAATCCTGCCCCGGAGATGCCGCGGCGGCCAAAGCGAGAGGGAAGCTCGCGCCCCAGAAAATCGCCGGTGGAAGCACGGCCCACAGGCAGCGCGCCATATCGACTTGAAAATTAAACCAGGCGCTCGAAGTCAGGAAAGGATTGATGGGCCAGTACGGGAGCGAATCGGACAGCGCGTACGCAGTCCAGAAAATGGCTGCGGCGAGCAGCAATTGGCACCAGCCCAGCGCGGCGCGCGGACGCCGACGGCCCGCCACGCTGCCCAGGGCGCTGCCAATGCCCAATCCGATCAAAAAGACAGCGAGAATAATCGAGAAAGTATAGACGGTGGCGCCGATCATGATTGACAGAAGCCTCGTCCAGACCACCTCCGCGCCCAGCGCCGTCATTCCGGACAGGGCGATGGCCATGTAAACCGGCGCTGCCGCCGTCCGCGGCCTCCCGACTGGAAAAACCTCCGAGACCGGATGCTCGCCGGCTTTGTCGTCGTACGGCGTTCTGTTCGCCAGCAGATAACTAACGAATGCGACCGCGAAGTTGACGGTGGCGCCGGCAAACGTCGCCACCCGCATGTCATAAACGCGCAGCAAATAGAATCCGGCCAGCAGGCAGCCGAATACGGCGCCGGCGATATTGCTGCCGTAGAGGAATCCGAGCCAGGAAACGCCTTCCGGAGACGATTTCACCCACCGCGCCAGGGCCGGGAGCGAAGCGCCCATAAGCAATGTCGGCGGAAGCAGGCAGACTCCCGCGAGGGCGGCGCGAAGAGTAATCCCCTGCAATCCGTGGCTCGCAATCGCAGCGTAGATGCGGTCGAGAAAAGGAACGACAAGCAGAACCAGGACGGCAAGCGCGCCGATTCCGGCCTCGAGGGTCGCGTACACGCGCAAGGGATGCTGCCGGGCCGAGATCCATTTGGGAAGCGCTAGACTTCCCAGGCACATTCCTCCCATATACGTTCCGAGCAGCACTCCCAGCGAGACCGCCGACGAGCCGATCGCCAGTTGCAACAATTGAAACCAAACGATTTCGTAGATCAGGGCCGCGCATCCGCTGCCGGCGAATAGCGCCAGGAGTAGGACTAAATGACGATGCGCCACGTCCCGCGCCTGCGCGGGGCCGGGCGAAGATGAGGATACGGCTGCGAGAGCGGGAGAGTTGGAAGCTTGTTGGGCCATGGAACCACGCTAGGGGGCCATCATAGCGCGTCGAAACACGCCCGGCCCCTTCCGGCCGGTAAGCAGCTCACGAGGTTCAAGAAGAGCAACTCCTCAAACCGATGGCGGCCTGCCCCTACGCCAGCCACTCCGTCGTCGCGTCCACCAGCAGCGGACCCAGCACCAGAGCCGCCTCTCGCTCCACCAGTTGCAGAATCTGTTCGGCCCGCGCGTGGTCCCCGGAGACTGTCACCGCGGCCACCAAACCTCGCTGCCACGAATCCTGATAGCCGATCTCCGACACCGCGACGTTGAAGCGCTTGCGAAGCCGGTCCTTCAGGCCTTTCACGTAATGGCGCTTGTCTTTAAGCGAAAGCGAGTCTTCGAGCCTCAGCTCGAAAGTGATCACTCCGATGGAGGGCACGGACGAATCAGGCGAAAACCTCGTGAGCGACGCGCTCGGTGACGAACCCCTCGATCACATCTCCGGGCTTGATGTCATTGAAATTGGCGAGGGATACGCCGCACTCGAACCCGGATTTGACTTCGCTGGCGTCGTTCTTGAAACGCTTCAACGATTCGATTTTGCCGGTATGGACTACCACGTTGTCGCGCAGCAGCCGGATCTCGCTGTTGCGCGTCAGCACGCCGTCGTCGACAATGCAGCCGGCCACGTTGCCCACTTTACTGATGCGGAACACCTCGCGCACCCGCGCGCGGCCCTTGTATACTTCCTTGAACACCGGCTCCAGCAATCCGGTCATGGCGCGCTTAATCTCGTCAGCCAGCTCGTAAATGATCGTGTGCAGGCGCACGTCGACTTTTTCCTGATCGGCGGTGACTTGCGCGGTTCGCTCCGGCCGCACATTGAAGCCGACGATGATTGCGTTCGAAGCGGAAGCCAGCAGCACATCGGTTTCAGTGATGGCGCCGACGCCGGAATGCAGCACGCGAATCTTGACTTTGTCGTTCGAAAGTTTCTCGAGCGTGTCCTTGATGACTTCCGCGGTGCCGCCCACATCCGTCTTCAGGATGATGTTCAACTCCTTGGTTTCGCCTTCCTTGAGCTGCTCATGCAACTGATCGAGCGTGATGCGGTTAGTCTTGGACATGGCCGCCTCGCGCGCCTTGCCCTCGCGATAGATCACGATCTGCTTGGCCTTGGCGGTATCGGTGACAACTTGGACCGTGTCGCCGACATCGGGCAGCGATTCCAGGCCCAACACCTCCGCGGGCATGGACGGCCCGACTTCGCGCACCGGCTGGCTCCGATCGTCGAACATCGCGCGCACCTTGCCGAAAACCGAGCCGCAGATGAAATAATCGCCGACGTGCAACGTGCCGTTGCGGATGAGCACCGTCGCCACGGGACCACGTCCACGATCGAGCTGCGCCTCGAGCACCGTGCCCATTCCCGGACGCGCAGGATTCGCCTTCAGGTCTTGCAAATCGGCCACCAACAGAATCATTTCCAGGAGCAGGTCGAGATTCGTTTTAGCCTTGGCCGAAACCTGAACCATCACCGTGTCGCCGCCCCAATCCTCGGCCAGCAGATTGCGGTCGGCAAGCTGCTGCTTGATGCGGTCGGGCTGAGCGTCGGGCTTGTCGATTTTGTTGATCGCGACGATAATCGGAACGCCGGCCGCCTTGGCGTGGTCGATGGCCTCGAGAGTCTGCGGCATAACGCCGTCGTCGGCGGCCACCACCAGCACCACGATATCGGTGACCTTGGCGCCGCGGGCGCGCATCCGCGTGAACGCCTCGTGACCCGGCGTATCGATGAAGACGATGGTTCTTCCGTTTTTCTCGACGTGATAGGCGCCGATATGCTGCGTGATGCCGCCGGCTTCGCCTTCCGCGACGTTGGTCAGGCGGATGGCGTCGAGCAGAGAAGTCTTTCCGTGATCGACGTGGCCCATGATGGTTACCACAGGCGGCCGCTTCTCTCGGTCCTTTTCGACCTCGCTCTGTTCGATCTCTTGCGTAGTCTCCTGCTCGTAGCTGACCTGGTTGGTGGAGGCGCCGAAATCGCGCGCCAATTCCTCAGCGAGCTTCACGTCCAGCGTCTGGTTGATGTTGGCGAGGATTTTTTTGTCGAGCAGCCGCTTGATGACCAGCGTCGCTTTGACGTTCAATTTCTCGGACAGTTCTTTTACGGTGATGCCTTCGGCGATAGTGATCTCGCGATCCACCGGCGGCGGCTCAAAGGCCACGTGACGTTTCGCCACGGGACGGAGGCGTCCTTCTTCCTGTTCGGTCTCCCGGCGGCGGTCGCGGGCCCCGGGCTTAGTGGCGTGACGGCGGCCGGGGTCGGTCGGTAGAGCGGCGGGCTCGGCGCGCAAAGGTGACGTCGGATGAACACGGCTGCGGCCCGGCCCAAGAGGCCGCCCGCCAGGTCCAGGGGGCGCGCCCGGACCGCGCATGAGAGGCTGGCCGGGCCGAACGGGCCCCGTATAAATCGGACGGCCCGGAACCGGAATCGCGGGGCGGCTGGGCATGCCTGGCCGTGGAGGCACGGGAGCAGGCGCGCCGGGACCGCGCTGCGCAAGTTTCGCGACAAGATCCGGCCGCGGAGGAACCACCGGCCTGACTCCGGGCTGTCCGGCGAGATTCGGTTTCGCGGGCGGACGGAGGGGCCCTCCTCCTCCCACGGGCGCGGCGCCGGGAGCGGGCGCGTGCGCCGGCGGACTGACCGCCGAAGGCGGGCGGGGAGCGGGCCGGGGCGCAATGGGCGTCCCAGGACTGGCTGCACGGGGAGTCCCCGGAGCCAGCTTCGGCATATCCGCTAAGCCTGGAGGTAGCGGTTGGCGCGGACCTGAAAGAATCTGCCCCGGCTTCGGCGGCGGCGGCGCCGGTCTGGAGGGAATCACGGCGCCCTTTTGAGCCGGACTCGTCAGCGGCGGCACGACCGGCTGGCCAGTCGCCAAAGGCGGACGAATGGGCGCGACGGGTTTCGGAGGAACGGGCGTTTCGCCGCCGTCTTTCAGGGCGGCTGTGCCAGGCGGTTCGGGCGCGGGAGCTGTCGGCGGCTCTAGCTTGGCGGCAATCGGGGGCGCCGGTTCCGCAATCGCTTGCTCAGGCACATGCTGGACGGCTTCGCGCTCAGGCTCATGCTCGGGCGGCGCTTGAACGTGCGTCTCATGCTCGGCCACAGCGAAACCATTTCCGGATGCGTGACCGGAAAGCCGCCGGCGGACGGCCAAGGCGACATCGTCGTCCAGGGAGCTGGAATGCGTCTTCTTTTCGTGAAAGCCGAGCTCGGGGAGAACGTCCAGGATCACGCTCGGTTTAACTTCCAGCTCGCGCGCCAACTCGTTGATGCGGATTTTGCTCATACCATCGCTCGCCGGCCGGATTATTTCGCCACGCCGGTTTATAAGATATCGCGCTCCTTTGCTCGAAAAAAGCCTTAAAACTTCTCAGTTTCCATCGTAACAGATTGCTCTTGCGCTTCCTCCGTCCGATCCGGCGGAGTATCCGGGCTGTTCGCGGCCGCCGCGGTCTCCTCGGCGGCGCCACCGGCGGGCTGATTGTCCACATCGGCGGAGGATTGATCGGCGGGGGTCTGATCGGCTTCGTTTTCGAACTGGCCGTAATAACTCACCACCGCCTGTTGGATGCCTTCCACCATTTCAGGCTCGATTCCAGGGACCTCCAGGAGCTGCTCCGGCGTCATCGCGCCCAGTTTTTCAACTGTCGCCACGCCGCCTTCCACAAGCTTGGCCTCGACCTCTTCGGTAAGTCCGTGATCCGCCAAGATGGAGACGGGCGCGCCCGGCACTACCAGCGCCGCCATCTGCGTTTCCACTTCGCGGCGCTTCTCTTCCTCGCTCTTGATGTCGATCCGCCAGCCGAGCAACTTGGCCGCCAGCCGCACATTCTGCCCTTTCTTGCCGATGGCGAGCGAAAGCTGCGTATCGTCGACGATCACCTCCATGTGCTTTTCCACCGGATCGATGACAGTCACCTTGGATATCTTCGCCGGGCTGAGCGCGTGAGTGGCAAACACCACCGGGTCTTCGTTGAACTCGATAATGTCGATCTTCTCTCCACGCAATTCGCGGATGATGGATTGCACCCGCATGCCCTTCATGCCGACGCAGGCGCCCACGCTATCCACGTCGCGGTCCCGGCTGGAAACGGCGATCTTAGTGCGCTCGCCGGCTTCGCGCGCGCATCCCTTGATGCTGACGGTGTTGTCGTAAATTTCCGGGACTTCCTGCTCGAACAGGCGCATCACTAGCTCCGGCGCGGCGCGGGAAACGATTACACCGGCGTTCTTGCCGGCTTTTTCCACGCTCTTGATGACGCAGCGAATGCGGTCGCCGACGCTAAAGCTTTCCAGCTTCGATTGCTCTTTCTTCGGCAGCCGGGCCTCGGATTTGCCCAGATCGGCGATCAAATCCTGGCCTTCCGACCGTTTGATCACGCACGTCACCAACTCGCCCACGCGTCCCGAATATTCGGAATACAGATTTTCGCGCTCGGCCTCGCGGACCTTTTGCAGAATCACCTGCTTCGCCGTTTGCGCCGAGATGCGGCCCAGCGCTTCGGTCTTCTTCTGCTGCCGGATCTCGCCGCCCACCTCCACGTTCGGATCGATGGCGCGGGCGTCTTCGAGGGAGATCTCCTTGAGCGGGTCTGTCACCGCATCCACCACCTGGCGCCGCCCGAAGATCTGAATGGCGCCGGTTCGCTCGTCCAACTCCGCCACCAGATCTTCCTCGGTGTGGAATTGCTTGCGGGCCGCCACCAGCATCGCATCCTTCACCGCGTCCAGGACTATTTTCGGATCGATGCCTTTTTCCTTGCTAAGGATTTCTATGGACTGATAAATCGTTCCCAGGGTGCTCATATATTTTGAATTTGGTTCGTTTAGAGGACTACCACTCGAACTTCAGGTTGGCCTTCTCCACTTGATCGAGAGGGAACCGCAGGCTCTTGCCTGGAGAAGGTTCCAGAGTGATGATTCCTTCGGCGATGCCCTTAAGGAGGCCCGCCCAATGGCGCTGGCCCTCCACCGCCTGACGTAGCACGACTTTTATTTTCTTGCCGGAAAACCGCTCGAATTCCTGCGGCTTGGACAGCTTGCGCTCCACGCCGGGCGAGCTGACCTCCAGCGTATAGGAGCCTCCGGGAACCGCGTCTTCCACGTCCAAAATCGTGCCCACATTTTGGGAAATGAACTCGCAATCGGAATGGCCGACCCCTTCCGGCTTGTCGATCACGATGCGCAGAACGCGGCTCGCGCCGCCGCCTAGGAGTTGGACATCCACGATTTCCAATCCTTCGCGCGCCGCCACCCGTTCCGCGATTTCCCGAATTTTCTCAACGGCCGCCGTTCGGTCCGCCATGGGATTTTCACTTGGGCAACAAAAAAGTGGGCTTGCGCCCACTCATATTGCCCGTTCCTGGTACCAGTATACATCTATAGAACGCAGCCGGTTCGGGCGCGGTCAAGGTGATTGAGGAGATCTTTTGGAAAGAAGCGTGCAGCGAGCGTCCCCGGCACTCGGCTTCTTGCGCGCGGAAAGAGTTTTTCTTAGCGCTACGATGCAAGGCTGGACGACGGGCTGGCTTGGGCCAAGATCTTCTGTGCATAGAGCGCCCCCGCCGCGGTTTCCTCGTGCTTAAAGAAGGCGTAGACGTCGCGCCCGCCCTCCAAAAGCCGCCGGATGCGCTCACAAATTTCGGCTAAATCCGCCTCGGAGTATTCCGGCTTACGCAGCCTGGCGTGGACAAAGCTCGCCGTCAACACTTCGGGCACTTCCAGCTTGTCCGATTCGGCCAGGCACAGCGAGACGCCATGCTTTTCAAGCAGCCGGTAAACTTCGTCCACGAGCCAGGTCTTGTTCCGGAATTCGAACGCGCATCGGATATCGGCGGGCAGCTTCTCCAGAAAAGCCGCGAGCGTCGCGATCTCCGCCTTGAAATTGGGCGGCAATTGAAAGAGCACAGGTCCCAACCGATGCGTGGCGCGCAGCGGATCGATGGCGCGAAAGAACACGTCGGTGAATTCAGATTCCTTGAGCCGAAGCAGGTGCGTGATGCGCATGTGCGCCTTCAGCGCGAAGACAAACCCTTCCGGAGTCGCGCTCACCCAACTTTCCTGGGTCGAAGACGAAGGCAGGCGGCGAAAAGTGTAATTGATTTCCACAGCGCTTAGCCGGCTCGCATAATACTTCAGGAAATCCTTCTGCGGGAGCTTCGCCGGATAGAAGTCCGGCTTCCAGGAGGGATATGCGAATCCGGAAGTGCCGGCGAAAAGGGAAGCCATTCATCCGATGATAAGATGAAGACTGTTCCCTTCCCGCGCCGCTTTGCATCCGCCGCAGAATGCAAAGTGAACAAGAGCCGCAACGCTTTCCCCCGAACCGGCGTCGATTGTATCGAGTTGTCGAATGCGTCTTAGAGCTATCTTATTCATTCTGTGTGTAATCGCAGTGAACCTCCTCGCTCAGCCGAGCCGCATCGCACGGCGGGCGGCGGACAATGAGCGCGTATCGTTGATAGGGCACATCCATCCCAAGGCGCGGCCCGAATTCGATCGGGGGCGCGTTTCGCCTTCGTTGACGCTTACGCATTTAACTCTGGAAATCTCCCCTTCCGCTGCGCAAAAGGCGGACCTCGAGCAGCTTCTCATCCAGCAGGGGACGCCCGGTTCGCCGAACTACCATCGCTGGCTCACTCCCGAGGAGTACGCGCAGCGATTTGGAGCGAGCGACGCGGACATCGCGGAGATTGGCGCGTGGCTTCAGAGCCACGGCCTAACCGTGACGTCAGTGGCCCGCGGCCATAATTGGATCGCATTCGACGGCGCGGCGGCCCAGGTGGAGAGCGCGTTTGGCACGGAGCTGAATCGCTATCTCGTTAGTGGCGAGTTGCATTTCGCGAACGCCACTCAGCCCTCCATTCCAGCGGCGTTTTCCGGCATCGTGACGGCGGTTCGCGGCCTGCACGATTTCCGCGCCCGGCCATTCGCTCATCGGCTCGCGCCCAATTACACGTCGGCGCGCACCGGCTCTCACTACGTCGTCCCCGACGATCTGGCGACGATCTACGATATTGCGCCGCTCTATGGCGCGGGTCTAAGCGGGGCCGGCCAGACGCTTGCGGTGGTGGGACAATCGCAAATCGTCCTGTCCAATGTCCAGCAATTTCGAAGCGCCTATGGATTGCCCGCGAACGACCCTCAAACTCTGCTGGTCCCCGGTTCGCGCGATCCCGGCGTGGTTACGGACGACGTGGACGAAGCGCACCTGGATGTGGAATGGTCGGGGGCGGTGGCCCGCGGCGCGCACGTTCTGTTCGTTTACGCGGCGGATGTGATGCAGGCGGCGCAGTACGCCATCGATCAAAGACTGGCGCCGGTGCTGAGCATCAGCTACGGCTCTTGCGAGCCGGAGACGTTCAGCGCGGACGCCATGGCGATGCGGAACTGGGCGCGGCAAGCGAACGCGGAAGGGATCACATGGTTCGCAGCCTCCGGCGATAACGGCGCCGCGGACTGCAACGATGCGGAAGACCCCGGCGCGGCGGTCGATCTTCCCGCCAGCATCCCCGAAGTCACGGGCGTGGGGGGCACGGAGTTTCAGGAGGGATCGGGGCAGTATTGGAACACGACAAATAGCGCGACGGGCGCTTCCGCGCTTTCTTACATTCCGGAGATTGCCTGGAACGATAGCGCGGCCGCGGGGTCTCCCGACGGAACCGGCGGCGGCGCGAGCGTTTTATTCCCGAAGCCGTCCTGGCAGACCGGTCCAGGCGTCCCAGGCGACAACGCCCGGCATGTCCCCGACATCGCGCTGAACGCCTCTAACGAGCACGATAGCTATCTGGTCTACAGCGGCGGCGCCTTGCAAGGCTTCGGCGGAACATCTTTCGGGTCGCCGATTTTCGCCGGCGTCGCCGCGCTGCTGAACCAATACTTGTCGAGCCCGGGCTTGGGCAACGTAAATCCCAACCTGTATTCGCTGGCGCAGACAGCTCCCTCGGCGTTTCACGACATCACCGCGGGCAACAACATCGTGACGGTCGCGTGCCCGCCTCGCAGCCGTGCCGGTTGCTCCGCGACTCCGGTCGGATATACGGCGGGCGTGGGCTACGATCAGGCCACCGGACTCGGCTCGGTGGACGTCGCGAAGTTTTTCAGCGCCTGGAACGGCGCGGGCGCTCCCGGTCCTCCATCCTCGGATGTTTCCGTCACGCTGGTGACGAGCAAGGCTTCCGTAGCCGCCACCGACGTCGTCGATTTGATCGCGAGCGTCGTCGGGTTGAACGGCGCCACTCCGACGGGTTCGGTGGAGTTCACGGCCGGCAATATTGTGCTGGGCTCGGTTGCGCTCGTTGGTTCGGCCGGCGCGGCCACGGCAACCCTGGTCGTAAATGGATCTCAACTGGTGTCTGGAGCCGTCGTCACCGCGTCTTATTCGGGCTCTTCGGCCTCCGTCAGCATCGGCGTAAGTTCGTCCGGCCAGGGCGCCAATGCCGCTCCCAGCCTGAGCGCGGTGACGAACGCGGCTTCGTATAAGCAGAGCTATGCTCCCGGCGAATTGGTCACCCTATGGGGGGCACAGCTCGCGCAGACGACTCAACTCGATAGCGCCATCCCATTGCCGCTCACCATGTCGGGCCTGGCGGCCACCGTGAACGGCGTGGCGGCGCCGCTGCTGTATGTATCTTCTGGACAAGTGAATCTTCAGATTCCATACGAAACGCCGGTGGGCGCGGGCGCTACTGTGACGCTGAACAATAACGGCCGCGTTTCGTCGCAATCGATCGCCATTACAGCCTCTGCTCCAGGCATTTTTATGGATTCATCGGGCACTGTGGCAAACCATCCGTCGGCCAAAGCGCAGGACGTGATCGACATTTACGTGACCGGAGCGGGCGCGGTATCGCCGGGCATCGCTACGGGCGCAGCGCCGTCGCCGCCGACCCCACTTGCGTCGTTGCCCGTTCCGGCGCAAAACACCACCGTGACGGTAGGCAACGTTACCGCGCCGATCCAGTTCATCGGCATCCCGCCGGGTTTGGTCGGGGTCGTGCAGATCAACATCCTGGTGCCTAGCGGCCTGCCCTTGGGCGCGCAACCCGTGGTTGTGACCGTAGGGGGCGTGGCCAGCGCGCCCGCGCTATTGAGCATCGCCAACTAACTTCTTGGTTCCGCGCGGGTTAGCGGCGGTCACGAACGCTCCGCAGCCTCGCGCGCAACGTCCGAAAACGTGCGCCCCATCGCCCGAAACAAGCCCGAACGGCCCTTCCTCTAACAGTTAGGATGCTCTGTAAATGGCTTCGGCAACGCGCGGCCGGCCCTTACAGGAAAGGAAAAACATATGCGTGCGCGTGCAAGAATTCCCGTGTTGGTAGCTCTGATATTCCTCCTGGGAGGAATGCTGGGAGAATGGGTGGGTTCCTTCGGCGGGCGGTCCGTTGTGCTAGCCGCAAGCCTCGGCAACGGACAAGTCTCGCTGCAAAGCGGCTTCGAGCCGGCCGTAAGAAAAATTCTTCCCGCGGTTGTCACCATCTCATCTTCAAAGGTAATGAAGCCTCCACGGCTTCTTTCCGATCCGCAATTCCGGCAGTTCTTCGAAAGCAACTTTGGAAAGTTGCCTCATCGGATGCGGGAAAACAGCGTTGGGTCGGGAGTGATCTCCACCGGCGACGGATACATTCTGACCAATAGCCATGTGGTGGACGGCGCCGACGCAGTTCGCGTGTCGCTGCTCGACGGACGCGAGTACGACGCGAAAATAGTCGGCTGCGACAAACAATCCGATTTGGCCGTAATTAAAGTCGATGGCAAGGGCCTGCCCACGGCTGAGTTCGCCGGGCCCGGACAGGTCGGAGTTGGCGACATCGTGCTCGCGATCGGGAACTCGTTTGGCGTTGGCCAAACCGTAACGATGGGGATCGTCAGCGCAACTGGCCGCGGCGGGATGGGAATCGAAGATCTAGAAGATTTCATCCAAACCGACGCGGCGATTAATCCGGGTAATTCCGGCGGAGCGCTGGTGAACGTGAACGGAGATCTTATCGGCATCAACACCGCCATTCTCACCGGAGGCAGCGGCGGCAATCAGGGCGTCGGATTCGCGGTGCCGGCCACGATGGCGCGCGGCGTCATGGATCAAATCATAAGGAACGGAAAAGTGGTTCGCGGATGGCTGGGGGTGTCGGCGCAGGCCGTGACCCAGGAGATCGCCAAATCGTTCAACGTCGGCGGCGAACCCCATGGGGCGCTTGTCGGAGATGTCGAGCCGGGCGGCCCCGCCGCCAAAGCCGATTTGCGCACGGGGGACATCATTCTCCAACTGAACGGAGCCAGCGTCCCGGATTCGCGTCAACTGGGCTTGAATATCTCTCGAATGTCTCCCGGAGCTACGGTGAAGCTCAAGGTCCTCCGCGATGGAAAAGAACTGGAAAAGGTGGCCACGCTTACGGAGATGCCGCGGGACGATGCCGACGAGCTTACCGCTCCCGAAAAGCAAGCAGCCAGCAAACCGGAATTTGGAGCCTCGGTCGGGCCGCTTTCCGACGATGTGAAGCAGCATCTGAAGCTACCCACTAACGCCGCTGGCATCGTCGTGACCGAGATCGATCCCGGCAGCGCGGCCGCGCAGGCCGGCCTGGAGCACGGGGACGTGATCCAGGAGATCAACCACAAACCCGTGCAGGATGTGGACGGCTTTCAATCCAGCGTGGATTCCGCCGGAAGGCAGCCGCTGTTGATGCTGGTGGATCGAGCCGGCAAGCACTGGTTTGTCACAGTGCGCTGCCGATAACGGCTACTTTTCGGCCACCCAGGCCAGAAAAAGGCCGTCCGGCTCCACATCTTCCCAGTAGGAGATGAACTGGCTGCTCACGCGGCGGCAGTGCCGCTTGAGCAGCCGTTCGAGCTCTTTACTGTGGAACCAGCGCTCCCACTCGGGCGTTTCCAGGCGGCCCCACGCCTCCGCGTTCTTGTCGATGACGACGATTCGTCCGCCGCGCCGCACGATGCGAGCCAACTCGGCGATGGCCGCCGGAATATCGACCGCGTGCTCCAGCGACTCGGTGGCGTAGGCCGCATCGAAGGAGCCGGTCGCGAGCGGCAGCGCCGTCATGCTCCCCGCCACTCGCTCGATCCCTTTGGGAACGCGCGTAAGCATCGCTTCCGCCAGATCGAGGGCAACTACGGACGCCGATGGATGGCGATCTTTCACGATTCGCGCAAACCGTCCCTTGCCGCATCCGACATCGGCAACGCGCCTGGGCGAAATACCGGCCAAAATATCCAGGATCAGTTTGACGTGGTAGATGCGAGGATCGATGGTAGATGGATAATGCTCCTCATCCGCGGCGGCCTGGTTGAAGAACGCGCGGATCTCCGAAGCGCCGCCTGGCGTTGTCATTCTACGCCTGAGTGAGAAAGATGGGAAGACCCATTTTGTGGGCATATTTGGGCCGATACCGATCGGTGTTGTACATGATATCGACATCTACCTTGCGCGGTCCCAGTTTTGGATCCGGCATCGCCGCGAGGGTATAGCAACCGTGCACCAGCGCGGCCATCACGCCGCTCTTGCCCGTCAGCACCGCGTCCATGGCTATGTTGCCGAAGGTCGCGGCGATCAATTTGTCGGCGAAGTCGGGCTCGCCGCTGCGCAGATCGTAAGTAAGATCGCTGACAATGCACTCCTCGCTGGTTCGTTTTCCAATTTCGACCGCCAGCGCCTCCGCGATGCTGGCTTTGCGGCGATGGCCGAACGCATCCGGCTCGCCGTATTCCTGGACTGTGTAGCCCTCCCACTGGGCGCCTTCGGAGAGCACAACCAGCACATAATTGCTGGGCGTTTCGTGCTTCTCGACCATCAGCAGATCGATCAATTTTTCAAGATTGACTTTGTATTCGGGAATGCAACAGCGGATGGAGGTCACATAGGCTGTATAAAGCGCGGTGAAGCCGGCGTCGCGGCCGAACACTCGAAAAATCCCGACCCGCTCGTGCGAGCCGACGGTGGTGCGTTGCCGCTGAATGGCGTCCATGGCGCGCGTGATCGCCGTCGAGAATCCGATGCAGTATTCGGTGTTGTGGACGTCGTTATCCATGGTCTTGGGAATCGCCACCACCTTCACCCCGAGCGCATCCAGGTGCGCGGCGAAACTGAGCGTATCGTCGCCGCCGATCGCCACCAGATGATCCAGTTTGAGCTTTTCCAGATTGCGGAGCACATGCTGGCTCAGGTCCCAAGTGTTTCCCTGCTTGGGAATGCCGTCGGGCGATAGAAAATCCGGAAGCTTGCGCATTCTTACCGGATTTGTGCGGCTGGAGTGAAGAATCGTGCCGCCATACCGGTCGATGGTGCGGGTGTTGGAACGGTTGAGCGGAAGGATATAATGCTGCGGACTCGACGCATCGTCGAAATTCAGGTGCGTCAGCCCTTCCCAGCCCCGGCGTATCCCAATGATTTCGCAATCGTTTTCGGTGCCGCGGAAGACCACTTCCTTAATCACCGAATTCAGCCCCGGAACGTCGCCTCCGCCCGTGAGGATGCCGATTCGTTTACTCGCCATATTTCATCTTATCTAGGCGGTGTAGCAAGCCTAAGTTGCCCCAGATAAGCTAAAGCGTGTCCTACCGCACTTGAAATGCGTGCCGCTCTTCCCAGATTTGGCCGCCGACTCTATCGTGGACCGTCACCACCAGCGTGTACATGGCGGGCGCCACGTTCTTATCCAGATTGAGGCTTAATCCACCGGGGACGTAGCGCTGCGGATAGAAAGAATCGTGCGACTCCGCCGCGGCTTCGGGCTGAGCGAATAGTCGCTTGCCGGCCGCGTCTTCCACCGCAAGTCCGTAATCCACCGAGTAGCGGTTATTGTCTTCAAACTTGTAACCTACGATGTCGAATCGCGCCCACAGCATGTCCCCGGCACGATAAACCGGCTCGCGCAGGGAAGCCGAATCGTCCTCGCTTCTCTGAAACCGGAAGTTTCGAAGCGCCAAGGTTGCGCTCGGCTGCACGTCGCGCCCGCGCACGTGAAACGTCAGATCGGCATGCAACTCGGTCGCTCCGATCTCGTCTTTCGCTTGCACGGAAACGCGGTAGTCGCCGGAGGCGGCGAACGGCGGAATCATGAACCCCGCGAGAAACTTGGGAACCCAGTTCTTGTCCTCGGGCAGCACGCGCCCCTCGATCTGCCCGGACTTCGGCTTGTCGATCGGAACCCCCGTTGGATCGAACACCTCAAGCGTCCAGCTAAGCTTTACACGCTGGTTTTCGTCGTCGCTTTTGTCGATCTTATATCCAGACAGGCGGCAAGTGAAGTGGGCGGCTTCGCCGGGGAGGAATTGGTAGTCGGGCGGCAGCAGAGGTCCGTCTTCGAACTCCTGCATGGCCATACGCTCAACGGTCAAGCCGGAAGCTGCGCTGAGCACGACAGCGCTGGCGAGCGCAAGCGCTACAACTCGGTACATCCTCCTCTATCTTAACCGCGAGGACTCTACTGGGAGCCGGGAATCGGCGGCTGCGCCTCTACGTCGATCCGCAGAGGGATCGTTATCCAGGCGTATTTTTCCGCACCCGGACCCGCGCCATCCGTAACGCGCAACCGATAGGATGTCAGCGGCACATCGAATACGACCTGCCCTTGCTGCGTTTCGCCAGACTTTAGAGTGCGCAGGAGCCCGAACCAGTTGTCGATTCCTTCGCCGCTGTCCGATTCCATGTAATTCTGCCCATTGTAGTTTTGAATCTGCAAGAAAGGAACGGACACTTCGGAAGTTCCGTCGTTTGAAACCGACAACTGGAGCAGGAGAAACCGCTGCTGGGGAATTCGGAGCTTCAGGAAATCGCCTAACTGGGTCTTCCAGGCGCTGTCGACGACCGTATAAGTCAATGGCCCGATGGCGGTTTTCTCGCCCATCGCGTGTTCAGCCGGATTCGAACCTTCGCGGGCGCAGCCTGCAAGCCAGCAGGCGCTTACCAGGAGGGCTGCGGCGGCCCGGGAAGTTGGCTGGATCATGGGAACTCTCATCAATTTAGCGAGAAACGGGCGGTGAAGCAAATACGTGTTGACTCGATATCGGACTTAGTCTAAAATATGGTCATGGCAGCGGTAGAAGTCAATATTCACGAAGCCAAGACCCATCTCTCTCGGCTTCTGGATCGGGCTATGGAAGGAGAGGAAATAATTATTATGCGGGCGGGACGGCAGTTAGTTCGGCTAACTCCAGTCGAGTCGGCGCCCACGCGGCGGAAGCTCGGGACTGCGAAGGGGGATTTCACGGCGCCGGACGACTTCGACGCTCCTCTTCCCGACGAAATCCTCTCGGAATTCGAACGTTGAGCGGTTCGCGTCAGATTTTGGTGGACACCCAGATCTTTCTCTGGGCGATCACCGACGATCGCCGGCTCTCGCGAACGCATCGCGAGATCTACCTGGACGAGAAAAGCGATTTGTATCTCGGCTTAGGGAGCGTCTGGGAGATTCTGATCAAATCCGGGATCGGGAAGCTCCCGATCCCGACCCCAGCCGTGGACTATGTTGTGAGTCAAATGCGCAAAAACCGGGTGAATGCTCTTCCGGTTCGCATGCACCATTTAAAGGAACTGGAAGCGCTTCCTCCCGTCCACAAGGACCCGTTCGACCGCCTGCTGGTGGCGCAGGCCCGCTCGGAGAACATGCCGATTTTATCGGCCGATCCTCTGCTAAAACAATACGGCGTTCCAATGCTTTAGAGGGTTTCCCTACCGGTTCAGCGAGTTGGAACGCCGGCTGCGCGCTCTTCTTCGTAGCAGGACCCCAAGGCCCACAAGCGCCGTCCCCAAAAGGAAAGTGGCCGTATTAGCGGGAATCAGGAAATCCGTGAAAATGCCGTTAAACTCCACGAGCTGAAATTGCGCGCCGACATTTTGTACACCCTCGGCGATTTCAGAGACATTCAAACGCTCCGAGCCGGCGGCGGTCTGAATCGGGAAGTCGGTATTGGCCAAGGCGGGAACGACAGCCGATAACACGACTGCCGCGATTGACAACAGAGAGCGCTTCATGTCCCCTCCATGCTCACTTCGCTCACATTAACCATGCGAGCCGCACTATCGAAAATCGCTCCTCCGAAGTTTGGAGAGCTTCAGTATACACTGGGATGGTGTCTTTCGATCCGCCAAATTCGATTTATTTTGAATTACAATAAAATGCATTTTCTTTCTATTTTGTCTTCGCTTTTTGTTTGTGGCCGGTTTTAACTGTTCCGACATCGAACAGGCGGATTTTCACCTATGTCCTTTGGCGTCGAGTCCCTGTGGTTCTCCCCCATCGCGTACCCTGAATTGAGGAGGTACTCGCTTGCAGGCCGTACCAGGAAGCGCCGCGCCAGAGAGCAAGGTTCTGCGGCAAGTTGAGGAAGAGTTCAACCGGCTCTCGGGAAACGAATCGCTGATAAAAACAGCTATACAAATCCTAGACGCCTGGCTGACTGTCTCAACGTACGCGCAGCAGCGCGACGCAATCTTGGAGCATGCCGCTCAAGGGCAATTTCCGCTGCTGCTCGATTCCTTTTATCAGCTCTTACCGTTCGGCACCGGCGGCAGGCGGGGACGCGTGGGCTACGGCCCCAATCGGATCAACCAAATCACGGTCGCCATGTCGGTGCAGGGCCACTGCAATTACCTTCGCCAAAACTATTCCCAAGCCGGTTCACCCAGAATCGCCATTGCTTTCGACACCAGGATTTTCTCCGATATCGCGAAAACCTATGCTTTCTTGCGCCAGCCGAGCGCGCTTTTGGGGCTTACTTCGCGCGAACTGGCGCGCATTGCCTGCGAGATTTACGCCGATAACGGCTTTGAAGTCTTTGTGGCGGGTTTGCACGGGGAAGGCTCTTACGTTTCCACGCCTGAGCTGTCCTTCGCCATCCGGCATTTGGGCGCGGTGGCGGGAATGAACGTAAGCGCGTCCCACAATCATCCCGACGATAACGGCTTCAAATTCTTCAACGAACACGGAGCGCAGGACATCCCGCCGACAGATCAGATCATGGCTTCATACATGGGAGAAGTCCAGGAGATCAAGCGCCGGTCTTTCATCGCCGCGGTAAGCGAAGGCCGGATACGCCCGTTTCCAGAAGAGATGCACCGATCCTATATCGATTTGAATCTGGGGCTTCGCAGCCAAACGGAGCGGGAGTTCACTGTCGTGTACACGCCTCTATGCGGCACCGGCGATCTCTCCACGGGCGATGTACTGCGAGCCGCCGGTTTCGACGTCCGGCTGTATGAGCCTCACGCCACCTACGACGGCACATTCAGCTCGGTCCCATTTCGTTTACCGAATCCCGAAGTGCCGGAGGCGGCCAGCCCCGCTCTCCGGTTCGCCGATGAAGTAGGCGCGGAACTGGTGCTCTCCACCGATCCCGACGCCGACCGCCTGGGCGTATTCGCCCGCGATAGCAAAGGCAAGTGGCGTTATCTGAACGGAAACGAAATCGCTTCAATATTGGCCTATTATCTGGCGCTTGATACGGATTTGGGGCCGCGCCGGCGGGGATTCATGGTCAAAACGCTGGTGACCACGCGCATGCTGGAGCGGATCGCCGAAAAGTCTGGCTGCGCCATCGTGCCGGATCTCTTGGTCGGGTTCAAATACATCGCGAACGTGCTTTTGTCGCTAGAGCGCGAAGGGCGCTTCGGGAATGTGGAAGCTCAGCCGTCGGATTTGGTGCTTGCGGGGGAGGAAAGCCACGGAGTTTTGCTCACTTCTGAAATCCGCGATAAAGATGCCGCCGGAGGCGCGCTGATTTTGTGCGAACTCGCCGCCCAATTGCGCGCGCGCGGCCGTCATCTGCCCGAATATCTGGACGCGCTTTCGCTCGAATGCGGCAACTGCCAGAATGCGTCGCGCAGCATCGTGATGCGGGGGATACGCGGCTCGACGCTGCTCGCGCAGATGATGAAATCTCTGCGGGAGGATCCGCCACCGGCGCTCGGTGGCCTGCGGGTCGAGCGGCGGCGGGATTTTTTGTCGGAAGAGCATGGTCCGCTGCGCAGCGAAACCGAGCGGCTCTCGCGGAATCTTCTAGCCTACGATCTGAAGAGCGCACTGGTCGTCGTTCGGCCTTCCGGCACCGAGCCGAAAGCGAAGATTTACGTCGACGTGGATGGCGAAACGCTCAATCGGCTCCAAGCGCGGAAGTTCGCCGAGACGCTAGCTGCCCAAGTGGTAGAGGAATGCATTCGCCGGATCGGCTTCCGCCTTTCGTCCAGCGCGAGCCTTCTGCCCGATTATGTGGACGTCGATCTCAAGCATCGATTTGGAACGTCTTTTCGCGACGAGTTGACGGCCGAAGCCGAGACGATCGGCGGCATGAGCGGCAACGAGCAGCTTGCGTGGCTGCGCGCGAGGCTCGCGCCCTACGGATCCGGCGCGGATCCTTTGGAATCGGCCGCGCCAGCCGTATCGGATCTGCTGCGTGAAGTTGCAGAGGCTTCTTCCGCAACCCTAAAGCCGGCCCTTTTTGCGCTCAGCCGGATTGTTCAAGAGATCCCTCCGCGCGTGGAATGGGTCCGTTAAGCCGCGTTCATCGTGGCACACGATATTGCAGGACGCTGTTCCACAGCCCAACGGCCTGCAGCACCCAGATTACGACCACGACTACGACCACGGCGTTGAGGATGGCCTTTATGGCGCCGGCCATCGGCACATAGGTGTTGATGAGCCATAAAATCACCCCCACCACCATCAGAACCAGCACAATGTAAACCAGAGGCATGTTCCATCCCCTTTCCTCTAGAAGCGGTGCAATCGTTGTACCAGCGAGAAATGTATTGCCACATCAGGAGGCTGCAAGGAATCACCCCGGTAATTCTTACGCCGGAATGGCCGGTTGCCCCAAAACGTACTCGAAAACGGCCATCATGCGGGCATTTACGGGCGTTCCTTTAGGGAAAGGTGTATCATGCATGACATGTTGACGACTCGATATTTCTGCGCGGTTGTGTTATTTGGCGGCGGCGCTATTTTCGCCCAGGCGCCGGCGGCCTCCGGTCCGCCAATACCGGCCGTTCTGCAGAATTACCAGCCGGTAACGCCGGAGCGCCTCAAGAATCCCGAGGACGGCAACTGGCTCATGATCCGCCGCACATACGACGGCTGGGGGTACAGCCCGCTGACGCAGATCACTCCGGACAACGCGGGCAGGCTCCGCCCGGTCTGGGTTTTTTCGACGGGCGAGCCAAAGGTCCACGAGGCCGCGCCGATCGTCAACAACGGCGTGATGTTCGTCTCGACGCCCAACGACCAGGTGATCGCCATCGACGCGAAATCGGGAAATCTGCTGTGGCGCTACCGGCGGATTCGTCCCGAAGGCTCCTCGGTGCCGCACGACACCAGTCGTGGGGTTGCGCTGTATCGCGATAAGGTCATCTTCGCCGCGGGCGAGGCGGTGTTGGTGGCGCTGGACGCAAAATCGGGAAAAGAGGTCTGGACCACCACGGTCGCCGACAATAAGTCCGGCTATTACACGTCGCTGGCGCCGTTAGTTGCAGGTAACAAGATCATGCTCGGCGCATCGGGCGGAGAGTTCGGGATTCGCGGCTTCGTCGCGGCATTCGATGCCGATACCGGTAAGGAACTGTGGCGCACGTACACAGTGCCCGCGCCGGGCCAGCCCGGCAGCGAAACCTGGCCCAAGGGCGATCAATGGAAGAACGGCGGAGGCTCGGTTTGGGTCACGGGCAATTACGACCCCGATACAAATTTAGCTTTCTGGGGCGTGGGCAACGGAGGTCCGTGGATGGGCGACCGGCGTCCGGGCGACAATCTGTATGTCTCCTCGACCATTGCAATAGACGTCGCCACCGGCGCAATCAAGGGTCATTTCCAATATCACCCCAACGATTCCTGGGATTGGGACGAGGTTTCGCCGCCGATTCTGGTCGACTATCAGCGCGGAGGGCGAACCGTGAAGGGGTTGATCGACGTCGCGCGCGACGGCTATCTTTGGTTCCTCGACCGCAGCAACGTGGAGCGCGCGGGCGGAAAAATCAAATTCATCGAAGGGAAGCCCTACGTAAAGCAAAACGTCTTCCTGCGCCTCGATCCCGAGACCGGGCGGCCGGAGGTCGATCCGGCGCATAAGCCCGGAACCGGCAAACGGGCGGAATACTGCCCATCACTGTGGGGCGGCAAGAACTGGCCTCCCATCGCGTTCAGCCCCAAGACCCGGATGCTTTACATTCCGGCGAACGAAAATCTGTGCGCGGCCTCGGAGGGCGCCGAAAAAGTGGAATACGTTCCCGGCCGCAACTACACCGGCACTCAAGCCATCGATCCCAACTTCACTGTGCAGCCCGGCGCCGACCATATCGGCGAGGTGCAGGCCTGGAGCGTCGACACCGGCCAGCGCGTCTGGACGCATACCTACGCCAAGTCGCCGAACTGGGGCGCAATGCTGGTGACGGCCGGCGGAGTCGTTTTCAGCGGCGGCACCAACGACCGTCACTTCCACGCCTTCGACGCCGCGACGGGCAAGCTCCTGTGGGAATTTCCGACGAACTCGGGAATTCTCGCGCCGCCGTCTTCATTCACCATCGACGGCAAGCAATACGTCGCGGTGCTGACCGGTTGGGGCGGCGATTCGCGCGGGATGCAGGCGAATCTCAATCGCGTTTTTCCGGGAGAATATCCAGAGGTGCCGGAAGGCGGGGCGGTGTGGGTGTTCGCGTTGGAGCAATAGTAGAAAGCGCGTTCGGGCCGCCTATCAACACGATCTGTGCTTTGGAAAAGATCGAGCCGTTCGGTTAGGCGGGGAGCCCCGCTCTAAATGCCTGCCCGTATGGAGACTACATAAGAACGTGTCGCCGGGTCCATCGAGGGGACGATTTGAGGCCGGCTCCAAGCGTGGGGATGGGATGCGTGATCCTGGTGCGTTTGATAGACGTATCGCCCGATAAACCAGCCCATACCCGCGCCGGCAACAATATCGGAGGCATAGTGCTTCTGGGCCGCAAACCTCGCTGCGCTGACCACAGCCGCCAGTCCATAGGCGGCGTAAGGGACAAATTTTCCTCCGCGGTGCTTGTACTCATGTGCAATTACGGAGGCAAGGGCCCACGATTCGATGGCGTGACCGGAAGGAAAAGAATCTCCGCCGTCGAAAAATTGGGACCGCTCACCCGTCGTAGAGTCGGGGCGAATTCTCCCACCGACGGGCTTGAGCGCGGACACGACAATCAGGCTGTCCAGTAAGGCTTCCGCTCCTAAGACGCCAGTCTCCCGAGCTTGCGCGTTATTTACCCCAACGCCGATACCATAGAATGCCGCGGTTATCGGAATCACCGTGTAAGCGGCTCCGACCTTGGAGACACGATTGCCCCACGAGACTTGGCCGGGGCTGTTCTCCAGCAGCTTGGAGGTTTTGCGGTCGGTCGCAATTAGCGTTGCGGTGACCGCGCCGAATCCGATCCACCATTTGCTGTCCTGTTTGCGCATATGGAAGGGACTCAGCCAGATTTCCTTCTGATCCAACAGGATATTCGAAATCAGTTTGGTGGCGAGCGGCTTCGGACGTTCCGTGTCATCGGGATAATAGATGCGGTCACGTGGATCCTGAAAGGGATTGGGCAGCCCGGAAGGTGAGTTTGCGCCTTTCTGCCCGTTCTCCGGCGGGTTTTGGGACGGGTCTTGAAAGGCCCGAGTTGGCGACGTGGCATTCTCGCCGTTGGTAAGATCTCCATCGCCGGCGAGGAGCGCCGGTGCGATCAAAATGCCAGCGGCGAGGGCTGCAAACAGTGTGAAACGACGAGGCATCACTCCTCCAGCCGAGAAGACATAGCTGGGCTACGAACCGTTTCTATATGCAGCCATTCTAAGCTGTAGGGGCTAGCGGCGTTCGCGGTGCTCTTACATCATCGGCGTCGATCGGGCGTCGCGAACCCGGTCCAAAAGGTTCAGGGACCTCTTCCGCAGCCGCCAATCTTCAATGCCGTGAATCGCCTCTTCCGCCATCCGGAGGCTCAGCCGGAGTTCCTCGGGCATTGCGCCCAGCAGATATGTTCGCGCGGAGTGCAAATGTTCCTGCACGCTCAGAACCGGTTCGCTCTGCGGCGCATCGGCGAGAAACGCGAGAAACTCGTCGAGCTTTTCAAGCTGGACGGTCACGCCTCCCGCTACTTTCGGATCGTATCCCGCAACCACCGTGGAACGCCCTCCTAATGGTTTGATAGCTCCCACCAGACGCCTGTTACCCATTGCGGGGTAGCGCTTGTTTACAGCACGGGCTATAACAACATGGCCGACCCGATTTATCACGGCAAGCCGATCACGATGTTCTACTGGGGCGACGACGCCGGGGCAAAGGCCGTTGCGGCGAACCTCGCGCGCGATTTAGGTTTCGATCCGGTGGATGCGGGGCCGCTGACGAATGCGCGCGTTCTGGAACCGCTTTCGGTTCTGTGGATTTGGCTCGCGATGCATGGCGGCATGGATCGCAAGTTCGCGCTTACGCTCGTCAAACAATAGCGTCTTCGCACCCATCTGGTCCCGGCGAGGGCGCGCTATTGTTTGCCCTTGGCGTTTGGGTTCAGAGCGTTGATCGCTCCTTCGTCCCAATGCTCGTCGGCCTTGCCATCCACGAATCGCCACATGTCGAAATGCGTTGTGGTGTAGGTTTGGCCGGGGCTGCGCGGGTTGGGGCGCTCGCTGCGCGTCGCGACGGCAACCAGATCGCCCTCCGCCAGCACCGCGACGACTTTGGTTCGCCACTCCGCGGGAGACGGTACCGGCCTGGGAGTACCTTTGCCGAAAGCGCGGACGATCGGATCGCGGCCCGAGGTGAAGTTTGGATTGTGCTGAATGTAGCGCTCGGTTAGCCATTTATCGGCTTCGTTCCAGTGGCCGGCTTCGAGCAGATCGATGACGATGTGCATGGCGGCTTGTTTGTTCCGATCGAGTTTCGGATCTTTGTCGTGAAATAGCGCCTCGCCGTCTGCGGCGCCCACAACCGGGTCTTGAGCGAAGATCGGCAGCGAACCAACAGCGAGCAAAGCGAAGGTCGAGATGAGCGATTTACGCATGGATTCCTCCCAGTGAGTCAATCTAGGATTGTACTCCAGCGCCCGCGGCCATAATCCGTCCGTAAGCTTGCCCCCGCTCTCACGGGGGGGACTCCCCACGATTTGTCAAGTCTTTTTCGCCAGTAGAGACTCGACCGCCCGTCGGGAGCGCCCATCGCCCCTGCGCGACCCGAGTGCCTGGGGGACCGCGCCCCGGACGGTGCCCTTGGCGAGGTGAGTCAAGCGGCTCTTTTTTTGGAGTCATAAAGAGAGTTGTGCCGCAGCATGGAGATGAGCACAGCGATCCAGCGATCAGCCAGGCCGCGTAGAGCGCGACCGTGCGAATGGCCGCGGGCACGCATGCCGGCGTACATGGTTTTGGCTTTGGGATCGCAGATAATGCTGACGCGGGCCCAGTGATAGAGCGCGTTTCTCAATCGCTCATTGCACCCTTGACGCATGAGGATCACGGTCTTTTTCCCACTTTGGCGCGTCACTGGGGCCGAGCCGGCATAGCAGCGCAACGCGTGATAATCTCGTTCTGCGATAGCTTCGGAAGCTTCGCTGAGCATCGTGGCGGCGACTTTTCTTCCGACTCCCGGCAAGGACAGAAGGATGGCCGCGTCACGATGCTCGGGAGTTTCTTCGTGGTCTTTCCTTTGCGTCAATTCCGTGAGCAAGGTCTGAACGCGTTTGGCGATGTGTTCGCGTTGCTGCTCCAGCAGACGCAACCGCGGCAGCAGGAGCAAGGCATGCTCGCTGGCGGCCTCGGCCGCGCCGGGGGCCAGTGTGAGAGCGCGGGCCGAAACCACGGCCTGGACCTTGGTCGCATCCACCCGGCGGATCCTATGCTTCTTCAAGACGCCTTCGAGGCGGGCTGTGGAAAGCTTGGCAGCCTTGGCCGGAAACGGCGCGGCTTGAAACAGATCCCACAGCCAGGGTTCATTGGCTGCAGGGCACAGCACGAGCAGCTGCGGAAAGAAGCGGCGTAGTTGCTCGCGAAGTCGATTGTGCAGACGGTTCTGTTCCTGGGCGACGTCATCCTCCAAGCGCGAGAGTTCGCGTAAGCGGATTATCGTCGGCTCGTCCAGCTTGACGCGATGGAAGCAATGTAGATCCGTGCGCAAGGAGTCCGCCAGAACCAGCGCATCGCGGCGATCGTCTTTAGCGCCGGCCGGCGAGTAACGATCGCGAAAGCGGTCGAGCTGTTTGGGATTGATCGAGAACACCGCGAAGCCGTTCTCTACCAGCGTCTCTACCACCGCGCCACGGGGAATCTCGATGGCCACGCCTAAACTCCCAGGCGCGTGGCCGGTCTTGATTCGCAGCCACTCCACCAGTTCGCGCAAGCTGTCGCCGGTGTGCTCGATCCAGCGCTGATCCACCGTCTTACCTTCCAGGTCCAGCATGCAAACCCGGTGTTTCTCTGAGCCCCAATCGATGCCCACGAATAATTCGAAATGATCAGACAAGGTCGTCCCCTTTCGCTCGACCCGCCGTGACGAACATCGACCCCTGTACTGGCGCTCGACTGCAGGCGCGGACTCCCCACGGGATTTTCGGCACGGACCACCTCGCCAGGGCGCGGGTCCCCCCCAGGCACTCGGGTCGCGCAGGGGCGATGGGCGCTCCCGACGGGCGGTCGAGTCTCTACTGGCTTACTACATCCCAGCAGCTATTTCAAAGGTACAGGGCTGAAAGTGGGTACGACGGTGTTCCAGCGTTCGCACCCAGCCCCGGGCCGTAAGGCCGGGGATAGGCGCCGGTTGAATACCTATCGACGGATTACGGCCGCGGGATTCGCCGCAAAATCGTGGGTTCCGAGCGTAAGGCGTAAACCCGGAGCTTAAAATCGAGGCCATCGGCCCGCGAGGTTCGGTATGATTGAAAGGCAGGAAAGCGGGAGTAACTCAATGGTAGAGTCACAGCCTTCCAAGCTGTTGGTTGCGGGTTCGATTCCCGTCTCCCGCTCCAAATCAACTCGCTAATTTCAGAACAATTACTTTTTCTTCGGCGGTTCCGGCGATAACCCCCGGTTTTTCGCCGCGAGCTTCCGGTTCTCTGCGATCACATCCGCCATCGCGTCATTCCACAACTTCGCCACCGCTTGATTGTCGGCCCATTCGCTGATCGTGGGCGGCGGCGCGGCGTCGATCTGGGGTTTCATGATTGATCTGGCTCGAATTCCGTAAAGCCTTCGCCGGGAATTGGCTCTTGCAGGGGTTCAACGAGGGAACGTGCCTCATGTTCATCTTCCGTACAAACCCTGATGCGAGAGGGAGAGATCCGCCACTTAGGCTCCTGTTGGCCTTTGAGGCTCTCTTCCCATTCGGGAACCGGCACGATGTCATAAACGATCCCGGCTTCGTCGAGTGCTGCAACCGCCATCCCTAAGGCGAAGTTGTCGTCCGTGTCGAGGATCCCCACAAGTTTTGGAAAGGTTTCATTTTCTGGCTCAGGAGGCAAAACCGGTTGCAGGGCCATCTGGCAGTCAGCACATTCGGTAAAGCCCGGGCGATACTCTGTTCGGCACTGTGTGGAGTGGCCCCCAAAATTGAGACAACCAGTTAAGGCTCAAATTTCATTGAATGGAGAAGAGAGCCATGAGTCTGTCTCGAAGGAAGTTCACGAAAGAGTTTAAATTGGCGGCGGTGCGCCGCTTGGAAACGGGCGCCTCGGCGGCCGCAGTGGCGCGTGCCTGCGAGGTCAACCCTAATATCCTCCACCGTTGGCGGCGGGAATTCCGCGACGGGGTGGATCGGAGCTTTCCCGGATTGGGGAAGAAGAAAGCCGAGGAGAGCCGGGTCGCCGAACTGGAACGCAAGATCGGCCAGCAGACGCTGGAGATCGATTTTTTAAAAACTGTCTTGCGGCGAGCCGAAGAGGCGCGGATGCTGCAAGCGCTGCCACAGACCGCGCCATCTTCGAGGAAATCGCGAAGCAAGCCGGCCAGGAAGGGGCATTGAGCGTGGCGCGAATGTGCAAGCTGGCCGGCGTCAGCCGGGCGGGACTGTACCGCTGTCGAGGCGCTCCCAAAACCGAGGACCGCGACCTGGAGTTGCGGGACGAGATCCAGAAGATCGCTCTGGGAATGCCCGCCTATGGCCGGCGTCGAATCACGGCGGAGTTGCGGCGACGCGGATGGAAGGCGAATCACAAGCACGTTCATCGCCTCATGCGCGAGGACAATTTGCTGTGCTTGCGCCACCGGCGCTTCGTTCTCACGACCGATTCCAAGCACCCGTATCCGGTGTACCCGAACCTGGCCGCCAAACTGGAAGTGACCGGCGTTAACCAACTCTGGGTCGCGGATATCACGTATATTCGGCTGGAGACGGAGTTCGTTTACCTGGCCGTGATTCTGGATGCGTTCTCGCGCCGGGTGGTGGGATGGGCGCTGAATCGCACGCTGGAGGCGGTTCTGGTACTCACCGCGTTAAAGCGGGCGCTGCGACAGCGCCAGCCCGGCGCGGGACTGGTGCATCACTCCGATCGCGGGGTGCAATACGCCTGTGGCGAGTATACGGAGCTGTTGAAGGCGCATGGCGTCACCATCAGCATGAGCCGGAAGGGAAATCCGTACGATAACGCCGCCTGCGAGTCGTTCATGAAGACCTTGAAATACGAGGAGGTGTATCGGCAAGACTATCGCGATTTGAAGGAAGCCAGCCGCTTGATCGCGCGGTTTCTGGATCAAGTCTACAACCAGCAGCGGTTGCACTCCGCGCTCGGCTATCGCCCTCCCGTCGAGTTTGAGCAAACGTGTGCCGCGCGGCTCCAATAAGGAAAGGATCTTTTCTTAAATGCGTTTGCTGAGGCATCCCGGAATCTATCGGTCCGATAGGGCACGTCAAAACCATCCTAGGGTTGTGGCGTTGTGGTGCCTTGCGACGACCAGCCCGGAAGCTAACGGCAGGGCGCGGCTCGACGCCGCGCCCCTCCCATCGTCCGCGATGAGTTCCGGCCGGCTATTCCTCGATCGGGTTGCTCGCCAGCAGAGCCCGTCTCCGCTTCGCCGACGCCCCAGAGTAAAACTATTGCTGAATCGAAGGAAAGGATTTATCATCGAACGGTAACCAGTGTCTTAACTGGTTGTCTCACATCAGGGGGCCACCCCACTTTCACATCCTCGAGCTTGTGCGGCTGGATGATCGCTTCGATTTTTTTCATTTAGAATCCACCATAGCGCAAACGCACTTCCCAAGCGGTTAAGGTTCACCGGTAGTTTACGATTAACGCGAAGGACGCGGGATCAAGGCTTGCGCCGCCCACGAGCGCTCCATCCAGGTCAGGCTGCGCCATCAAGGCCTTGATATTGTCGGGCTTGACGCTGCCGCCGTAAAGGATGCGGCAAGCGTCGGCCGCCTGCGAGCCGAATTTTTCGCGAATGCGGCCGCGGATGAAGCGATGCGCCTCCGCCGCCATCTCCGGAGTCGCAGTCTTGCCGGTTCCGATTGCCCAAACCGGCTCGTAGGCAATCACCACTCGGGCGAAGCGATCCGGCGGGAGCGATGCGACGCCTTTAGCGAACTGCTCGGCTAATACGGCCTCGGTGGAACCGGCTTCGCGCTGCTCCAGCCTCTCGCCTACGCAGACGATGGGCGTCAAGCCAGCGTCCAATGCGGCCATTGTCTTCTTGAGAACGGTTTCGTCGGTTTCGCCGAAATATTGACGGCGCTCGCTGTGGCCGACGATCGACCATTTGCATCCGGCGGCGGCGAGCATGGGCGCCGAAATCGCTCCCGTGTAGGCCCCTTCTTTCAGCCAAAATACGTCCTGAGCGCCGATTTCGACGGCGGTGGCCTGCGCCGCGTCAACCGCGGCCGGCACGTTTACAAAAGGAGGACAAATTACGATCCCCACATGGCGCGCGCTCGCCACCAGGGGAGCGAATCGCTCGAAAAACGCCGTGGTTTCGCGCGGCGTCTTATACATTTTCCAATTGCCGGCTATGATCGGCTGACGCATCCCTTTGTCCTAGAAAATGTTGTAGCTCAACATCTCTAGAAAATGTTGTAGCTCAACATTAGGTACGGATAAGTGTACGCTGCTGGGTGATTGGTGCGTAACAGAAATTCTCCCGGAAGAATCCGGCCAACGCCCACGCCCAATTCTATGTCCCGATTCAGGCGATAGGAAGTCTGCGCGTCGTACTCCTCGCCGAGATGGGAGCCGGAACGGCCGGTGGGATCGCGCGCGATTACCGGACCCAAGGGATTGTAGAAGCCGTCGCGCGGATCGGCGAGCCAATAGTCGCCCCACGCGCCCGCCACGGTCCAATTTCGCCGGAGCCAGACGCGGGCGCCGGCGCGGAACGACCTCAAATTCTGCCAGGCAAACTGATCGGCCAGACCGAGGTGATCGTGCACGTTGGGATAGAGCGCGTCGAATGTGCCCCGCACGCCGTCATGAGGGTTCCGGTCGCCGGATGCATAGTCGTATTCCGTGAAGATCCTGACCCGGTACCGGAGTCGATCGAAGGTGTACCCCGCGATGCCCAGCCATCCGTGCGCGCGAATTTTGTTCGCTCCCACTTGACCCGTTTCCACGGCTCCCTCGGTATCGTAGTCCCAGGATTTATGGATTGTGCCGGCCAGCCGCAAACCCACAATCTTTTCGTCAAGCTTGCCGGAGGCGCCTTCTTCCGTTTTCTGATTGGGCGTAAGCCTCCAGAAAAGGAATGGCTCGACCAGACCGGCTGGAAGCGCCGTTTTGAATTTTCCATCCAGCCCATATAAATCGTTGCCGGCCTGGCTGTGAGTAAGGCCATTATCGGCGGCGAGCACGGGCGACGCGGCGAAGGCGGTGGCGGAAACCTGGCTCCAATTCGTCACCGCCTCTACCGCATCGTAACCTTTCGATGCGTTTCTCCAGTACGACGTCCCGAGCAGGCGACCGTCCTCGAAGTTGAGATCCTGACGCCCCGCGCGCAATCCGAAACGGCCCTCCTGCATGTTGCCGATATCCACATAGGCTCGGCGGAGATCCCAGGTTTCCTGATAAGGCGGCGCAAGCGGCGGAGTCTTTCCAAAAGCGTCCGCATCTTGAAGCTCGCCATATACTTTGAGCCACGAAACCGGCGAAACCATCATCCCCAGCCGAAAGCGCGTGAGCAGATAAGAGTCGGAGGAATGCAGTTCGAAATTCGCGCCGCTGTAGCCCTCATAGCGGGTTCGGTAGCCGAGCGTGAAGCAAAGCCACTCCGGCATGCGGCGATTCACCGCGGACATAGCCGAGAAAGAGGCTTCGGGCGTATCGGAGTCCGAAGGCCGGTTTGGGTTGATTTTGCTTCCGCCCGGATTATTCACAATGCATTCCGCCCGGCCGTTCGGACCAGTCAGAGCTGTAAAAAAGAAAAACGTAGCGGCGCTTATTTTTTGCAAGGCTTACCTGAGAATAGCCTGAGAATCGGGCTTGATGCGGTCATCCCTTTGATCATCGGCCATCGCCAATGATTTCAAGAGCTTAAGGCTGAATCTAAACAGCAGTTCCAGCAGTTGGCGCGACTATTCAGGCGGAGGCAGCATGACCGAAAACGAGCAAAATTATCTGAACCGCGGCACGCGCGAACAAGACCTCACGGGAATCCCGCAGCCCGAGAACCGGGCAGATGTGCCCGCGCCCTTCACCGAATCCGATATGGACCCCGCTCAGGATCAAACGATGAGCGATCTGGATGAAGCGCTTCAAGCCGCGACGGAAGGCGGGGAATTAGTCGCCGTGGACGATCCCTACGATGGCGAATCCGACGCACCAGGTGAGCCGTCCTGACGCATTCGGCTTACTCTCAAAACCAAGCCGATCTCACGATTTCCGGATCGCCTGAAGCAGCAGCACTAATCCGACGCAAACCAGACCGGCGTGGATGTAGGTGATGAATGAAGTCTTCCCCAAGCGGCTGTTCAGAAATCTCCCGGCAAAGATGGCGGGAATCGCGACAGCCAGGGAGGTCAGATAGTAGTGCGTTACCGCGGGCACCCAGAGCCCGGTGAACCAATACCCAACCATGGATAAAACGCTCGCGGGCAGGAAGTAGCCTTGCAGGGTCGCGCGGAAACGCTGAGGGGACCAGCGCCGCATCGTGCCGTAGATCACCAGGGGCGGGCCGTTCATTCCATAAGCGCCGCCCAGCACGCCCGCCAGAAATCCGCATCCCAGCAGCCAGGCGCGGCTGTCGCTTTCCAGTTCAGGCGGCTTGCGGGCCAAAAGAAAGTAACCGGAAAACGCCACGATTACCAGCGCCAGAATGGCTTTGACGGCGTTGTGGTGGGCGCTCGTCAATAGCGCCAGCCCCAGCGGGATGCCCGCAAATGTCGGAACAAGCAGCCACCCCGTGCTGCTGAGATGAATCTTCTTCCAATCCTGCGCCACGATCACGGCCGCGATGGTGATGGATATTAGAACGGCGAGCGGAGCGGCAATTTCGATGGGTATGGTCAGCGCAAGCAACGGGACCGAAACCAGAGCTTCGCCGAAGCCGAAGGTGGAACGGATCATAGTGGCGAGGAAAATTACGACTAAAACCTGCGCAGTGGTCGCATCCATAGACGGAAGATTCTAGCTTAGCGTCCCCCACTCGGCGTCCGATCTAAAATGGAAGTACTTCATCCGGGGACGTAGCTCAGATGGATAGAGCGGTCGCCTCCTAAGCAGCTTACGGCCTTCTAACGGTTATATTCCTTCGTTCTAATCCTTTGTCCTTTTAACAACTTGGGGAATGCTTGTCGCTCAATCGGTATCCCCCATGCTCTTGGCAGATAGGGTTTTGATGCAGTTTTGATACAGATCGACCGGTGTGAGCCGGCATGGCCAAACGCTGCGTTATCGCGCGGTGGGTCATACGTCGCCCGCAGCCCAACCAGAGCACGTCCGCGCTGTCGTTCCCCAAGGCACTCGAAGCGGGCATTTTGGGTGCTAAGAGCACCAAAATTAGACTTATCTCGACCAGTTTTGGGCACTTTAATGGCACTTTCGCCGCAACGCTGGAAGCGTGTCACCGAATCCGCGTTCCCATGGGAAGCTGAAGCCCTCGAATACCTCCGAACGGGTCTACCGGACTGCGACCCCTACTACGGGTGGACGAATTTCACGTTCATCGCCGACGACGGAACGGTCAACGAAGTAGACGCTCTGATCGCCACCCCCCCGGGGACTGTTTCTTATCGAAATTAAAAGCGACGACGGCGATCTCCGGGGCGACCGCGGCACATGGACCTACCACAAACCCAACGGTCGTCAAAAGACGGTCGACAACCCCCTCCTGAATGCCGACCGCAAGTGCAAGAAGCTCAAATCTCTTCTGGATCGCCACCCCTTTTCTCGCTGGCGGCGCTCTTCCTTCGCTGCGCTCTTGACCCGCCCCGCAAAATCAAGTTGCCACGTCGCTATGCTCCGAACGTGTTCGGAATGATCCCGGAACCCCGTTCGGCGTCCCCGGATTGATTTCCACAAGCTGCGCGGCGCTTGACAATACAATGGCAAGCAGCCTCCCCCGGAAGGAGGACCAACTCGCCAGCTAGGAGATTGTTGTGGGCAAACTCAAAGAGGTTCTTCGATTGAAGGTTGAACTCGGCCTGAGTCTGCGAGCCATCGCCCGCAGTTGCTCGATTGGGTTGGGACGAAGACTGCCTCTAAAGGAGATTCCCGGTCACCGTGTCGTTCTTTTGCGCGTTAGGCTTTGAAGTAGAGCAGGCCTATGCCCGCCCTAACACCAACTATTGCCGGTCTTGGTTCCCTTGACCATTCTGCCCTTGACCGTTGCCGTTGCCGTTGCCTTGATTCTGGCTGAACAGGCCCGGCAGAACAGACGTGCCCTCCGCTCGGACCGCATCCAGGGCATTAGGATAGAGGCCCAGAATCTGGAGGATCGTGGGCGCCACTTGCATGGTCTCCACCCAACTCGTCAGAGTCCGGGGCTGGAGACTGGGGTTCGATACCAGTAGCATCACGTTGGTGTCGTCGAAAGCCCAGCCACCGTGCTCTTCTTGTTTTTTCGCGCTTCCCGTATAGATCACGCCAATATTCGGCGTCACGATAATATCGGGCGTGCGCGGGTCGCCGCCGGGGAGGAGATCGCAGCACGGACCATTGACTGTCGGCACGCCTGGCGCGTTAAACATCGTCTTCAGCGAGGAGAGGTAGAAAATCTCGCCGATGCCCGCGGCTTGGGCGTTATTTTCCAGGACCGTGACCGCCGCCAGGGTGTTCGTCGCGGTGGTGTTCCCAGGAACGAGCCACACTTGGGAAATATCATCCTCGGTCGGCCCAGGTCCCGCAAGCTGCACGGCTGGGACCAGACCTTGCGCCAAGAGAAGATTTGCCGGCGACGTGCCGTTCGTTCCGGAGTGGCCGGGGATCGGGAAGAAGCGGTTCGGATCGATTGGGGACTGTCCGTGCTTGGCGGTGATGATGATGGTGGTGGACTCGAGAAGGTTTTGGTTCTTGAGCGCCTGCACCATTTCTCCGATTGCGGCATCGACGAACGTGAGTTCGCTCGCCAATGCGGGCGTGGGAGTTGCCGCGTTGCTTATACGATAGTCGACGTAGCCGCCCTTGACCCCGTTTTCGATCAGCTTCTGGCCGACGCTGACCGCCTGAAAGTTCATTCCGAATATCTGAGGCACCTGAGCGCTGTTGGTGCCCAAGTGATTCTTCCCGTGAATCCAGTTCACTACGGCGTTGACTTTCAATTGGTCATAGCACTGGATTGCTTGAAAATCGGTGGTCCAATCGTTCCCTGGAGTCGTAGCGTTCCCGCTCGCTTGGATGGTTCCACAGTCGAAGTTCGTGCCTGCCGTAGTGATGCCCGGCAAGGGGATCTGATTGGAATTGACTTCCGGCGAATAGTAGTCGTCCACGTTGCTCGGAGTAGAGGTTGCGGTGGGGCCGGAAACCGCGGCATAGACCGCGTGCTTGTCCGACCATGCGGTGAAGCCGCCAGCCGCATGAATCACGCCGTAAATCGTGTTCGTGCGAATGAAGTTCCAGGGGTAAACCGGGGCGCAGGAGACGGGCTTCGAAAATGGATCGCGCACGAATCGGGTAGGGTTGAGCGCGGCCACGCCACCGTCGATAATCTGCAGGAACGTGGTTCCGTTGTTGGCTCCTCCATTCAACAGAAGCTGGTTCTTTTCATCGCCTTCTTCGTATTCGGTCTGCGTTCCATTGTTGTGTCCAGCGTTGCAGGTTCCGCCGGCGAGTCCATTGCCAGTAGTGTTCAGTGGCGGCGCCAAAACGCGATCCCAAGCGACATCGTAGAAAGCGCCGACCGTTTTGGGCGTTCCTCCGGTAACCAGAGCCATCAACCCAGGGAACGAATCCGACGGGCGTGATGTTGTGGTTCTAGTGTAATTCACTCCGGTGCGGCCCAAATCAGCTAGATTGGGGCAAGTGCCGGCTTGGACGCAGTTCTCGTAGTCGATCGCGTGCATTCCATCAATGCTGATCAACAGCACATGATTGTTTTTTAGGTCCCCGGCATTCGCGACGGAAGACAGCATGGCCGTAACGGAGATTGCAAGTATTGTTTTGTAGCGTGTGGTTGTATGCAAGTAAAACCTCCTCGCAGAGGGTACTGGCCTGAGCTTTCAATCAAATGAAATTGCGGTTACGATTCGGTTTCTATACCCCGAACTGTCGACAGTCCTTGTTTTTGTGCCAGTCGGCCTATTCACCGTCTTCCCTTTTGGCCTACGAATGACACTGCACATCCGGAAGCTACGCTGACAGAGTAAAAAGGGAGAGAATGGCAAGGAGGGGAGACCCGAGGGAGCGCTGCCGACCAGCTTGTCCGATCAAAAAGTGAGGCTTCAGAAGTTTCTTGAGGAACGGTTCGAGTCAAAAATCGCGTCGGCGAATTCCTCTTGTTTGCGTGTTCTCCCGGCTCGCCGCGCCGTGCGACTCGATTCGATCAACGCGCTCCGCTTTGAATAAACGAGCTGGTCCTGGATCAGCGGGAGTTTCGTGGCCATCTCGGGAGATTAGCTGCCGGGTGGTCGGCTCAGGTAGTTTTGGGCTCAGCGGCGTCACGCGTGGGATTCAATTACAAGTCCAATAAAAAATCAGCGCTTAACATCCCTTTGCCACTCCGCAGAGCCACCAAGAATGTGAAAGTATTGTTACAATTACATCCTCCGGCATGGCAACATCCCTT
>DATBID010000064.1:0-5458 GCA_036557125.1 Bryobacteraceae bacterium | reverse complement strand
GTACAAAGCCAGCGTGACGAAAAAAAGCTTCTTCCGCCCCAGGCGGTCGGTGAGCCAGCCGAATATCAACGCCCCGGCGACCGCCCCGGCCAGGTAGCCAGTAGCCGTCGAGCCCACCTGAACGTCGGTCAGTCCAAGCGTAGCCTTCTGCTTCAGCAGGCTCGCCAGCGATCCGGCCAGAGTAACTTCCAAACCGTCCAGCAGCCAAGTGATGCCCAGAGCCACCACCATCATCAGATGCCAGTGGCTCCAAGGAAGGCGGTCCAGCCTTTGCGGAATGTTGGTTTCTAGCATTGGCGCCTTGCAGCCTTCCCGGCGGCTGCCCCGCTTCGTGGCTCAGCCCAGCATCGCCAAGGCCGCTTCCATTTCGCCGCGGGCGTGCTGGTTGCCGGTTCTCGTGGCAGCCTGGATGCCCTGCCGGTAAACTTCTTTGGCCTCTTCGGAGAGGCCTAAGCGTTCCAGCGTCTGGCCGCCGTGAAAATAGGCCGCTACGTAGTCCGGGTTAGCCGTCATCAGCGAGCGGAACTCGCTCATAGCCGCTTCCAGATCGCCCGCATTGCGGTACTCCATCGCCAGGCCGTAGCGCGAAAACGAATCGTTCGGGTTCTGCTCCACCATGCTTTTCAGGATCTCTAACCGGCTCGACATGCTACGATACCTCCCAAGTGGCCTGCCCTTATTTTTACCCGATCCGCGAACCGATGCCGCAACTCGAAGCGATGCCCCTGCCGTTAGGCGACGCCTGGCGAGGCGTTTGCCGGGCCGCGGCGGGGCAACAGTTTGAGCCTGAACCGGCAACGCTGGTTCCGTTTTGTCACCTGGGGTATGCGCGCGGCCGCTGCGCTCATTTTCCCCAAAGCGACGCCGGAGCCGATGCGGTTCGCTTCGCGGTCGATCGGGAAAGCGCGGCGGAGATCGGTCTTTACTATGTTTTCGAACGCGATCACCATCCTTTTTTGCACGGCCGGCTTTCCTATTCAGTAACTCGTGGAGGATTCTCGGAAGGCCCTGAAGATATTATGCTGCGCCAGGCAGAGGCTTACATCCAAAGTTATCTCCGCCGGCGGGACGAAGCGTTCCCCGCCTCCGAAGCATCATCAAAGAAGAAATGACCGAAGGCAAACCGGTACGCGAATCGATTTCCGAATATTCCGAACTGGCTCTGCCGACGGACGTGAATCCGCTCGGCAACGTCCTCGGCGGCAAAGTAATGCACCTGGTGGATCTGGCGGCGGCGCTGGCCGCGACCAGGCACACGCGCCTGCCGGTGGTGACCGTTTCCGTAGACAGTATGCAGTTCCTCGAACCGGTGCATGTCGGGGAACTCCTCGTCCTCCGCTCTTCGGTAAACCGCGTGTTCCGCACGTCTATGGAAGTGGGAGTCAAAGTGATGACCGAGAACCTACTGACCGGTAATCGCGTGCACACCTGCTCCGCCTACCTGACCTTCGTGGCCTTGGATGAAATGGGAAAGCCAATGGTAGCGCCCCAGGTGATTCCGGAAACTGAAGAAGAGGAGCGGCGCTACCGGGAGGCGGGACAACGCCGGGAATACCGATTGGCGCAACGCCAGCGGGCAGAACGCCCGGCCGCTGTTTAGTTTGGCTGAAGCCTAGCCCTCTTTATACATGTACTTGATGCTCGGTTTGTAGAGCAGCAGATTGGGCTCACCGATGCGGTTGATCTTCAGGCAGCACTTGTCATACCACTCGATGACCCCGTGGAGCGTTTCGCCATCGCGCAGCACGAAGACCATGGGCGTCTTGGCCTGCATCTGCTTTACGTAATAAAAATTCTCAGCATTAGTCTGATCGGGCGGAACGGGCTTCTTCTGTGGTTGGCGGCGGGGAGGATTGATCTGTTCCTTGATTTCGTTCAGAGACGGACGAATGAGTTTACGGTTGACTGCTTCCACGGGATACCATCCTTATGGAGAAGTTTTATGATAGGCCGCCGCTTTACCAAATTCGTCAGCGAGCGGAGCGGTTCCTAGTTGGATCGATTGTCCGACTTGCCTAATGGATAGCATACTTGGCCCGCTCCCGCAACGTTGCCGGCGTCAGCGCCGGAACCATCGCCGGACGCGATCGCGGACGCGCTCCACCAGGACCGCAAACCGGCCGGCAGACGGTTGGGCGGTGGCCTCCCCCGAACTTCGGAGCGTCGCCGATTGAACAGCCGCACTCTCTTGGGAACGCGCCTCGCAGGGCTTTTCGCCGGCAAAACGCACTACGTTTTCCAGGAAAGCGTACTCCCGTCGCCAGCGCTGGCCATCGCTTTTTTCCAGGCATACCGAAAAGCCCGGATATTTCGCGGTGCTGGTTCCTTTGGCATTCGCGAGCTCCACCTGTTTCAGCACGACCGGAGCATAGCCGCGCACATTTCGTTCGATATAAGCGGTTTCGTACCGATGGCGGTGCAGGCTCCATATGAAGACGCGGAAGCTGTCGAAATCGTACGGCCGGCTTCCGTCGCCGATGGTGGTCCAGAGCCAGTCGTGCTTCTTTTGATCGCCGTCTGGCACCTCGCCTAATGAGAAGTAGGACACGATCCGGTGCCCCTCGGCATATTGAGCCACCTCGTCGGGAATGGCCATCACCAACCGCCGGGTCAGCACCCATCCGGTCTCTCCCGTTTTCGTGCGCACCAGGGACCAATCGTCCATAGCAACCGGTTTTTCCTCTTTCGCTTGTTCTTCCGCCTCCACTGCCGGATCGCGATTGGTTTTGGAAAGTTCTAGCCAGTTCGCTGGCGGACCCGGCGGCGGCAGAGGGGAAGCGAGCGGCGGGTATTTGGCTTCTTTCGTTTTCCTCGGGACTGGCTTGGCCTTCTTGGGTGGCAGCAGGTCTTTATGTTCGCTCACGTCGATGCGCGGAGTGGCCACGTGCTCCAGAACATCCACCTTCTCGTTCTCACGGATCTGCAGGAAACTGGGGGACTGGCGATACGGGAGCGTATGCACGTTCAGTTCGGAAAATGTTGTGGCCTGGCCTTGCTGCGGCATGCGTGCGGCCCGGGCCGCCAACTCTTTCAGTTTGTCCATGTCCTCGCGGGCCAGTAGTTGCCGCTCATCCGTCCAGCCTTCCACTCCGGAAGACGTGCGGACGCGGAAGAACCTCCGCCGCTTTTGCAGCAATTCCAGGCGGTCGCCGTGCTTGACGGTGGCCACCACGGGCGCTTCCAGAGGAATATCGCGCCGGATCTTCAGCAGCGATGGACCTGCATATGCCTCCCCGATCGCAGGCGCGCGCCGGTTGCTGTTCTCGCAGGAAGCCAGAGCGAGCGTGAGAACCGTCAAGCTGAGAAGCCCCAAGGCCGGGAAACCGCTGCGAAACACTCTTAAATTCAGTTTACCCTGTGCCGGCCCTTCGCTTTTTACTCGGCTTTCAAGGACATGCCCAACCAATTCAGAGTACATATCGTTACATATCCGGCCGGCGCCGGTTGCGGGATGAACGAACGGCGGTTAGAATTGGGGGATGCCTGAAACAGCCGGCAAGAAAAGTGTTTTAGTTGTGGACGATGAACCTGAAGTCCGCAAGCTGGTCGGGGCTATGATGGCACAGTTCGGCTATAACGTACTGACGGCGGATAGCGGCGAGCATGCCCTTACTCTGCACCGGAACCATGGAGGGCCTTTTGATCTGCTAATTGCGGACGTGATCGCTCCCGGCATGAGTGGCCCCATGCTGGCCGATAAGCTCACCGCCCTCGAGCCCGAACTCAAAGTGCTCTACATTTCCGGCTACGACCACACACAGGTGGTGCAAAAGTATGTCGTGGAACGAGGACACGCTCTACTCATCAAGCCCTTCACCGTTGGATCTCTTCGCAGCAAAATCGAGCAACTGCTGCCGGAGTGTGCAGCGCCTCGGCCGTAATTAAAACCGTCGCCGCGTGGGTGCTACCATTTGCCGGTGGAGATCCGCCCGTCGAGCGACCGCTCGCTTCTGATTTCTTTCGGCGATCGGATCTCCCCGGAACTGCATCGCGAAGTCCTGCGGCTGTTGCGCGCTTTCGCGGAATTGCCGCGGGGAATTCTGAACCTGCACCCCGCCTACTCGAGCGTGCTGATCGACTTCGATCCGCGCCGCCGTACTCACGCGGAAGTGGAGGAAATGGTGCGCGCGCGAATCGAACAGATCGAAAGCGCGATACCCGATGAGCCGCGTCAGGTGGAGATTCCCGTGAGCTACGGCGGCGAATGTGGTCCGGATCTGAAAGAGTTGGCTCGGCACACCGGTCTTTCTCCCACTGAGGTTATCCGGTTGCATACCAGCGCCGATTACCTGGTCTATTTTCTCGGGTTCTCGCCGGGCTTTCCCTATTTAGGCGGGCTGCCGCCCCAACTGGCGGCTCCTAGGCTGTCTGCGCCGCGCAAGAAAGTGCCGGCCGGGAGCGTGGCCATCGGAGGCAACCAGACCGGCATTTATCCTATGGAAACGCCCGGAGGTTGGCGGATCATCGGGCGCACCACACTTCGGCTGTTCGATGCGGAGGCTAACCCTCCGGCGTTGCTGCGCGCCGGCGATCGTGTGCGCTTCGTCGCGCAGAACGAATCGTGAACGCAATCCGGGTATTGGAGCCTGGCTTTGAGACCACGGTGCAGGATCTCGGCCGTTTCGGCTATGCGCACCTCGGCGTTTCCGCTTCCGGGGCGGCGGACGCCTTGGCGTTGCGGGCGGGAAATCTGCTGGTGGGGAACGCGGAAAATGCGGCTGCGCTCGAAATGACCCTCACAGGCCCAACTTTGGCCTTCGAGAGCGACGCGGTGGTGGCGGTGACCGGCTCAGATTTCGGCGCCGCTCTCCCGCTCTGGAGCGCCATAGAGATCAAGGCCGGAACCGTAGTGCGGTTCGGCGCCACGCGTTCCGGCGCGCGCTGCTATCTGGCCGTGCGGGGAGGGCTGGCAGTTTCCAGAACGCTCAGCAGCGCGTCGGCGCATTTGGCCAGCGGCCTCGGCGGGAAAGCGTTGGCGAAAGGCGGCATCCTGCCGATCGGCAACGCGGCCATCCGCCGCCCGCGCACAGCGCGATTCGAGCCGCCGCCCACCGCCGGGCCACTCCGGGTTACGCGCGGCCCGCAGGCGGAGTGGTTTGGGGAGGAGTTATACCGTAGGCCGTACCGCGTGAAGGCCTCGTCGAATCGTATGGGAGTGCGGCTTGAGGGCCCTGTTGTACCCAGCCCTCCCGGGCACATGCTCACTGAGGGGGTGCCGCTGGGAGCGGTTCAAATCCCTCCAGATGGCCAGCCGATCATTCTCTTCATAGAGCATCAGACCACCGGCGGATACCCCAAGCCGGCCAACGTGATTTCTGCCGACCTGTGGCGAGTAGGCCAGTTGGTTCCTCACCGGGAAGTGTGCTTCCAATTGGTAGGTCTCGAAGCTGCGCTCGAGTTGCTCAGGCAGCAGGAACAGTGGCTATATTCATTGGTGTGATGGACCTTAATTGCGACA
>DATBID010000063.1:0-2754 GCA_036557125.1 Bryobacteraceae bacterium | reverse complement strand
CTGTTTTGGGACGTATGGTTCCAGCGGTGACACCCTATATATCACGCCTCGGCCGATTAACCGCGCGACTATCTTCTCGAACGGTGCGGATGGCGCAGGCGGACCAGGAATCGCAGTAATCTACCGATTCAGTGGTACATCAGGTCGTTTTGCCGTAGCCCAAATCGTTGCGCGGGTATTTCCTGCCCATAGATCGTTCGCCGTAAACGTAATGAGGGAATTCGACCAATCGTTCACGTTCGGCCCCTATCCGAAGGACACTTTGTTATACAAGAGCAACGAGCTTGTGGAGTACCAAACGCCCGCTAAAACGGATGGATTGGGAACCTACTGGTGGCTGGCCCCAAGCACGATCCCTATAACAGGCGCGGCGCTGCTCGTCGGAGATGAAGCTGATCTCGCTCTGTTGTCAGTACGCTTGCCAATCGACCTCAACGATCTGAGGGGAGCTATCATTAGCCAGTTCGAAGGTGACGCGACACGCTGTCCCTGTGATTGAATCATTGCGTGCGAGTCTTTAGGTGTAGGGCGCAGCGGCGGCTAATCGCCCAGCGTCCGCGATAAACACGCAATTCTCCGGAACGGTCCGGCACAATCACGGATATAATGGCGCACAACTGCACCGGCCGCCGCACTGAGCGGCGAAACCGGGTAGTTAAAACCGTCAGTAGCGGGGGGGGTAGGAATATGAAGGATCAGCGAATTACGGGTGGCGGAGGCATTCAACTCCACCTGGTTGAGACCGGCAATTCGAAAGGCCGGCCAATACTTTTCATCCATGGCTTTTCCCAGTGTTGGCGCGCCTGGAGCCGGCAATTGAGCTCGGATCTGGCCGATGACTACCGTCTGGTTGCAATGGACATGCGAGGACACGGTCTTTCCGACAAGCCTCGAGATGGCTATACTGACGCCAGACTTTGGGCCGATGATGTAAATGCTGCAATAACCGCACTGCGTCTCGATCACCCGATCCTCTGCGGCTGGTCGTACGGACCGCTTCCGATCTTCGATTACATTCGGTACTACGGGGATACCGAGATCGGTGGCATCCAGATAGTAGGCGGGATCTCAAAGCTCGGCAGCGAGGCGGCAGCATCGGTCATTAGTCCTGAGTTTCTCAACCTCTTGCCAGGCTTCTTTTCCACACAGGTAGAAGAGAGTGTACGCAGCCTGGAACTCCTTTTGCGTTTCTGCTTTGCCAAAGAGCCCTCCTGGGAAGAACTGTACTTAATGCTGGGATACAATCTGTCCGTCCCGCCCTATGTTCGTCAAGCGCTGTTCTCCCGGTCGTTCGATAACGACGATATTTTGCCGAAGATCCGTAAGCCTGTGTTGATCACTCACGGCGCCGAGGATGCGATTGTCAGGCCGGCTATTGTTGACCAGCATAGGGCTGTCATGGCCCATGCGCAGGTTCACCTGATGCCGAACGCCGGGCACGCAGCCTTTTGGGATGATTCGGGCAGTTTTAATCAGCGACTGCGGGCCTTTGCTGAAAGTCTTCAGCGGTCAGCCGCGGGTGTGGGGCCAGCCTGATCCCGCAGGAGTGCCGTCGACCAGGGCTGTCGACGACGGACACGGGAGATGAGACAAATGAGACAGTGAGACTCCAGTGATACTATGAAAGGGTGGATACGGACCTTTTAACGGTGCAGGAGGCAGTCCAGGCGCTGGGAATTTCCCGTTCCACGGTTTGGAGGCGGATCCGGCGTGGCGATCTCCCCAGCGTCCGGCGCAGCGGACGCCGGCTTGTGCGGGTGACGAAACCCCGGAAAGGCGCTCGGGGAGAGTCTGCCGTCGATGTTCCGCCCTTCAGCGAAAACCACCCGATCTTTCGTCTCGCCGGCGCGGGGCGCGGCGGCGGCCAATCGCCCGGCGCCCGCGATAAACACGCAATTCTCGACGCATGAACATCCGGCGGGGCGTCCTGTGGGATTCGAGCGCAATTCTAGCGCTGCTGGACGCAGACGACGCCGACCATCAGCGAGCGATGACTGTAGCCGGCAAAATTGCCTCGGAGAGACGGCCAAGCTTCATCACAAACTACATCGAAGTGGAAGCTCATGCGCTGTTGCTCCGGAAGGTAGGAAGGACGCTCGCCCGGGAATGGCTGCTGACTGGCGGTTTACCGGTGATTCGGGCGCTTCCGCAGGAGGAGGAGCGGGCCCGGGAAATCGTGGCGCGACATTCCGATAAGGACTGGAGTCTTTGCGATGCGATTTCCTTTGCGGTGTTGGACGGGCGGGGAATTCGCAGCGCTTTCACGTTCGATCACCATTTCCTTCAGTACAGCCGAGTAAATGTCCTCGGTCTGCCGCGCTAACGAATCTTGCCCAGGCTACGGCAGGGCGGCCAGCGCAGGAATCAGATTGCTGGCTCTCGGAGAACCTTCACCGGTGATGAAGTCGTATTCCTTCTTCGCATTGCAGAGCGCGCCGCAACTGCCGTTGTTGCCGATGGTGACATCGTGCAGGCCCGAGCCGAAAGCAGTGCTGTAGATGCCCGGAAGGATGGATGAGGCGCTCAACGGCGCTTTGCCGGCGGGCACCCTCATAGAATTGGCAATCGCGATGAGTGCGGCCCACTGAGGCGCGCCCATGCTGGTCCCGCCAATCTCAATCCATCCGCTATAGCCGAACGTGTCGTACACCGGTACGCCGGTGCCGGGATTGGCGTCATAGGCGACATCGGGCACGCCGCGGGTTCTGCTCAACAGCAACGCCAGCGGCAGGAGACCCTGTTGGTAAGCAGGCT
>DATBID010000062.1:0-6934 GCA_036557125.1 Bryobacteraceae bacterium | reverse complement strand
CCAGGGCGGCTTCGTCACCGCTGCCCCAAGCTTTCAAGAGATTTGTGATTTCCGCAGTGCGTGCGTCGATGGATAACCCGTTGTCCCGGGGGCGCATCAAAAAAATATACAAAAAACGTGGCCGGTTTTGGGTTTCCACTGCCGCCTGTACCTGCGGAATGAGAACAGAGTCTCACCATGATCTCTTCCGGAAAGCAGGAGGCACAAATGAAACACATCGCAACTATGGCACTGATGCTCAACCTTGGTGTCGCAACCGTTTACGCGCAACAGCTTCCCGTAAGGATGTCGTTTTCGGGAAATGGCGCGCCCAGCCCGATCAATTTACAGCAGCCCAACACAAGTACCTCTGAAGAGAACGTCGACGGGAACAGTACGCTGGGCCTGTTCACCTTTCGAAATGTCAGGGCTATCGCAGCTTCTCCGCAACCCTCCAGCACTTGCTCGGGCCCAAATCAGCTTTTCTTCCCGAGTGTGGCCGGGGCGGGCATATTTCACTTCCTGGATGGGAGTCTATTAAACGTCAATCTTACGAAAGGAGGCGATTGCATAGATCTCGCCGCTCAGCAGGGCCACTGTACTTTGACGTTGCAAATTACTGGTGGAACCGGCCGTTTCAAGCATGCGTCGGGCATCCTTACCTATACCGAGACGGCACTGCCGGTGTTGGCCGACGCCTCTCACAACCCCGTCTTTTTCACCGAGACTGGGGAGATTACGGGAACGATTTCCGGAGTGGGCTACTAGAATCCTTAACGGCTTCGGGCCCCGGCAGCGCAGATGTCCGGAGGCCGAGGACATGATTAAAGCGGGCGGCGGCCGGCGGGCTTCTGCCCGCGCTCGCTCTGCTTCCATGGTGTTACGCTTTCCGCAGAGCCTTTGGAAGCATGATGGACGAACCCTTTCGCATTCCCATCACTGACGTTTTCGATCTCCACTCCGTCCCCGCGCGCGATGTAAAAGCCGTTGTAGAAGAGTATCTGGTGGAAGCCCAGCGGCTGGGATTCAAAGCACTGCGCATCATTCATGGGCGCGGCATCGGCGTGCAGCGGGAAATCGTACGCGCGGTGCTGGCCCGCACGAGTTTCGTAGTGGACTATCGCGATGCGCCGGCGGAAGCGGGCGGCTGGGGAGCTACCGTGGTTACGTTGCGGTAGGGATTCTCGGTTTCTACATCACTGCGGCTGCCAAGGCTTCAGTCCCAAGCCGATGTGCAGCCGCAAGAGGTATATCATCACCGGACCACGGTCGTGGTTATATGCCGGGTTCGTGTCCCGTTGCATGCCGAGGCTTGCAAAGAAACCTGGGAACAGACGCGCTGAATAGTAGCTTTCCCAAACCATTTCGGGCGCGTAGTTTAGCCGGCCATCCCCAATCAAGAAATCGAGGCCGCCCGCTGCCAGGTATTCGCTGTGCACGCGAGAAAGGCCCCCTGTCGTGAAGGAGGTGGCTATTACGTCGTTCTTCCTTTTCCAGCTTGTGCCCTTTACCGAAACGCCGCCGCTCGCCAAGCGGTCCATTGCGGTGAAGGCGAAGCTCTCGGTTTTGCCATCGTTCCATCCCAGGCGAGTGAAAATGCCAACGTCGGCGGAAAGCGCCTGGTTAAAGCTGATGCCAACGCCGTATTTCAGCGTTCCCACCCGGCGAGTCGAGATCACGCTCGGCGTGGTTCCGGTTATCGCGGCTTGCCGCAACGCTTCACCATAATTGCCGGCCTGCGCCCGATTGGCGTAATACAGCGCGCGAATAGCGCCATCGCGGTTACGCAGAGAATAGCGCCTCTCCACCTCGCCCACCTGCCCGTGATCGCGAAACAACCTGCGGTCGAGGCGCGGCCCGTTGGCGACTTTCGGCATGGCTGCAATCCCGTAGCGCAAACTCCAATGCCGGGTGTGAAACTCTTGCACGATTCCCCAGGTGTATCCGCGCGTGTCGGCTGGATAGTCCCAGGCGCCGTTATACATCACTGCCCAGGCCATGAATTGGGTGCGCGGATCGTGCGTGTAGGCGTTGTTATCGAAATAGTCCGTCAGGCTGAAACGTCCTGCGTAAATCGAATACCGCGTCATGGGCCGGTTTCCGGCGAGGACATTCTCATCTCTGTCCACGTGCTCCTTTTCCTTCCCGAAGCCGAAATCGTGCTGGATGAAAAGCCGCGCGATATAAGGTGTGGGTGTTGCCTTTCCCACGCGCGGCAGTTCTCCGTTCGGTTGATTTGCCAGTCCGTTCACTCCGCTAAAACCGCGGCCTCCCGCGACTTCGGGATTAAACACGAAAACTGTGTTTTGTTCCAGCCGGGCCGCAAAGAACAGAGTAGTTGTGAGCGATACGTCGTGTTCCGCGTAGGGTTCCAGGCTAAGCGGACCTACGTACGGCGAATGGAACGCGGGGTGGGTCATGCCGATTGAGGTCGCCTGATAAAACAGGTTCCACCGGTCGAACTCGTGATTGGGATCGGGAGGTGTAGAGGTAGAGGACGCCGCCTGGTTGGGGTCAGGAGCATCCGTTATCGTAGCCACAGCCGCTTGGGCGCAGGCTGCACTTTGAAGCAGCAACATCGCAGCTATGGCTAGGAAAACAGACATATTTGTGGCAACAAAACGGCGGTGAGGCAGAGGCTTTCGTGGTTGCTCTCCTTGGAACAGGATATACCGGCCGAGGGCGGAAGTAGGCAAGAATTTAGAGCGCCCGTCCGCGGGGGCCCCGCCGCGATTGGCGGGGCTTGACGGGCGCCGAAGCGGCTGACGGGAATCAGCCCTTCTTCGGTGTGGGATTTTCTACTACGAGGTTGTTGGTGACCATTCCAAAGCTCAGGCCAGCGCTATTGGCACGCATGCCGGCGATCTGTTTCTGCATGCTGTTGTTCACGACGCCTTCGAGCGTGACGTGGCCGTTGTCCACGATGATATGGATGGGCGGCAACGCCTGAAATGCGAGCGTGGAAAGGTTTGGATCGCGATAGATGGCGCCCGCTACCTGCATCCGGAGACGGTCGTCCATGCTAGAAAGCGGCAGCACTTTCAAATCGTTCGTGACGCTGGTGACGCCGGGAACTTTCTGTATGATTTTGCTCAGATCCGACTTCTTATACGGTTGAGTAACGGCGCCTTCGAGCACAACCTGACCCTGGTTCACGCGGAACTTGATGTCATCGAAGATCGTGTAGTGTGGATACACCACGATTTCGTGCCGCACTTCTTTCACGATGGCGGCATCCGAGCCTTGCGGCAAAACAGCTTGCGGAGCATTTCCGGCAAACGCCATCGCTCCACCGAACAAGAGCGCGCCGAGCGCCCCTAAAACCTTCACATTTGTTGATCGCATCTCCGATCCTCCTGCCTATTAGAACGTCCAGAAACGCAAAACAGACTCAGCCCCATCGTAAGAATTCGGTAAAGTTTGCGTAAATGTGATTGCGGCTTAGTTCAGGCCGTTTTATCCGGCGCGTAACAGACCGGGTTCAGCAGGCACTCGGCGCACTTCGGGTTGCGCGCCAGGCAGCGGGCGCGGCCGTGCAGAATGATCTGGTGCGAGAAGAGTATCCATTTGTCTTGCGGGATGATCTTCATCAAATCCTGTTCGATCTTCTTCGGGTCGGTGTGTTTGGTAATGTCAAGCCGGCGGGCGATGCGCTGCACATGAGTATCGACCACCACCCCCGAAGCGATCCCGTACGCCGTTCCGAGAACCACGTTGGCGGTCTTCCGGGCTGCTCCGGGGACGGTGAGTAGCTCTTGCATGGTGCGGGGCACCTGGCCGCCAAAGTCGTTCAGGATCTTCTTCGCCGCGCCGACGATAGACTTCGCCTTGTTATTGAAAAATCCCGTACTGCGTATATCGTTCGCCAGTACCTCCGGGCGCAAAGCCGCGAAATCCTGAGGCGTTGGGTACTTGGCAAACAGGCCGGGAGTGACCTCGTTTACCCGCTTGTCGGTGCATTGCGCCGATAGAATCGTCGCCACCAGAAGCTCCCAGGGGTTGTGATGATGGAGCGCGCAGGTAGCCGCGGGGTACATTTCGTCCAGGCGGATTAGAATCTCCTTCACTCGGGCGGCTCGTTCCGCCGCGGTTTTCGGGCGCTTTACCGCATTGACAGCCGCCTGGGGGCGGGCTGCTTTCGCAGGGAACGTCTGCTTTGCCGCAGCCTTCCGCTTCGGAGGGGTCATCGGCTACTGGGGCGAAGTGATCTGCACATCGGTGGTGACGTTCTGCCAGTCGGGCAGCTCGTAGATTTTCAGCTTGGTTACAAGCGGCGCTGTGACTTCTACCGAATTCTGCGGCGGCACATCGGCTTTGAAGGCAAACGTTCCTACCGCGTCCTCTTCGGATTTTTGCGTGCGCGCCCAAATGGTGACGTTGCCGGCAAGACCACTCAAATCCGCGTCGGAGTGGTTGGTCACGGTGAACTTCACCTGGATCGCGTGCTTCTTATCCTCGGTAAAGCGAACCCCGGAAACTTCGACGTATTTCTGCACCGGGCTGGTTTTGGCGCCCGCCTTGGCCGCCGGATTTTCCACTGTGGCGGCAGGCGAAGCGGAAGCGCTGCCTCCGTGGCCGACTAGTGTGTAAACGCCCCCAACCACGCCCACGAATGCGACCGTAAATACAGCCGTCAGAAGCCAGGTGGGCAAGGCCTGCAGACCCTTGCGGGCAGGGGGCGGCACGTATGCCGGGGGCGCCTGATACTGGGGCGGCGGAGCCGCTTGAAACTGGGGTGGCGGAGGCTGATATTGTGGCGGCGGATATTGCGGGTACTGACCCTGCGGCGGATATTGAGGATAGGCCGCATACTGCGGCTGGGCGTAAGGCGGCGCGGCCTGGGGCGCCTGCGGCACGTACGGCGGTTGGGGGGGAGCTTCCGTCCCCGGGGGAATATTAGCCGGCGGCTGCGCTGATTCAGCCACAGGGGAGGCCGACGCTTTTCCTTTTGCAGTGCAATCCGGACATTCCGTATAGGAAGGGGGCACTTCACGCCCGCATTGGGGGCAAATCCAGGTGAACATCGTCTTACCTCTACTCTACCGCTCTACTGACGCAGCAATGCCGATGAAGGAGTACATCCGGCCCGCAGCATCGCGGTCACGGCGGTAGGAATGGAACTCATCGGGGCGGCACATCGTGCAAAGGCAGGCCGGAAAAATACGCTCCGCCGCGAGACCGGCGGCGAGCAACTGGCGGCGATTGGCTTCTACCAGATCGATGCGGGCTCTTTCCTCCCGGCCGAAATGTGCCGCTACTTCCGGACCTACTTCATAGCAGCATTCGCCGATCGCCGGACCAAGCGCCGCAGCGAGATCGGCCGGGTCCGTGCCGAAGCGCTCGTGCATCGATTCGACCGCGCGCTGCGCGATTCCTGCGACGGTGCCGCGCCAGCCGGCATGGACGGCGGCTATGGCGTGCCGGCGCTCATCAGCAAGCAGAATGGGCACACAATCGGCCGTTTTCACTGCAAGAGCCACGCCTGGCGTGTTGTCCAAAAGCGCATCGCCTTCGCCCAGATTCCCGGCGCGGCCTGCGGCAAATACGCAATTCGCCGAATGAATTTGCTTCACAGTGGTAACGGCATCGGTGGGAACCGACGAAAGGCGTGTGCCAAAGCCGTGTATGAGCCACCCCAGCGCTTCGAACTCGCGGACCCGGTAGATATGCCCGCTGTCTTTATAAAACATCTCCACAATTTCACGATACCCGATGGTCCGCCAGTGCCGCGGTTTCGGCCAGGACCAACGCGCCCAGCACACCCGCGTGATCGCCTAGCTTCGCCGGCACGATGTATCGCTCGATGCCATCCTCGAGTTCCGGGCACGGGATGTATCCATTCAATTGTTCCTGGAGCTTGCGGCGCATGAGCGGAAAGAGCTGCGGCTGCTGCATCACGCCGCCGCCCAGCACAATGCGGTTCGGAGAAAGAATCGCGACCCAGCTCATCAACCCCAGGGCCAGATAGTGAGCCTCGAGTTCCCAGGCGGGATGATCGGCCGGCAGGCTGCCTGCGGCCATTCCCCAACGAGCCTCGATCGCCGGGCCGGAAGCAAGCCCTTCCAGGCAATCGCCATGATATGGGCAAATGCCAGGGTAGGTATCCTTGGCCCAATCGTGTGGCACGCGAATGTGGCCCATCTCCGGATGCTGCAGGCCATGAAGCGGGCTTCCACTAACGAGCGCGCCGCCTCCAATGCCAGTGCCGACCGTCACGTACACGAAGTCGGCTATGCCTTGCGCAGCGCCCCAGCGCGCCTCCGCGAGCGCGGCCGCGTTGACGTCGGTGTCGAAACCGATGGGCAGACTCAGAGCGCGGCCCACTGCGCCTGCGAGATCAAAGTTCCGCCACGCCAGTTTTGGTGTAGCGGTGATGTGGCCGTAAGAGGGCGAACCGCGGTGAAGATCAATGGGACCGAACGAGCCTATACCTATGGCGCGCAAGTGGCGCCGCGAGCGGAAGAACGCAATTACCGCTTCCATAATGCCTTGCGATGTGGTTGTGGGGATCACCCGGCATTCCAGATCCTCCGGGCCGGATCCCACAGCGCAAACAAACTTCGTCCCTCCTGCTTCGATTCCTCCGAAAATGGGACGCCCTCTCCGCCGCGCGCCTTTAAGCGCCTTTTTTGGCCGTCAGTTCTTTGTAAACCACTTCGGTAAAGCTGGCAAAGTTCGGGCCGCGCCCGCCCCGGCCCGCATTCGGGGGAGGATCGCCCACCGCTGCCCGAATCTCATCCAGGGTTTTGCCCTGCGCTACCAGATCTTTGATCTTGGCCCGCTTGGCCTCCGTGTCGGAAAGACGCTTCTCAATTGCGGCCTTCGTCTGCACGTCTCCATGCCCCGGCACGAACTGCTCGGCGTTGAGTGAGACGATCCCTTTTGTGGTGGTGATCCAACCCTCCGAAGAGCCGTTTTTCTCTAGGTGAATCAGCGGATCGGGAAGTTGCGTCGC
>DATBID010000061.1:0-4197 GCA_036557125.1 Bryobacteraceae bacterium | reverse complement strand
ACCGCCGACCCGCCCGATATAGCGGGCGCGCTCGCCGCTCGCACGGCCCTACATGCAAGCGCTCTAGAGGCCGAGGTTTGAAGTATGACTTCCTCCTTTGACCAACTGGCGGACCAATACGACACGCTCTGGACCGATTCGGCCGTCGGGCGCTTCCAGCGGCAGGCCGTCTGGCGCATCATCGACCCGCTGTTTTCGCCCGGCGCCTCGGTTCTCGACCTGGGCTGCGGAACCGGCGTGGACGCGTTGCACTTGATGGCGGCCGGCATAAAGGTCTGTGGCATTGATGCCTCTTCAGCTATGGTGCGCGTGGCTCAGGGGCGCGGCGTAACGGCGCGGATATTGCCGATCGAGCAACTCGATCAGCTTGCCGGCCCTCTGGATGGCGCCATTTCCAATTTCGGCCCGCTCAATTGTGTCTCCTGTCTCGAAAGGGTTGCCGAAACCTTGGCCCGGCTCATCGTCCCCGGCGGAAGGCTGGCTCTCTGTCTCATGGGCCGGTGTTGCGCGTGGGAAATTTGCCATTATTTGTCGCGCGGTCGGCCGGCGAAGGCCTTTCGCCGATGGCGCACCGCGGTTGAATCTCTTGGCGTCCGTGTCACCTATCCTTCCGTTCGTCGCCTGAAGGCCGTCTTCCGGGGCAAATTCCGCCTGGACTTTTGGCGCGGCATCGGGCTTCTGGTTCCGCCATCGTACGTCAGCCTCTCCGAGCGAACGCTGGCTCAGTTGGCCGCCGCCGATCGCCGCATCGCCGGCTTGCCCCTGCCTCGCGCGTTGGCCGATCACCGCGTGCTCGTTTTTACTCGCCTATGAACCCGCCGATGCCCCTCGCCGCTGAAAGGCGCCGCCGTTTCCTCGAGGAGTACCGCGAGATCCGTTACGCGGAGGGACGCGGCTCGGACGACCCGGCCTGGTATCGCGCCCTTCCCTTCCGGGATGTCACTGGCCGCAATTCTGCCATGTGGCAAATGCGTGCCAAAACCTGGCGCTACTTCGTAAACCGTGTTCTGGCGCCCCTGGAACATGCCGCCGGGCGGCCGCTCGATATCCTCGACTTGGGCGCAGGCAATGGCTGGGTTTCGTATCGCCTCGCGCAGCGCAGCCATCGCCCATTTGCAGTTGACATCTTCAGCGATCCGCGTGACGGTCTGCGCGCCGCGTGCCACTACTCCGTTACTTTTCCGGTGGTCGAGGCGGAATTCGATTGCCTGCCATTTCCAGCCTCCAGCTTCGACCTCATCATCTACAACGCTTCGATTCACTATTCGAGCGATTACGAAGCGACTCTTTCGGAAGCGCGACGCTGCTTGCGCCCTTCTGGAACCGTCGCCATTCTCGATTCCCCCGTCTACCAGCGGCGGGAGCACGGCGAGCGCATGGCAGCCGAACGGCATGCGGAGTTTCAGGAGCGCTACGGATTCCGCTCAGACGCAATCCCCAGCATAGAGTTTCTGGACGAGCCAACTCTGCGCGCACTGGCACAGCGCTTCGGTCTGCGCTGGAGTGTGTACCGGCCATGGTACGGCTGGCGCTGGCATCTGCGCCCCGTGAGAGCGTGGCTAACGCGCCGCCGGCCGCCATCGCGCTTTTGGATATTGGCCGGCCAATTCGGTGAGCTATGATTATCCTGCTTCATCCGCGAACCACCAGGCCTAAGAACCGCAGGTTCCCTCTCTCGGTGCTCTCGCTAGCGGCGGTGCTCGAGGGCCGAGAGGAGTACGAAATCGTTGATGGCAACGTCGACCCACAGCCCGGCGCGACTTTAGAGCGCATCATGCGCGAGCGCGGTGGAGCGCTGTTGCTCGCCGTTTCCGTGATGCCCGGGCCGCAGTTGCGGGCCGCCATCCCGCTTTGCCGCGATTTCCGTGCACGCTACCCGCACGTGCCCATCGTTTGGGGCGGATACTTCCCTTCGCTCTATACCGCCGCCGCGCTCCATGCCCGCTATGTGGATTTTGTAGTCCGCGGCCAAGGGGAAGACACCCTTCTCGAACTGGTCGAGGCCCTGCGCACGCATCGCGGTTTCCAAGAGATCCGCGGTCTCTCCTACAAAGACCGGTTCGGCTTTACCGTCCATAATGCCGATCGGCCGATCCGCTCGCCAAACGAATTTCCCCTGTTCCCTTACCACCGCCTGCCCGAGGCGGAAAAGTACATCGTCCCCACCTTTCTAGGCAAGCGCACGGCGGTTCACCAGGTATCGATCGGCTGCCCTTTCCGGTGCAATTTCTGCGGCGTCGTACCCGTTTATCAAGGTCGCGCGCGCACGGAACCTCCCGAACGAACCGCCGCCGTCCTTGAGGGACTCCAGCGGCGGTTCGGTATTGACGCGGTGCAGTTCTATGACAACAACTTCTTTCTTGCCGAGAGCCATGCAGCCGAGCTGGCGGAGCGCATCGTCCCCATGCGCCTGCGCTGGTGGTGCGAAGGGCGCATCGACACGGTGCTGCGCTATTCCGACGAGACGCTGCAACTGCTTCGCCGCGCCGGCGCCACCATGATTTTCTTCGGAGCCGAATCCGGGTCGGACCGCGCTTTGGAAGAAATGAACAAGCGCATCACCACCGCGCAAACTCTCGAACTGGCGGCGCGCATCCGCCGCTTTGGCATCATTCCCGAGTTCTCGTTCGTGGTCGGCAATCCCCACTCGCCCGAAACCGAGTTGCGTCAGACCATCCGGTTCATTCGCCGCATTAAGAAAATCAATCCCGAATCGGAAATCATCGTGCAGCACTACATCCCGACGCCCAGCCCGGATGGCATGTATGGCAAGGTCGACAATCGGATCGTGTTCCCTTCCACGCCGGAGGAATGGGCCAGCGACCGCTGGTACAACTTCACCATCCGCCGCGATCCGCAACTTCCCTGGCTGCCCACGCGCGTCAAGCGCCACATCGATAATTTCGAGCTAGTCGTCAGCTCGCGCTGGCCGACGGTACAGGATGTCCAAATGCCCGGCTGGGCGCGAGCAATGCTCAAGGGGCTAAGCAGTTGGCGCTACGCTGCGGGCTTCTACCGATGGCCGCTGGAACTCGCTGCCGCGCAACGGCTGGTGGCGTTGCGCAAGCCGCGCTTAGAGAGCCTGTGACCCTCATTTCGCCTATCGAGGGCCACCGCCTCTGGGCGCCTGCTTATGACAGTGGCCCCAACCCGCTGCTGGCATTGGAAGCGCGATTACTCGCCCCGCTGCTGGGCCCGGTGACCGGGCTGCGAGTGGTGGACCTTGCCTGCGGCACTGGCCGATGGACGGAGCGTTTGACAGAACTCGGAGCGCGTGTCGTTGGTATCGACCTCTGTGATGCCATGCTCATTCGCGCCGCGGCCAAGCCGGTGCTCGCCGGACGCCTGGCGCTTGCCGATGCTAGCGCCCTACCGCTCCGGTCGGAATCCTCCAGCCTCACCATCTGCTCGTTCGCGATCGGCTATTTCCCTGTTCTAGAGGACGCCTTCGAAGAGATGGCACGCATCACTCGCCGTGGCGGAACGGTTGTAATCTGCGACTTGCACCCCTCCGCTGCGGCCGCGGGGTGGGATCGCTCGTTCCGTGCCGCGGGAACCGTTTATCACCTGCAGCACTTCACGCGCTCGCGCGAGCAAGTCTGCGCTGAGGTTCGCCAGGCCGGGTTGCAAACCGAGCTACTGGTGGACGGGCATTTCGGCGAGCCTGAACGCAGCATTTTTCAGGCGGCCGGTAAGGAAAGAATCTTCGCCGAAGTGGCGGCGGTGCCTGCCGTCTGGATCGGAATCTGGAAGCGGCCATGATCCTCAAAGGCGCACGCATTGCCCTCAGCGCCACCGAATCAGCGGTGTTCGATCTCGGCATAAAAGCCGGGCGAGTCTCCCTTACGCCTCCCCAACGCGATAGTGTGCTCGATCTCCGCGGCTACCTGATCCTGCCCGGACTCATCAACGCGCACGACCACCTCGAATTTAACCTCTTCCCGCGCTTGGGGCGCGGCCCATACCCCAATGCCACGGCTTGGGCTGAGGATATCTACCATCCCGAAGTTCCACCCATCATGCAGCACCTCAAGGTTCCCAAAGCCATCCGGCTGTTTTGGGGCGGCCTGAAGAACCTGCTGGCAGGCGTGACCACGGTCATGCACCATAATCCCTACGAGCCGGAAGTCTTCGGCCGGCGTTTTCCTGTGCGCGTGGTGCGCCGTTACGGTTGGGCGCACTCCCTCCGGTTCTCGC
>DATBID010000060.1:0-33799 GCA_036557125.1 Bryobacteraceae bacterium | reverse complement strand
TTCCACCTGGCATGGACCGAAATTGCGGGTAAGAAAGTGCGGGCACTGCGCCACGGAATGGCGGGCCAGCCGGGTTTGGAGCTTTTCGGACCATGGGATGATGGGGAACCCGTGCGCCTGGCCTTAGTCGAGGCAGGCAAGGAGTTCGGGCTCCGGCAGGTGGGCGGGCGCGCGTACTCCTCCAATACTCTCGAATCGGGATGGATACCCTCGCCGCTCCCCGCCATCTATACATCCAAGGAGCTGAAGGCGTATCGCGAGTGGCTTCCGGCGGATTGCTACGAAGCGAAAGCGTCGATCGGTGGCAGCTTCTATTCGGAAAATATCGAAGACTACTATCTGACGCCGTGGGAATTGGGCTACGGCCACATCGTGAAGTTCGACCACGACTTTGTTGGTCGCGCGGCGCTAGAAAAGATGGCCAAGCAGGCCCACCGGCGCAAAGTAACCCTGGCTCTGGACAATGAAGGTGTATTGAAGGTTCTGGCCACCGCTCTCCAAAAGACGGACCGGGCTAAATTTGTCGAGTTCCCCAGCGCCGTCTACTCGATGCATCCTTTTGACCGGGTTCTGGCGAACGGAAACACGGTTGGTCTGTCGACCTGGATCGGCTACAGTTCGAACGAGGGAAGACTGCTTACTCTGGCGATGCTGGAGGAAGAGTACAGCCAACCCGGCACCGAAGTCACGCTGCTTTGGGGCGAACCGAACGGCGGGTCGGCAAAGCCGACAGTCGAACCCCACGTTCAAGTGGAGATTTCGGCCATCGTGTCTCCCGTTCCGTACGCCGAAGTGGCGCGTGAATCCTATGCTCCGGCTGGTTGGCGCGTGCATCAGCCGGTGTGATTTGCGGGCTTTTTCGAAGCACTGCAACACGAGCGGAGGCAAGTGTTTTATACACAGTTTTGCCACAAGAGCACAGAGCTAAATCCAACATTTGGCGGCTTCAGAAACCTGTTGATAATCGCTGAGCGCGCGAAAATCGGGCTGGCGCCATTGCCGAGCGCGTGATACCTAAGAAGGGTTGCCTGAGCGCCTCGCCCATGATTACAACAGAAAGCCTGTATAGTTCCTATCCTCTTCAATTGGCCCTCACCTACGCGGTACGAGGATATTCCGGAAAATCCCGAACAGTCGAAATCGGCCCTGACATCGTCACTTTCCTAAGCGACGCGAATCTGCGAGCTGGGATGCCGATTGAGCTGAAAGTGGATTGGCCCGCCACACGAGATGAAGACGAGCCGCTGGAGTTGATTCTGAGCGGGCGGATTACGGATGCCGGAAGAATAAAGACAGTTCAAGTATTACGCCACGAATTCCGAACTCGTACATCGCCACACGCGTAGCGCGGGGGTTGCGGGCGTGACTCGGAGAAAAGCGGAGCGTATGATGTTCCGGGGGCAAAATCGCAATGACCCGCCGGTTTCTTTCGGGCACCTTGTCGGCTCTGATTTTCTGCGGACTTCTTTCTGAGGGGCTGGTTAGAAGCCAGGACCTGCCGTCGAAGCACTGGATTCCCACAAAAACTCCCGATGGCCAGCCGGATATCGAGGGCGTGTGGGAGATCGATACTCTCACCCCGCTGGAGCGGCCGGCGGAACTCACCGGTAAAGCATTTTTGACGGAATCCGAGGCCGCGAAATATGAGAAACGGGTTTTAGAAGAGACGAACCGGGACAGGCGTGATGGTGGCGCCGATGCCGATCTTAGCCGCAACTACAATGAGGTCTGGAGGGAACGGGGGGTGCACGTCGTGCCGAGCAGGCGCACCTCACTGATCGTCGATCCTCCGGATGGCAGAATTCCTCCGTTAACCCCGGCGGCGCAGAAAAAAAGAGCGGCGCGTCCGCGTCTGCCGCGCGGTCCGGAAGATCTGGCATTGCGAATCCGCTGTATCTCGCGTGGTCTGCCGATGGTCCCCACGCCGAACAACAACTTCTTCCGGATTGTTCAGGCTCCCGGAACCGTGCTGATTCTTCAGGAAATGATGCACGAAGTCCGCATTATCCCTCTGGGTGGCCGCACGCACGCGGATCCCAACATCCGCGGATATATGGGCGACTCCCGCGGTCATTGGGAGGGAAACACGCTGGTAATCGATACAACCAATTTCGTCGGCATCGATGATTTTTACGGCGCGGACGAAAATCTCCACTTGACGGAGCGCCTCACTCGCACAGCCGGGGATACGATCCTGTATCAGTTTACGGTTGACGATCCCAGCGCGTTTACGCGGCCTTGGAGCGGGGAAATTCCATTCACGAAGACGGAGAAACCAATCTTCGATTACGAATGCCAAGAAGGCAACTACGCGCTCACCGACATTCTGGCGGGCGCGCGCTCGCAAGAAAAGGGGCAGTGAGCCAGTTGTTAACGGGTATACTGCCTTACGGAGGTGATGGGATGCGGCTTCCGATTCTGGCTGGGGCAGCGCTGGTTTTCGGGTTGTCGGTTCCTCCGCTCGCAGGGCAATGGCTCAGTTATCCGACGGCTGACGTTCCACGAACACCCGACGGTAAGCCAAACCTTGCGGCAGCCTGCCCGCGCCTCGCGGACGGCAAGCCGGACCTTTCGGGCTTATGGATCACACAAACGGCGCGCGAAGGCAACCCGAATTTTCCGGGTTGTGAACCGGTTTCCGACGAGTTCATCAATATTGCTGTGAAGCTCAAAGGCGGCTTGCCGTACCAGCCCTGGGCGGCGGAACTGGTTAAGAAGCGCAGGACGGAGCAGCGGGTGAACGATCCAGTGTCCCGCTGCAAACCTATCGGACCGGTCCGTCTTTACACTTGGAACGGGCCCAGCAAATTCGTCGAAGGTCACGGTCTACTCATCATTATGAGCGAGTTCGACAGTACGTACCGGCAGATCTTTACAGATGGACGCCCGTTGCCGGCCGACCCGAATCCATCCTGGAACGGGTATTCGAGCGGGAGATGGGAAGGCGACACGCTGGTGGTGCAGACTGCCGGTTTCCGCGACGGCATTTGGCTTGATGCGACCGGCAATCCGATGACGGATGCCGCCAAGTTAACCGAACGGTTCCGGCGCATTAATTTTGGACGGATGGAAATCGAGATTACCGTGGATGATCCCAAGGCCTATACGAAGCCGTGGACGGTAAAGCTAAATCAGGTCATCAAGCTGGATACCGATCTGCTGGATTTTATCTGCGCCGACGACGAGAAAGATATTCCACACCTCTCGAGTAAGTAGATGAGAGGGGTTAGCGCTCAAGCGATAAGGCCAGCGCGTTCGCGGCCCAGCCTGTGGCCATCGTGGAGATCCACTGGTCGTGCCCGTAGGGGAAGCCGCTTTCGAAATACTGTTGAAATTTGGTAGCGCGGCTGGCGACGTGCCAGGAGCCATCGGCGCTTTGTGTGCCGAGCAGGAACTTCACCGCCTTCGCGTCCGGCCGCATCACGCCGGCTTCGTTCAGGGCCCAGAGCGTCATGCCTGTAGCGTAGGCATCGCTGGGGAATCCCTCGCGCTGCGCCCAGCCGCCATCGGGGCGCTGAAGCCCCAGGATTGGCTGGGCTAATTTGTTAAGTTCCGCGGCGCTGGCGCCGGCTGCGGCCACTCCCACCAGGCGCATGTCCATATCTTCCAGGATTACGGGTTCGGCATTGAGGAGCCACTGCTTGCCGCGTTCCATGCGCTCTTTCGTTTCCGCGGAGCGACCGGGCGTGCCGTAGGTTTTCAATGCCCGAATCGCCATGGTGGTGCGTGAAAAATCGCTATCTTGCAACGGGGAGCGCGAATATCCGGGAAGATGCCATCCACCATCGCCGCCCTGAGAAGCCGCAAGGTTCGCCGCCAGATAATCGGTTATGCGATTGAACGGATAACCGGCGCGCACCAGAGCTTCGGCGGCGTACAAATTGTTGTCCGCGCCGCCGAGCGCCGCTGCTCCTTCAAGCTGGACGGGATTGATCGGCAAGGTGATCTGTAAGAGCCGCTCGTGGGAAGCTTTCTCATCTACCGGAATTCCTATGGCACGCGCGGCCGCGGCCGCAAACGTGGCCGGAGGCTGTTCGTGGCAGGCGAAGCAGGCGCTCTTGTGAAAGAATTGATCGTTGGTGTGGTCCAGCAGTTGAACGCTCCGCGCAATGGCTGTGCGAGTATCCACCGGGTCGTCCGCGAAGCGGGCCAGTTGAGCCAAGTCTTTCGGGGTCCCTCCCACGGCACGAATCACTTCCGGATCTCCGAATTTGTACGCCCAGTCGAGAGCAGTCTCGCCGAGGTGGTTTTTCGGGCGAAGGTCCGCGCCGTGTCCGAGCAACAGGTTGACGGTCCGGCGGTCATAGCGGTCTGTGCCGATGGCCAGCATCAACGGAGTAAAGCCGCGGTAATCCTGCGCGTCGATGCGCGCCCCTGCATCCAGCAGCAATTTCACGGCTTCGGGCGGCCCGAACGCGGAGGCCATAAGCAGCGCAGTCCAGCCGCCGAATTCCACGGTGCCGGTTTGAATTTTCGGCAAACCTTCCGTCTTGGAGACGGCGTTCACGTTGGCGCCTTTGGCCAACAGGAGCTTTACAGCCTTTACGTTCCGATTGCCGGCGGCGTTCATCAGAGGAGTCAATCCGATGAAGGTGTCCGGGGTATTGATATCAGCGCCCGCTTCGAGGAGGAGCCGTACAGTCTCGATATCGTTGCCAAATGTGGCGGCGTTCAGAGGTGTGACATGCCGCTGATCCATCACGTCTACTTTGGCGCCTTTAGCGAGCAAGAGCCGCACCACTTCCGCGGATGGATTCGTGAATGCCGCGACGATCAGAGCCGTACGCCCGCTCCTGGCGGTTAGGTTCACCTGCGCTCCGTGATCCAGCAGCAGGCGAACTTTAGCGGGGTCTGAAACCGACCACATCAAAGCCGTGGAGCCGAGCGCATTCTGTCGATTGACATCCGCTCCGCGATCAATCAAGAGGCGCATGGCTTCTATGGAGCCGATCTCGGCAGCGTACATCAAGGGCGTAATTCCGCGGTCGTCCGCCACATTCGCGTCCGCCTTCTGGTCGGGCGCTTTTTGATCGAGCAGGGTCTTCAATTGGGCCAGATTATTTTGGCGGATGGCGGAATAGAATTTCTCCGGGTCCTGCGCCATGGCCGCCACCGCCAGAATCGCAAGAAGCACGCATGCTTTCCGCATGCGGGGAATTATATCCAAATCGGTCGCGGTTCGTTTGAGAGCTTTAAGCCTATTCGGCTGATCTATGGCTATGTGTATGCCGCGCCGAGCTGGCGGAGGCGCTTCTATAACGCTGCTGCTCACGATAACGCTTCTGCGCCTCGTGACGATGGTGGCGCTCGTTCAGACGTTTATACAAATATCCGCCGCCACCGCCAACAGCGCCGCCGATCAGAAGTCCCTTACCGCCGCCCGCCAACCCTCCAATTAACGCGCCGCCTGCTGCACCTCCGACCACTGGGGCATTCTTTTTCCACCAGTGCTTGTTCTTATACCAGTGGGTCACCGGCAAAATATTTGCCGAGATGGCTTGCGGCGTCACCTCCACCGCTGGGACGACGGGCGCACCTGGCACCGAGACGGTTTGCGCTGGTGCAACGGCCAACCCAACAGATCCCAACACCACCATTGATAAAAGGCGGCGAGCTACCGCTCCGGGGTTCATCTTCGAGGTGAAATTCATAATTGCCTCTCTTGAACATCAGTGCAAACCGAAAGCCAATCAAGCGTTGAAGAGGAGGCACGCCCGGACTTCCAGCCGTTTCTTATGGTTACGCCATTTCAACAGCAGCGGGAAAGCTTTACAAACCGTTTACGTTTCCTAAACGACTGCCCTTCCGGTTAACCACTACCATCGACTCGAAAGGAAGGACTTATGCAAGCCAGTATTCTTACCCGCCCAGAGCGACCCCTCTATTCGGACGATCATCTGAAGATCGATTTCGACCAACAAACCGTAACCGTAGATTCGGGAGCCGTGCTTCTGACCGCCAAGGAGTACGCGCTGCTGGCGTTCCTCGCGGAGCATGCCGGCGAAGTTCTGGCGCGCGAATCGCTGCTGCGCTCGGTGTGGGGCTACAGCGATCAGGTTCGCACCCGCACGCTGGATGTCCACCTGGCCCGTGTTCGCAAGAAGCTCGGCCGGTTTGGCCGCCAGTATATCGAAACCGTTTTTGGCGCGGGTTGCCGCTTCCAGCCGCAAGCCAGCCAGCACTCTTTGGCGGCGGTGCGCCATGTCGCCTGACCCGGTAGTCGCGTGGGAATCGGGTAGAATCAACGTGCAGACGATGCAGACAATCCTAGTGATCGACGACGATGAAGCCATCCGGCAGGTGATTGGGGTGATGCTGGAGAACGAAGGTTTCCGATCGATTATGGCGGCCGATGGGAAAACCGGATTACAGGAAGCGTTTGCTTCCCGGCCCAGTCTCATCATCGTCGATTTGCGCATGCCTGGTTTGAGCGGTGTCGATGTCTGTAAGGCTATCCGCTCCGCGGGCGTGCAAACGCCGCTGATCGTGCTGAGCGCGGTGGGCGATGAGATCGATAAAGTGCTGCTGCTCGAAATCGGCGCCGACGATTACGTCGTAAAACCTTTCGGCACGCGCGAACTGCTGGCCCGAATCCGCGCCGTGTTGCGCCGGACCAACCCCGAAACCAACCCGGTTATTTCCTTCTCTGATGTCGAAGTGGATCTGGAGCGCCACTCGGTGCGCCGGAAGGGAGAAGAAATCAAGCTGACGCGCGCGGAATTCAAGCTGCTCGCGTTCTTCTTACAAAATCCGGACCGGCCTTTGACCCGGGATGTGCTGCTGAACTCGGTATGGGGCTATGAGGCGTTTCCGAACACGCGCACTGTGGATGCGCACGTCGTGCGTCTGCGGCAGAAACTGGAGCCCGATTCGGAAACCCCGCGCCACTTCGTCACCATGCATGGAGTAGGGTACCGGTTTATTCCTTGAAGGGCGGCGCCTGCATGCTCCCACCTGTGCTTTTAGTTGAAGACGAGCTGACCTGCGGCGCCACACTCCGGGTTGCATTCGAAGCCCCTGGCGTGCCGTCTCTCGAACATACGCTCACCGCCGAGCGGGCACTCGCTATACTGCAAGAACGGCCCGTCTCAGCCCTGATTACGGATATTGACCTGCCCTCCATGAACGGGTTCGAATTAATCGAGAAGGTCCGTGCTGAACCCCGCCTCTCCGCCCTGCCCATTATCGTTACGAGCGCCGCTACCGATGCCGACACCAGAGAGCGGGCGCTGCGTCTTGGCGCAGCGGCCTTTTTTGCCAAGCCATATTCGCCTTTTGCCGTCCGGCACAAGGTCGAGGAGTTGATCCGTGATCAGTAGAAGTATTGCCCGCTCTCTAACCGCCGCCGCTCTGTTCGGCGTAATTCTCCCAGTGTCTTCCCCCACAATGTGTGCGCAGGAATTGAACCAGGATCAGGTGACGCGCATTCTCCAGCGCTTGGACGCCCTGGAACAGCAGAATCGCGAACTTCTATCCGAGATCCGCTCGCTGCGGGAGGAGTTCGCTAAAGGCAGTGCGCAGACTCCGCCGGCAGCGGAGAGCGCCGGGGTCGTTGCTTCAAGCGCTGGCGCGACCGTTGCGGAAACCGCTCCCACTCAGGAACAGGTTGATGTTGCCGAGCAACAGATCCGCGACCTGGCACAGAGCCGCGTGGAGAGTGAGCACCGCGACCCGGTGCAACTTACCGGCATGCTGCTGTTCAACGGTTTCCACAATGGGCGCTATTCGGGAACCGCTGAAGACCCCACCACAGCCGCTCTGGCCGCCGGACAGCAAACCAGCGGCGGCACAATCCGCCAGACGATTCTTGGGTTAAAGTTTGAATCCCCGGAAAAAATTGCGGGCATGGAAGTAAGCGGCTCGGCCTACATGGATTTCTTCGCCGGCACCGGAACGTCGCTAAACCAATTGATGCGGTTGCGAGTAGCATCGGTTAATTTCGCTTGGAACAATACCACCATCACTTTTGCCCAGGACAAACCCATCTTTGCTCCGCGCGAGCCCGATTCGCTGGCGCAAGTAGGCGTTTCACCGCTCACCGGTTCCGGCAATCTGTGGCTCTGGGGGCCGCAGGCGCGCATCGAGCAGCGGTTTCAATTCGGCGAGACAGCCGGTCTGACCGCGCAGGCAGGTGTCTATCAGACTTCCGAGCGCGCCAATGTCCCGAGCGAATACACTACTCAAGCCGGCGCCTCAAGGCCATCGCTCGAGGGGCGCTTTGTCTTTTGGAAGCAGGCCGGAGGAGATGCGCGCTTCGAAATCGCTCCCGGATTTCACTTTTCCGACAGCCACGTGGCCGGTTTCGTGATTCCTTCCCGCATCGTCTCGCTCGATTGGCGGGTTCCCATGGGGAAGAAGTTCGAGCTCACCGGGACCGTATTTCACGGCGAAAACTTGGGCGTGGTGGGTGGACTTCAGCAAGGGATTGCCGTGAATTCCTGGGATGTTTTGCACGCAGTCCGTGGCTCCGGCGGCTGGGCGCAACTGAAGTACACCGCCACGCCACGCCTCACCTTCGATCTGTATGGAGGGCAGGAAAACGACCTTAATCGCGACCTCGCCCGCGGAGGTATCGCGCAAAATCAGACTTATGCGGCTAACGTGATCTATCGCGTGATGTCAAACGTGCTTGCGAGCTTCGAGTATTCTTACCTGCGCTCGACCTATATCGGTAGCGGCGTGCGGAGCAATCCTCATTATGATGTGGCTTTTGCGTATTTGTTTTAGCATCGCCTTGGCGCTGTCGCTTTCGGCGGCAACTGTCACCGGCCGCGTGGTCTTGCGCGATTCGCGAGAGAAGGCTGTGCGGACGCGATCCGACTATTCCGGCGTAGTGCTGTGGCTGGAAGCGTTAGGCGCCTCTTCGGGCGGTTCCCCGGAAGAAATTCCGACGCGCGCCAAAATGATCCAGAAGAATAAGACCTTCACCCCGCACGTTCTAGCGGTGCGCGTGGGCGCCACAGTAGATTTTCCTAATTTCGATCCCATCTTTCACAACGCATTTTCGGTATACGACGGCCAGTTATTCGATATCGGCCTATATCCGCCAGGCACCTCACGCAGCATTCGCTTCACCCGTCCGGGATTCGTGCGGGTCTTCTGCAACATCCACTCCACCATGAGCGCGGTCATCGCAGTCATGGATACGCCGCTGTTTGCCATGACCCAGAGCGATGGCCGCTTCGAAATCGATAATGTGCCGCGCGGCGACTACGAGCTGAATGTCTTTCATGAACGGGCCACCGATGAGACGCTGCACAGCCTCCGCCGCCGCGTGACCGTCGATCAGGATCGCATCGAACTGCCGGAAGCCGCGATTTCCGAAACCGGTTACCTCGCGCTCCCACACAAGAACAAATACGGCCGCGAATATACCGCACCGCCGGATGATAGCGGAATCTATCCCGCCACGCGGAAATGACCATGCCCCGTGTCGCACCTCTCTCCTTGCTTTGGAAAGTCCTGCTCTCGACTTCCGTTGTGATTACGGCACTGCTGGTGCTCACAGCGTGGCTGATGCAGAATTACCTGGTTCGCAGCGCGTCCATGATGCTGGAAGATGAAGTAGCAGCCGGCCTGCGAGGCTATGAATCGCTGTGGGAAGCGCGCGCGGAGAGGTTGAAATCCGTAAGCCTGATTCTAAGCCGCAGTCCCGCCGTGCGCGCCGCCTTCGGGACAGCCGACCAAGCCACCATCCGCGATACGGCTGCCGAGCTCTGGGACACCGTCGCGCCCACCCGCACGATCTTTTTCGTCACAGCGCCGGACGGGCGCGTGCTTGCTTCACTCGGTCAATCCATCTCCAGGCCCCAGTCCGCGCCTTTGCCCCTCAGTGCCGCCGCACGCCAGTTTCCTAACCAGGCCACCGGATTCCTGGTGAACGGCGGCAGGCTCTATCAGATGGTCTTTACGCCAGTCTATGTAGCTGCCGGACAGGGCTCCGCTCTGCTCAATGTGCTGGTGGCCGGTTTCGAGGTGGATAGAGCCTTGGCCGCCGAGTTGAAGCAATCGACCGGCAGCGACTTTCTGTTTTTGTCACACGATCGGATCGTCGCCTCCACGCTTGCTCCCACCGCTCACTTAGAGAACACGATGCCGGGGAGAATTCGGATCGGCGGAATCGACTACGTCCAACTGGTAAAGCCGCTGGCGGACGTGGCAGGCGCGCCGGTCGGTGAACTACGCGTGTTGCGCTCTTTCGAAGACACTCAGCAGCGGGTTCGCGACCTCGGCTATGAGATTCTGGCGATTTGGTTTTGTGCGGTTTTGGGCGGTCTGGCGGTCACTTATCTGCTGGCGCGGCGCATCGTCGGTCCCGTTAAAGCGCTGGACCGGGCGGCTTCGGAAATTTCCAGGGGCAACTACGCTGCCCATGTGCCCGTCTCCGGGTCGGATGAATTGGGCCGGCTCGCCCAGACTTTCAATTCGATGTGCGCCTCGATCCGCCAGGCGCGCGACGAATTGATCCGCCATGAACGGATCGCCACGGTGGGTAGGCTCTCAACTTCTATCATTCACGATTTGCGCAATCCGCTGGCCGCCATCTATGGCGGCGCCGAGATGCTGGTGGACGCGAATCTCTCTTCGTCGCAGGTGCGCCGTCTCGCCGAGAGCATCTATCAAGCTTCCCGGCGGATTATGGCGATGCTGCAGGAGTTGGCAGATGCGACGCGCGGGCGAAGCGATGGGGCGCCGCGCCGACATGAGATTTGCCGCCTGCGCGACGTGGTGCTGGCGGCGTCGGACGCGCTCGCTGATGCGGCTTCGATGAGAGGCATTTCGGTGAGCTGCGAAGTGCCGGAGCAGATCGAGTTGCCGCTCGACGGGCCGTCCATGGAACGAGTGTTTCAGAACCTGATTGCCAATGCCATTGAAGCCATGCCGCAGGGAGGCCGCGTTACCGTGCGGGCTGAAAGACACGATGCGGCGAACGGGGCGCAGACGACCATTGTCCTGGTCGAAGATAACGGTCCAGGCATTCCCGAAGAACTGAGGCCCCACCTGTTCGAACCTTTTGCCAGCGCCGGCAAGCGTCACGGTATGGGCCTGGGCCTGGCGCTCTCGCGACAAACGGTCATCGATCACGGCGGCGAATTGTCGGTGCGCTCCAGCGATACACACGGGACCACTTTCGTGATGACTTTGCCGGAATTGCGCGATAGCGGCGCGCGCGACGGCGCTACAAACGACAAGAGCGCGCGGGCGTAAAAGAATCGGCTTTGGGCGCCAATAGAAAAACGCCGGCGCCGGCTGGTTGCACGCGGTGCACGAGCGAGAGGCTCAGCCGCCGCAGCAACGACGCAGGAATCCAAAAATCGATTTCCGGATGGGCCGAGATCAGGTCCTGGATCTCTGCCGCCGATCCCGCCGTAATGACGGTGCCGACGGGCGTGGTAGAGGGCAAGCCGAAATCGGCGAGTCGCGCGCGCCAGCCTGCCAAAAGAGCGTCGAGGTGGTTGAATTCGGGAACGGTAACGGCAATGCCGAGAGCGGCGAAATCGAGTGGGGGACGCTGTGCGGCCGTATCCGGCTTTTCGAACAGGCAGTAGCGTAGATGGTGGAGAGGCAAGTCCGAAGCGAAAAACTGGTCATCGGACGCGATCAGAATCAGGTCGGCCGCGCGGTGCATTCCGCAGTATGCTTCAAGCGATCTCGCAATCTCAGGCGGTTTTTTGAACTCGGCTGGAATACCCCAGGTTGCCGCGGGATGGGCTGTCTTGATAACCGCGCCGGCCAGCACTGCTGCGGCAATTGGTGCGCGCGCGCGAGCAGGCACCGCTGTGAACGCTGCCGCGGCCAAGATGACCAGGGCGGGCAGTAGCGGCAGCACGTAATAAGCCGAGCGGTAGCGGAAGGCGAACAGCGCCAAAATCAGCACGGCCGGGAAAATCACCGCGGCGGGGTGTTTCTTCCAGATGCGTGGAATCAGCGGCAACGCCAGCGCGGCGGCCAGAGTAAGCACGGGGTCCATCAGAAACAGGCGGCGGGCGTAGAAGAAGAGATGGTTCTCATTCGAATATTGCGGCGGCGCCGCCAGTCCGACTGCAAAATGCTGCGTCAGGATATACTCGGCGAAAAACCAGCGGGGATGGACGGCAAGTTGATACAAATGCCACGGCAAGGCGATGAGCGCGGCGACAGCGACGGCCGCAAGCGCCCGAGAGAAACGGGGACGCAATAGGGCAAGAGCGATGACCGGGAGCGCGCCCGCGGCGGCTTTAGTCAGAATCGCGCCACCGGTGGCCGCGGCAAAGATCAAAAGCGAGGAGAGGCGATCGAGAGCAGGATCGAGCAGCAGGATAGCCAGCGCGAGGGAGATGAAAAACGCCAGCAGCATGTCGGTCATGGCAAGGCGAGAGAAGACGTAAAAGAGATGACTAGAAGCGAGTAGCAAGGCAGCGAACAAAGCGGCCGCGAGCGAGTACATCCGCCACACGATCCAGAAAACCAGAGCGGTGGTCGCCGCTGCCGCAAGAAGCGAAGGCAGGCGCAACGCCCAGACCGACATTCCGAACGCACGTACGCTTGTTGCGGCCAGCCATTGCAGAAGTGGCGGCTTGTTTAGCGCGTAACGGCCCATAAAAACAGGCGTCAGCCAGTGGCCCGAGAGATCCATGTTGATGGCCTCCTGGCCGTAGACGGCTTCATCCTGCGCCGGAATCCGGCTTACGGGGTCCACGTAATCCTGCGTGAGCGCGCGCTGCTCAACGCCGAAACCGTACCAGAGCGCGGAAAGGACGAAAACGAACGCAAGGTGGGGCAGGCGTTTCCGCCTGCCAATTTCGGCCGGCTTCATTCGAAGCCGATAGCGCTCGCTACCACCGCAAGCTCGCGGCGGTCGCCATTCACGCCCACCGCCCCCTTATCGAAATGCAGATTCACAGTAACCAGATTAGACCTTAGCGCCTCGCGCGGCACCGACGCCGAATAGACGTACCGGCCCGCCTTCGCATACACGCGTGCCGCAACGGGGTATCCATCCACATTGCCGCTGAGAGTGAAGGGGCCGAGCTTCTCGACCTGGATATCAGGCAGATAGAACTGGAAGGACAGTTTGGCTCCTGTGGCCGCCGCGCCTAGCGGCGTATGCAGTAGCACCGAGAATTTTTTCGCTGTCCAGCGCCAGGCATTCTGTTCGATTGAATAGAATCCCGCCAGAAGCTGTCCTTCCGAAGTGGCCGAGCCGAGTTGCAAAGAACTGGTGAGATTAGCAGGCCCCGCGTCTGGCGAACGCTTGTACAAATCGTAAGCCTCAGGTTCCAGCACGCGATCGTGCCAGAACAGGCTGCCTCCGAAATGGCGGGTATGCACATAGCCGAGCTTTGAAAGCGTGCGCTGCCAATAGAGCCGCTCGTAATCGCGCCGGTAACCAACCAGAACAACGTCCCGGCGGCGCGCGGAAAAGATTGCAGCCGGATCGTTTTCGGGATTCGCCGGATTGCGTTTCGACCAGTCCCAGTAGGCGATCGGGGAGCCGCCGTGAAAATCGGAGTAGATATTCGCGGCGAAGTATGGCTCAAGAGCTGTGGTGGGATAGGCGATCGCGTAAAGATCCTTTGCTGGATTGGCTTTGAAATACCGTGCCGCTTCCGCGCTTCCGGAGTAGGGATGTTGCAGGTCGTAAACGACGGCCGCCGCCGTCCAGTAGCATTGGATGGCGATGGCCGCCCAGAGGCCGATGAGCGCGGCTCGCGTGATCCTGATCCGGCCGGCAGAGATCCAGAGCGCAAACAGCCAAGTCAGAAAGACAATGCCATAATGCCACTCCTTCGCATACACAACCACGCCGAAAATCCAGAAGCCGGCGGTGGCAGGAAGGAATACCCACGCACCCCCGCCTCTCCACAGGAACGGAATGGTCAGGCCCACTACCGCGAAAGAAGTGATCCATTCGCCCGTGAACGCCTGGCTGAAAGTCGCCAGCAAGACTCCTTCAAAGCGTTCGACAGCGACGTTCGCGAGGCCTCGCCCCTCCGCAAACGCAACATCGCGGGCGGGCCATGCACTTAACAGGAATAAAAGCATCACCAGCGCATATACGGCCGTGGCAATCAGCCAGCGCCTCCGAAGTTCCTCCGGGAGCTTGCGCCATCCCAGCGCGCAGATGGCGAACCAGATCGCAGCCGAGAGAATAAAGCCGTGCACGCTCACGCTGCCCATCAGGCAAAGGAGCGTGGTGACGAGCGCCGGCCTTTCCAGCGCATCTTTATAAATCGCCGCCACGGCAAACAGCAGCGGGGCCAGCAGAACATAGCTGCGCGCCACCACGGCGTATTGATAAGCCAGAAAATAGGTGAACGGAACGAGCAGGCGAATCGCCAGCGGCAGCGGGGCATACCGCATGAACAGCCAGGCCGCCGCCAACGCCAGCGCACCAGAGACGAAGTTGTACGCCGCGTACGGAAGACCCAAATGCACCAAGACATGCAGCAAGGTCTGCCACAATCCCGGCGATCCTTCGTAATGCATCAGCCGCGTCCACAGATCGAACAGGCCGGCATCGCGCGCCAGTAGCCAGGCCTGTGCTTCATCGGACCACGGCTCGTGGCGAAGAATTGCGAGGATGACCAGTGCGGCATAGCCAAACGCAGCAGCGTAGAGGAGAACGCGCTGCGGCGCCGTGCGAGTGGGCCGTTCCCGCGCGGCAGCCACAACGAACGGTTGGCTAGCCGGGGAAGCCGTCATTGTGATCGATTCGGGATTATAGACTCGGGCGATATCGCAGTCTATCGGCTGGTGCATTCTCCGTCAATTACCGGGTGTTCGTCTATTAACAGACAATTGATCCGGGAATCACCGGATAACGGGCTGTATCTTCTCTAACTCCAGCACCAGTACCGTGATGTCGTCGGACTGCGGCGCGTCCTCCGTAAACGCCGCCACCGCCGCATGGATCGCATCGTGAATCGATGTGCAGGATTCGCCCACGTGCGCCGCCACTACCTCACGCAGCCGCTTGCCCCCGAAAAATTCTCCGCGCGGATTTTGAGCTTCCGTCACACCGTCGCTATAGGCGACCAGGCGGTCTCCCGCTTCGACCCGTTCTTCGCCTAGCTCGAATGCGGCATCTTCCATCAGGCCGACCGGCATGCCTGTAGCTTCGAGTGTGCTGTGCGCGCCCGAAGCACGAAACAGCAGGGGTGGACAATGAGCCGCGTTGATGTAATGCAGCAATCCTTCGTTGAGAACGAGGCAATAGAAAATGGTGGCGTATTTCTCGCCGCCTGTCCGTTCGTAGAGAAAGCGGTTGAGCCGTCCGACGCGATGCTGCAACGCCCGCGGCTCGGCGCTGGCGGTAATCAGCGCGCCCTGCAGCAAAGACGCGAGCAACGCCGAACTGACACCCTTGCCTGAAACATCGGCTACCACCGCCGACCAGCAGTGCCGATGCACTTCGGCCACATCGAAATAGTCGCCGCCTACCTCGCGCGATGCGATGCTGCTACCGTGGGCGCGAATCCAGCCGCCGGCGGGCAGGCTTTTCGGCAAGAGGCTTTGTTGAATAGTGCGTGCCAGTCGGAGTTCCTCGTCCATCTGGTGTTTGGCACGCTCTTCCTCGAGAAGGCGAGCATTTTCAAGGACGGTCGAGGCTTCGATGGCCAGCGCTTGCAGCAGCTCGCGGTTGCCGCCCGCCAGATCGGCCGCGCCGGCGCGCGAATCCATGTAGAGCACCCCCACGCTCTCCGCCCCCGCGGAAATTACGTTGGTGGTCGAGCCTTCCATTTGCCCGGCGCGAATGCGCACCAGCGGAACACAAATAACGCTGCGCAATTCCAGATCCGCAATACTGTTCTGCGGCTGCGTTTCGCCCCCCTGAAGCGGATCGAAATTCATCGAGAGCAGTTCGCGCCTGTGTTCCAGCGCGCGGCGGATCAGGTTCCGCGGCACACGCAGTTCGCCCGCATCCAGATGATGCCCCGTGCGATTGCGGGCCACCCGGGTCTCCAGGCCATCGGCGGAGCGCAAGAGCAGGAAGCCGCGCTCCGCCCCTGTAACTGCTAGTGCAGTGTCTACGACGGAAGTAAGCACTTCATCGATGGAAAACGAGCCCTGCAGAGTCCGCGCCAGATCGAGCAGCGCGCGCAGCTTGTGTAAATTACCGCCTATGACGGCGGGTACATTACCGCCGGCACCGGCGGCCGTCAATTGCGACGACGACGAAGCCGTCTCCGCCGATTCCATTTGGCCGAGTAGGCGCTTCAACTCAGCGCCATCCAGAGAAAAAATGAGCTCGTAGGAATCCTCTACGCCAAACTCGATCCGGTCGGAATTCTTTAATGCCTGCCGGATAACACGCTTGCCGTTGACGAACGTGCCGTGCCGGCTGGAGACATCCTCTACGACGTAAGAGCCGTTGTCGAGCACGATTCGCGCATGCGAGCGCGATGCCCGGCTGTCCCGCAGCACCAGGTGATTCTCTGCCTGCCGGCCTATGGTAAACGGTAAAGGTGTGATCGGAACCCGGCTTCGCTGCCCGCCCGGCGCAATCACCACCAGGGATGCCGCGCCAGGACCCGAAGTGGTCGCCGCTGATGCCTCCATTGCCTAGCGCCGCGCCAGGACGCGTTTCGATGCCCGCGACGCGCGCGGCTTAGCGTTGGGCGCCGCCTGGCGCAGCTCGTCAACCTCACGCGCCCGGAGCGTCTGGCAATGCGCGCAATAGCCGCCTACCTCGGTCCGAGTGAGCAAAATCTGGAAGCCGAAATGCGATTCGATCTGTTTGCGCAGCTTCTGCAGCGGCTCGCCAAAAAATTCCTCCACCTTGCCGCAGCGCAGGCAGACTACATGCGCGTGCTCCTGTTTCAACCGCGTTTCATAGTAGTGCTGGTCGCCGCTGTAATGCATCAGGTCGAGTTCATCCACCAGCCCGCCGGCCTTGAGCATCTTCAGCGTGCGATAGACCGTCACGCGGTTGAGCTTGGGGTCGCGCTCCTTGGCCATCTGGTAGAGCCGCTCGGCATCCAGGTGTTCGCCCGTTTGGTCGATCAGGTCAAGCAAAATCTGCCGCTGCCGGGTGAGCCGGACTCCCTGCTCTCTTAAAGAACCTTGTGAGTCAAGGACCATACAATCGCTACTGACAATTTTATCAGGGGAAATCGAAGGCGGAATCCGCACGCTGCTAAAATATGGGAGACGTGCTGAAGCGTTTCATACTTTGGGATTTCTCGCGCGCCAGTTGGCAATACGACCTGATGGTAGGCCTTATCCTCGCCTTCATCTTCCTGACGCCGCGGACCTGGTTTCACGACTGGCCCCGCACCCCCAGCGCCAGCAGCATCGCCATTTTGCCCACCGATGGAGGCGATTCCGTTTTCTTCGTCAATTCCGCGCTTTTGGCGGGAGTTTCCGAAGACCAGCGTCTCCCGAAACTGACTGGAATATTGCAGGCGCGTATGAGCAACCCGCATCTAATGGTTGTCCGCGTTGAACCGGTGCTCGATTCGGAAGGCGAGCTTGAGGGGTATATGGCATTCGCTCGATACTGACGAAAGCGCCAAGCTGTACCGCATGTTAAGAGGAACTTCTATTGCCGTGCTAGCTTCGGCCCTCGTACTAGCGGCTCCTGTCCTCGGCGCCGACGCGGGCTTGGAAGCTACCCTCGCCAAGATGGATCAGACTGCCCGCACTTTCAAGGACCTCACGGCGAACCTGAAGCGGACCCATCACACTGCGGTTATCGACGAAAACACCGAGGATAAGGGAACTATTTATATCCGGCGGCCGAAACCCAATGAGTTGCTCATGAAGGTGGATATCAAAGAACCGGATCCCAAGCAGGTGGCCGTTGGCGCCCGCACAGCCATGCTCTACATCCCGAAGAGCAACACTGTAGATATTTACGACATCGCCAAATACAAGAAAGAAGCGGACCAGCTTCTGCTCCTCGGCTTCGGCACAACCTCCCAGGAGATGGAGGATTCCTACCGGATCGCGCTGGGCGGCCCGGAAACGCTTAACGGGCAAAAAACGACTCGATTGGAACTGACACCAAAGGCCAACGAGATGCACCTGGAAAAAGTAGAATTGTGGATCTCCGACACAACGGGCCTTCCTGTGCAACAGAAGCTCCATTGGCCAGGCCCCAACGGCGGCGACTACGATTTGGCCACTTACAGCAACATGCAAGTGAACACCGGTCTGCCCGAATCCGCCGTAACGCTTCAACTCCCAAAGGGAGTCAAGAAGGAATACCCGCAACGCTAGTCCTGGATGAAAACTCAAACCAGCGCCAACAGGCTGCAATATCTCGACTGGCTGCGCGGCCTCGGAGCCGTGATCATGCTGCAAGGCCACGTGTTCCACTCCTTCCTGAAGCCGGAACTGCGCAGCGGAGGCGCCTTCATGCTTTCGCAGTTTGTAGGCGGCATGCCCCCGGCAATCTTCTTGTTTCTCACCGGCATCACTCTGGCTTTCCTGATGGACAGTGTGGAACGCAAAGGGCTGACGGCACGCCAGCGGGTGGTGGCAGTGTGGCGGCGATCCGGCTATCTGTTTTTCCTGGCATTCGCCTTTCGCTTCCAACTCTGGCTGTTCGCGTGGCCGGCCCCATGGACCGACCTGGTGCGGGTGGACATTTTGAATTGTATGGGGTTCGCGGTGGTCGCGCTCTCCGGCATGGCGGTGTTCCGGACCGCGGAACGGGTACGCTTGTGCGCTGTGCTGGGTTTGGCCATCGCGTGCGGCGCGCCACTGATTTCGCAGACGGACTGGTCGTGGACGCCGCCAGTGCTGCGAAGCTACATCGTTCCGGATTACAACTTTTTCGGGTTCTTTCCTTGGGCCGCCTACCTGGCGTTCGGCATGAGCGCGGGCAGTGTCCTACGCAGTCTGCGGCCCGAAGCCGTCGAGCATGCAATGCAATGGGCAGCACTCCTGGGCGGCGTGCTGGTGCTGGGCGGCCAGTATTTCGCTAATCTGCCCTTCTCCGTTTACCCGAAATCGGAGTTCTGGCTGAACAGTCCTGCACAGGTAGTCATCAAGCTGGGAGTGATGCTGCTCCTCGGAGCGCTCGCCTATTTATGGACGCACTACGGCGCCGGCAACCGCTGGAGTTGGGTGCGGCAGTTCGGAACGACCTCCCTGCTGGTGTACTGGGTCCATATCGAGCTGGTCTACGGCCGCTGGCTCGGTTTCCTAAAGAACAATTTGAATGTCGCGCAGACCGCCATTGCGGCGCTGATCGTCGTCGCCTTGATGCTCGCTCTCAGCACCGCGAAGACCTATCGGCATCGCTTGCGCACCGCGATTTCGGTTCCCGGTTGGGGCCTCGGCGCTCGAGAGCAGCGCGTGCCGGGCGATTAGCGTATAACAGAATAAAGTGCTGCAGGATGTTCGCTTCGCGCTTCGCGTGTTGGCGCGGCAACCCGTATTCGTGGTGGTCGCGGTGCTGACGCTGGCCCTCGGGATCGGGGCAAACACGGCCATCTTCAGCGTGGTAAACACCGTTCTGCTTCAGCCGCTGCCTTACCGGGAGCCGGACCGCATTGTCGCCATTCAGACGCTTTGGACCAAGGCAAATCGGCCCGGAAATGTTTCCGGTGGGGATTACCCGGATCTGGTCGCCGAACCCTCACCATTTGCGGCCGCGTCCAGGTATGCCGGCGGCGAATTGCCGGTGGAGACCGGAGGGAACTCGGAGTTCGCGGCGGTGTACGGCACGGATGCCGGGTTCGCGGACATCTTCCAGTTGAGGCCGGTAGCCGGCCGGTTGATCACGCCAGCCGAGTTCCGGACGAAGGCCAACCTGGCGGTGGTGAGCGAAGGCTTCGCCACCAGGCATTTCGGGAATGCGGATCGCGCGATTGGCCAGGTGGTCCGCGTGGAAGAGAGCGCAATATCCATCGTGGGGGTGCTGCCCGCGGAATTTCATTTCCCGTTGAAGGCGGACATGTGGTTTCCCATGCCTTGGGAAAACACCAGTCGCACGGCGGGCAACTACAAGGCGATTGCGCTGCTCAAGCGCGGCATCAGTGTGGAAGCGGCGCGGGCTCACCTTGCCGCGGTGGGAGGGCGTCTGCAGCAGGCCTTTCCTTCAAGTCACAAGAACAAGTCGTTTACAGCGATTCTACTCAAAGACCTGTTTGTGGAGCGCAGCCGTATGACGCTCTGGCTGCTAATGGCTTCCGTTGGGCTGGTTCTGCTGGTGGCGTGCGCCAACGTCTCGAACCTCCTGTTGGCGCGGGCCACAGCGCGGTCGCGTGAGATCGCGCTGCGTGCGGCCTTGGGAGCGGGGCGGTTGCGACTGATTCGCCAGTTGCTTGTGGAAAGCGCGCTGTTGGGACTGGCAGGCGGCGCGTTGGGAACCGCGCTGGCATTTGCCGGGGTGCGCTCTTTGTTGCGCCTGGCGCCAGCGAATCTGCCTCGCCTCGAAGAGATTCGTGTCGATGGGGTCGCGTTGCTATTTGCTCTGACAGTCTCGCTCGGCGCGGCGCTATTGTTCGGGTTGTGGCCAGCGATCCGCGCCACGCGCAGCAATCTGCACGATGTATTAAAACACGGCGGGATGCGTGGTGTACTGGGCGGCGGCCGGGGAGAGTGGGTGCGCGGAGTACTGGTTTCGGCCGAAATCGCTCTTGCTCTGGTGTTGACGTTGGGGGCGGGTCTGCTCTTTCGCAGCTTTCTCACGCTGAGCGCGGTCGATCTGGGCTACCGCACCGAGGGACGGCTCGTGCTAACGGCCAGTATTCCAGCCAAGACCGAGGCGCAACATCTCCAGGCCGGCGCTACATTCGAACGCATCTTCGCCGCGCTTAGAGAACTGCCGGGAGTCAGCGCGGTTGCAGGCGTGATGGGGCTGCCGGGCGGGCCGTATGGCTCAGATGGACTCTATGCCGTCGAAGGCATGCACGAGTTTACCCCAGCGCAATTTGACAGGCTGCCGCACGCCGGATTCCGCCTCACCAGCCCTGGGTATTTTGCGGCTATGGGGGTTCCGTTGATCGCCGGCCGGGACTTCAGTGAGCGCGATGTGTATGACGCAGAGCCAGTGGCGATCATCAGCCAGACGCTTGCGCGCCAGATATTTCCCGGACAAAGCCCACTGGGGCGGCGGATAAAATGCGGCCTGGACCGGGATGTGTGGATGCGCGTAGTGGGCGTGGTGGGAGACATGCGCAACGACAATCCCGCACAGCCGCCAGGCCCCGAAATTTATATGGCTTACCGGCAGCATCCGTACATGGCCAATGACCTGCACATCGTTATGCGCACACAAGCCGATGTCGCGGCCGCTGCGCGCAAGAGGATCGCGCGGATCGATTCGGGAATCCCAGTTGAAGTCAGCACGCTGGAGCAGTTCCGCAGCGATTCGATCGCGCTGCCGCGCTTCCGCACCTGGCTGCTGATGCTGTTCGCGGCGATCGCTGCAGGGCTCGCGACCGCGGGCGTTTACGGAATCGTGAGCTACGCGGCCGCTCAGCGCCAGGGCGAGATGGGAGTGCGTATCGCGTTAGGCGCGAGGTTTGGCGATATCGTGTCGATTCTGGTGGGGAGCGCAGCCAAACTGGCGACGATCGGTTTAGCGTGCGGGCTTGCGATTGCGCTTGTGGCGGGTCGCCTGATTCGATCGATGCTCTATGGCATAGGCGCTCAGGACCCGCTGACGATTGGCGGCGCAGTGCTACTGTTAAGCGGGGCGGCTCTCGTCGCGGCGCTCATTCCGGCCTTGCGCGCTTCGCGGGTTGATCCGGCCGTGGTGCTGCGGGAGGAGTAGACGGCAGTCTGATGTAGAAGAGCAGATAATTATATTCTGGAATTCTCGGTCTCACAGCAGCAGTATGAACTCGTTCACCGGCCGACGGGCCACCAGTTCCAGCGCCATTTCGAGTGCGATGGTGGAATCGTTGGCCTGGCGGAGATCGGCGGCGGCGAGCTCACCCGCGTACGGTTCGCTGGTTAGCGCGCCCGCTTCGCAAACCATAAGCGCTCTTCGCCGATGGCGAGAGTAATGGAGCCATCCATGGCTTCCTCGTCAACAGTGGCGCGGACTTTATATTCTTTCTGGCCGTCGTGGACGCTGACGCGAAGGAATGCGCCTTCGATGGTACCGGAGAGCGGCAGTTCACCGTGGTCGCTCTGGGCGGCGCCGGTGACTGAATTACCTTTCTGCTGAATGACCCACTGCTCGGTCACCACGTGTCCGGGCATTCGTACGGTGACGGTCCACTTTCCGGCAATGTTGTCGGGATTCTGATTGGCGGCGGCTAGGCGGAACGACAGAGACACGGCAACACAGAGAAGAATCATGAGAACTCGAGAGTTAAAGCTGGGGAATAGAGACTGATAGTTACTCATTTCTTTTCCGGGGTGTCTTCGCAGCGGTAGCCGCAGAGTTTGCGGATATCGGGGTCGCTTGGGTTTGGCGCAACCAGGTGCTGCTTGAAATTGGGGGTGCAGATGGTTTCCAGCAATTCATCGCCGGCGGAGGCGTGCTCAACGCGGCGCGGAGTGATAACCCACGGTTTGGTGAATGCGACCGGGTCGTCGACAGTGGCTTCATAAGTGAGGACGTCGCCATTGCGGGTCCAGCGTTCAACGACGTGCATTTTATCGCTGTGGATGGAGGTGTAGCGGGTGCGGCCGATGGCGCCGCCGCCGCCCACCCAGGTTTCGTCATTAAAGCCTGCGACATCGACGACCAGAGTGTCGCCTTCCCAGTGGCCGATGGAATGGCCCCAGAAGGTGGTGTCGAGGTCTTTGGGGTGGCCGCGGCCATCGGTGTAGATGATGCGGAAGGTGGAGTACGGTACGGCTTCATAGAGGATGGCAATGGCTTGAGGCGTTTGCATGATCTGGATGCCGTTGACGCCGGCACGGGGCGTGCCGAGAGGGCGGCAATCCTGGGTGGGATCGAGGGGAGTTGTGCCGCCGAACTCCGTGGCGGCGATTTTCTTCACCTTCTCCATGTATTCGGCGTTGTACGGCGGTTGATTGGGGGCTTGGCAATCGTCGCTCTGGCAGATACGGCCCGCCCCGTTTTCGGCGTTGTACTCGGTGGAGGGGTCGTAGATGATGGAGCCATCGGTATCGCGCTCAAAGACTCCGCCTTTGAAGCCGAAGCCGGTGGGAGACTTTTTGGGAGCCACGCCGGGCGCATGGGGAGCGCCGTTCCAATAACCATTGAGATCGGGGTGGCCATCCGGGGTGCGCGGCGTGGTTTTGCCATCGGCGGAGCAGCCGATGCAGGGGATCTCGGCAGCGGCTTGCTTGCGAGGGGACTTGGAGCACGCCGTGAGGGCTACAAGGGTAAGGGCAGAGAGAAGTGTGGCTGCCAGTTTCGCAATAGGCATGTCACTCGGCTCCGTCCCGGTAGACGAACACGTGCCCATCGGGATACTTGATCATCTTCATCCAGCCAAGACGCTGGTCGCCGTCCTTGGCAGGCGCCGCGGTGATGGTGACGGTTTCGCCGATCTGAAAATCCGATTTGCGGATTCCGGCACGGTGGAGCATGTTTGGCGGTCCGCTGGAAAACGTGTAGCGTTCCATTTTGCCGTTCGGGCCTTTGGCATCGAGATAGATCTGCACGTGCGGGTTGGTCCATTCGATCTGGGCCAAGGTGCCCTTGACGACAATAGTCTTGCTGCCATCGAATTCGGCGGAGAATGAGTGGTGCGCCAGCGCCGGCACGACAGCTATGGCGGCGATGAATGAATACGTACAAAGGTTGCATTTCATATAGATCTCCTGTGTATGTGCTTGAAAGTATATATCAGGCATGGGGACGCGGTCGCGTGTGAAATATTTTGAGACTGGAGCAGCGGGGCCGCATCATAAGCCCAGATTCGAGATGGCAACGGAAGGAGGAGATCCATGTCTCCGCGGCGCCATTCGCTAATGAACCAATGCTTGTGTGTGGCAGCAATCCTGCTTGTCTGTCTCGTACCGGCTCACGGACAAACGTTTGAAATCACTCCCCTGGTAGGCGGCATATTGGGAGGCACTATGAGGGTGGAGCAGCCGGAAGTGTCGCCACGCGTAGGAGCAAATCTGAATGGCAGCTTTGCCTTCGGTATTGCCGGCGGGGTCCGGTTCAATCCATTACAGGATTTGGACGAGGAGCCATGTAAAGGCTGTGACTCGGTCGATTTCCGATGGCTAAGACAACACACACATCTCAGCGTGGAACAAAATCCGTTTGTTCCGACGCCCGTGATTCCTTTGATTCCTGACTTCCGGCCCGCTGTGACTATTGACCGGTTCTTAGCCGATTTCACACACGAATGGAATCTGAAGGAGACCAGGAAGGTAAAGCCGTTCCTCACGGCGAGTCTGGGCGCAGCTCGGATTTCCGTTCCGGCGTCCAGCGTGACGAAGTTCATGTTCGGGATTGGCGCGGGAGTGGTGGTCCTTCCTAAGCCTCATTGGGGATTCCTGTTTCGTGCGGAGTACCTGCCTATCGTGCGGGAAGCCCAGGTTCAGAGACTGGTTTGTGTAGCAGGCGCTTGTGTGTTCGCTTTCGGTGGCGGGTTGATCAATCAGGTGGAGTTGACGGCGGGACCGACTTTTCGATTTTGACAATGCGAGTCGGCCGCTTTCGATGGTGTCTTAGAGGCGCACCTGCAGGAGAGTGCGTTTTTCCGGGTTCATGGTGGTTTCGGCGAGCTGGTCGGCGTTGATCGGCATCCATTTCCCAGGCCTTTGTAGCGCTGCACCGGGGCGTCCGTTTTGCCTTCGTTCTCCATGTATTCGAGCAGCGCGGACCAGTTGGCTGTGCTTCGCGGCGGTCTCACTACCGAAAATGGCGGGTAATTGTAGCGGGCGCTGGTCGCGGGCCAGCGGGCGGAGTCGTCGCCTTTATTGCCGCCGGAGCGGGAAGAGCGTGCGGTCTTCGTCTGCCGCCGGGTCTTCCTCGCTGCAGGCCGGGGACACTTGGCCGGTTACGTTGACCATAGTGAAGTGGTACGGCGGCCGCCAGCGGACCACGAAGTAAGTAGGCTGTGGCTCCGCGCCTTTGGCCTGGGGTGGCTCGCTGAAATACACTCCTACTTGCCATAGGTCCGGCGTTTGCGGGCAGTGCATGGTGGGGGGATATGCGAACTCGCCGAAGACCGGAATTTGGTGCAGTTTTGTGTGCTGTTGCCGCATGGCGCGCCGGTTGGCGGATTCCGACCAGAAGGCGACCTCTTTCCACTCATGGGTAAGCCATTCATCGACAAAATCCCGAGGAGTGAGCGCGAGAGGATCGATGCGCTTCACTTGATCGTGTTCGATTTGAAAGTGGCGCACGGCCGTGCGGACGAGTACACCAGTGTCGATGCTTTGGTTGTGGAATTCAACCAAGGCCTCATTCGATATAACGCTGCCCTGTGCGTCCCCGGGTACAAACGCCAACTCTTCGGTATCGAGCAGCGGCTTGCTTTCCAGGTCGGGCCCCGGCCGAAAGATGCGGTAATACAGCGATTGCCAGTTCGAGGTGCACCAGGGATTGTATCCCAGCGTGAGCAGGAGGTAATCGTTTGATCTGTTGTAGGGCGAGACCAAAACCGAGTGAAGAATCTGCGGCTTGTATTCCTTGTCTGTGTAGGTGTTCTGTTCCGTTTGCCAGACTCGTTTCCAACCTTCAGCCGACCAACTGTAGAGATACGCGGATTCATCGAAACCACACTGGTCGATTCCGACCCCGGTCTGGACGATCAGAAAGACACCGGAGCGCCACAGCTTAATTTCCTCCAGAAAACCCATTTCGGTCCAGTCCGGGCACTTTGGGTCCTCACCACAGAACAGCTTGGCATTCCGAAGTTCGGCATTTAGGTTTCTGGCGAGCGCCCCTTCATCACCGCGCTGGGCCAATGCGGGCAATTGAGATTCGACCCAATCCCGGAGCGCATGTTTGGCAACGGTCAGTTGCGGCGTTGCCCTTCTCGTTGCGCCTAACTCCGCCGGTCCCACCCGTAGTGAAAGGAGTGCTGTCCGCAGTGCATCCAGCGACGTCTCGCCCAGAGCCGGCCAGGATAGAGCGAACAGGAACAGCACTCTTGCGCGGGTCACGTTACGTCCGGGTTATACGTCGAGGTTCTTCACATCGAGCGCGTTTTCTTCGATGAATTTGCGGCGGCTTTCGACGTCTTCACCCATCAGAGTAGAGAAGATCTCCTCGCTTTGGACGGCATCTTCGAGGCGCACCTGGAGGAGAGTGCGTTTTTCCGGGTTCATGGTGGTTTCGGCGAGCTGCTCGGCGTTCATTTCGCCCAAGCCTTTGTAGCGCTGCACGGAGGCGTCCTTCTTGCCTTCGTTCTTGATGTATTCGAGCAGGGTGGACCAGTTGGGTTGGCCTTCGCGGCGGTCGTTCTTCACCACCGAAAACGGCGGGTGATTGTAGCGGGCGATGGTGCGGGCCAAAGCACGGAAGCGGCGGTATTCGGGCTGGGAAGCCAGCGCGATGCCGATGGAGCGCTCGGCGTGAGTGGCGTCGCGATAGACCACGGCAAAGGCTGAGTGCTCTTCGTCGCGGCGCAGCTCGGGATTCAGGTTCAGAGCGGCGAGGGCGTCGAAAACCGGCTTCAGATTGGCTTCATCCTGAAACTCGACTTTGTGATCGATGCGCCACTCGATGTTGGCCAGGGCTTCCACCACGCGGGGATCGCGCAGCTTGCGCTCTACCTTGTGGAAGATCTGCTCGTATTCGTCCAGGTTCAAGAGGAAATTGCGGAGCTCGCCGCCTTCGAGGGGAGTGGGGGCGCTTCCATTGCCGCTCGAGTGCAATTCGACCGAGAGGTTTTCGGTCGCGCGGCGCATGATCTCTTTAGCGAATTCCTTTTCATCCTTGATGTACTTTTCGCTCTTGCCCTTTTTGATGCGGTACAGGGGCGGTTGGGCGATGAAGACTCTGCCGCGCAGGATGAGCTCGTTCATGTGGCGGAAGAAGAAAGTCAGCAGGAGCGTGCGGATGTGGGAGCCGTCGACATCGGCGTCGGTCATGATGATGACTTTGCCGTAGCGGAGGCGGGCCACTTCGAAATCGTCTTTGCCGATGCCCGTGCCGAGAGCGGTGATCATGGCGCGGATTTCCTCGTGGCTGAGCATCTTGTCGTAGCGCGCTTTTTCCACGTTGAGGATTTTGCCCTTTAGCGGCAGGATGGCCTGGAAGCGGCGGTCGCGGCCCTGCTTGGCGGTGCCGCCGGCCGATTCGCCCTCCACCAGGAACAGCTCGCAGCGCTCGGGGTCTTTCTCCTGGCAATCGGCGAGTTTGCCGGGGAGGCCGCCGGAATCGAGAGCGCCTTTGCGGCGGGTGAGGTCGCGGGCTTTGCGCGCGGCTTCGCGGGCGCGCGCCGCTTCGATGGCCTTGCCCACTATTTTGCGGCCGACGGAGGAATTCTTTTCGAAATATTCGCCCAGCTTGTCGTTGACGAACTGCTGAACGTACCCGGAGATATCGCTATTCAGCTTGCCTTTGGTTTGTCCTTCAAACTGCGGCTGCGGAACCTTCACACTAATGACGGCCGTGAGGCCTTCGCGCACATCGTCGCCAGTGAGGTTTTCTTTTACATCCTTGAACAGACCCGATGCCTGGCCGAATGCATTGATGGTGCGGGTGAGCGCTGTGCGGAAACCACTCAGGTGCGTGCCGCCATCGACCGTATTGATATTGTTGGCGAAGCTGAAGACGTTTTCGGAGTAGCCGTCGTTATATTGCAGGGCTACTTCCATCGTAAGCACGCCGCCATTGGGTAGCTCGCGGTCGGCTTCGGAGTGTATCGGTTTATCGTGGAGCGTGGACTTGCCGCGATTGAGATGCTTGATGAATTCTGCGATTCCGCCGGTGTAGAGGAACTCGGTGACTTTCTCGGGATCGACGCGCTCATCGGTGAGGGTGATTTTCAAGCCCTTGTTCAGGAAGGCGAGCTCGCGCAGGCGCTGGGCGAGCGTGTCGTAGTTGAAGGTGGTAACTTCCATGATGGAAGCATCGGGCTTGAAAGTGACGCGAGTGCCGGTCTTACGGCCGGCCTTGCCCATTTTGGTGAGAGGCCCCTTAGGGATGCCGCAGGCGTATTCCTGCTGCCAGGTGTAGCTGGGTCCGCTATCGCCTTCGGGACGCCAGATTTCCAGTTCGAGGCGCTCGGAGAGGGCGTTGACACAGCTTACGCCAACGCCGTGCAGGCCGCCGGAGACTTTGTAGCTTTTGGAATCGAATTTTCCGCCAGCATGCAGCTTCGTCATGACGACCTCGGCGGCGGAAACGCCTTCTTCGTGAATACCGACAGGAATGCCGCGGCCGTTGTCGATAACGGTGACGGAGTTATCGTCGTGTATGGTTACGGAAACTTCGGTGCAATAACCGGCTAGCGCTTCGTCGACGGAGTTATCGACAACTTCGTATACCAGGTGATGGAGGCCCATCTCGCCGGTGGAACCGATGTACATTGCGGGGCGGAGGCGGACCGCCTCCAGACCCTCTAGCACTTTGATGCTACTGGAATCGTAAACTTCCCCCGAGCCAATATTTACGTCGTTGGACATAGATAGCTTTCAGCCGTCAGCGTTCAGCTATCAGCTAAAGCAGCCTGCCTTAGGCTGATAGCTGAACGCTGATCGCTGACTGCTCGTTTTCAAATCCTCATGGGCATGACAACATAGCGGTATTGGTCCGGTACGCTGTCGCCCGCCGGGCGCATTTCGCCGGCACTTTTTTGATCCTTCAGTTCGAAGGCTACGCGATCCTGTGGAATAACGCGCAGAAAATCGAGCAGGTATTGCGCGTTGAAACCGATTTCGAGATCAGGCCCCTGATACTCACTGGGAACGCTTTCTTCGCTTTCCCCCATTTCCACCGATGAGGAAAACACGCGGACTTCGCCCGGAGTGAAGTGCACGCGAATGGCGCGGGAACGCTCGTCGGCGAATTGCGCTACCCGCTCGATGGCCGAACGGATCTCGTCTTTCTGCAATTGCGCCAACAAGACATGATCTTTCGGCAGCACGCGTTCGTAATCGGGAAAGTTTCCAGTCAGCCTGCGCGTGATCAGAAGGCGATGGCCTACCTCGAAAAACAGGTGGTTGTCGTCGCCAGCGAAAATGGCCTTGGCTTCCGGAGCGGTATCATCGGCCAGCTTGCTTAGTTCGACCATGGCTTTTTTAGGAATCAGCGCGCGGAATTGCTTCTCCACATCGCCGCTTTGGGCGGGAGGAGCTTGCACAAACGCCAGTCGATGACCATCGGTCGCGACCATAACTAGGCCTTCGGGGCGCATCACCAGCAGTGCGCCGTTCAGAGTGAAACGCGATTCTTCCATGGAGATTGCAAAGGAAGTGCGCGCGATCATCGATGCTAGGGTGCGAATGGGAATCTCGGCCAGGCGCTCGGGGATTTCCGGCAGCTCCGGAAAGCTTTCACGCGACATGCCGGCGATGCGAGTGCGCGAGCGGCCGCAGGTGATGCTGGCCCAGTGGTTCTCGAGGAACTTCATGTTCAGATCGGCATCGGGCAGGAGACGAACATAGTCGAGCAGTTTGCGCGCGGGCACGGTGCCTGAGCCTTCTTTCTTGACGCGGGCAGCGCAAGAGCAGCGGATGCCCAATTCAAGATCGGTCGCGGTTAGCGTGATGCGATCTCCCGCAGCTTCGATGAGGACGTTGGACAGGATCGGGATGGTGGTTTTCTTTTCGACAACACCTTGCGACAGGCTCAATTCTCGTAATAGATCGGTTTTGCTGACGGTGAATTCCATGGCCATCAACTCCTGGGCTTCGACTCTATTTATGGAAGGCTATAAAGAAGTTCCTAATAAGAACCGGATTCATCGGCCCTGTCGAAACTGTTGAAGATCACCTAAATTATACTAAATTCAGCCACTTTTGGCTAGTGGAAGTTGCGGAATAGGGGTGAGGAAAATACGGAAAAACGCGCGGCCGCGCGACATTCCACAGTTTCGCAACAAGGGTGTTTTGAGGTGCCTGTGGGAAACGGGAAAAGGTCATTGCAATGAATCCATTAGGGTGTGGAGGAGCCTGTTCAAATCCGGATCGATCTTGCGCATCTGCTCGATTTTCTGAATGGAATGGATGACGGTGGTGTGGTGTTTGCCGCCGAAGGCCCGGCCGATTTCGGGCAGGGAAGCGGTGGTCAGTTCCTTGGCGAGGTACATAGCTACTTGGCGGGGAAAGACCACTTTCTTTGTGTTGCTCTTTTCCTTGAGCTGAGCCTGGCGGATTTGGAGGCGTTCGGCGACGGCTTTCTGAATGGCGTCAATAGTGACGCGGCGCTCCTGTACGCTGACCAGACTGCGCAGGACCTGATGCGCCATTTGCATATTGATGGCAACGCCGGTGAGCGAGGAGTAGGCCATCAGCTTGACGAGCGCGCCTTCTAACTCCCGCACATTGCTTTTGGTTTTGGAAGCGACGAAGGTGCGCACATCATCAGGTAGCTCGATGCCGGAGGCCTCCGCTTTTTTATCGAGAATGGCCATTTTGGTTTCGAGGTCGGGCGGCTGGATATCGGCGATCAAGCCCCATTCGAAGCGGGAGCGAAGACGTTCGACGAGGCCGGGAATTTCTTTGGGCGGAGCGTCGCTGGATATAACGATTTGCTTCTGGTGGTCGTGCAGCTCGTTAAAGGTGTGGAAAAACTCTTCCTGGGTGCGCTCTTTGGTGCCGATGATTTGAATGTCATCGATAAGCAGCGCATCGGCTTCGCGATAGCGCTGGTGGAAGTGATGCATGCGGTCGGTGCGGATGGAGGAAACCATCTCGTTGACGAAGCGCTCACTGGTGGTATACACCACGCGCATGGTGACGAAGTTCTGAGTGAGGGCCCGGCCTATGGCATGAATCAGATGAGTCTTTCCCATGCCCGTGCCGCCGTAAATAAACAGCGGGTTGTAGCTGCGGGAGGGGTTTGTGGCAACGGCTTGGGCGGCGGCATGGGCGAACTGATTGCAGGCTCCGACTACGAAGGAGTCGAAGGTGAATTTGGGATTCAGGAAGCTCGCATGGCATTCCGAATCCGCTTCGACAAACGGCTTCGACTGCCGGCCAGCGGGGGAAACGTAAGCTACGCCGCCCACGGGTAGATGGAGTTCGTGGATGGCGCGGGAGACCAATTGGGCGTATTCAGTTTCAAGCCAATCGCGGGTCTCGTGGTCGGGTACGGCCACTACTACAGTGCTGCCATCAAGGACCTGGAAAGCTGCATGACGAAGCCAGTTCTCATAACTTTCCGCGGGTATTCTGGCTCGCAAATAATCACGGATCTGATCCCAATAATTCATCGTATGGACACACTTCAGACTTTGCTACTATGCCGCGACGAGGGGCATACAAATTGCACGCGGGGGTTGAATTTTACGTGGCCAGATCCACCCTTGATTACCAGCCGGAAAGTAGCATAGCACAACGACCGGCATTTCCGGCAACAATATAAGTGCTTTGTATCCAATTGATTGGTAACGCATGTTTGACACGCAAATGTTTTAGGGGCAGAATGAAAATTCCCTCCCGGGCGGGAGTAACTCAGCTGGTAGAGTGCGACCTTGCCAAGGTCGATGTCGCGGGTTCGAATCCCGTCTCCCGCTCCATACACTCCTGCGCACGACCCGAACGCTCAGAGGACCTCTCGCAGCAGATAGGCGGAGGCGTGTGAATGGAACGGGATTACCGCCGCATGCGCCGCCGTAACATGCCTGCGGCCAGTGCCAACAAAGCCCCGGAAAGCGGTACTAGCGTAGAAGGCTCCGGAACGTCGGACAAGGCTAACACGGCGACGGCATTGTTAACCGTATTGAGCGAAGCCTCCGGCACAGTGATGGCTCCTGACATGGCGGGCAGACTAGTCTCGCCACCGGATGTAAATGTGACGGTAAATGATCCTAGGACTAGCCGGTCCTCTACCGCGCCTGGAATTCCCTCCCGAGGCGGTTCCAGGAAGTCGAACACGGTAGTCGGCTGCGTAAACGAGAAAGTGAAAGGTTCCTGGCTCTCCGAAATTACCGCAGTACGTGGCCCCGCTTCGGTATGCAGAGTGAACGCATCCGACTCGGCGCTGCCTTCCGGAAAATCTACAAAGGAAAAGCCTGCGACCTGGAAAGTGCCAAGGGTCTCTCCGACAACATCGATGGGCGTTACGCCCGGCGGCACCGGTTGCAGGGACGGGTCGGAGGAGAACGAGGCGCTGAACCCGCCGATCGTGACGCGGTCACTGACAAAGCTGGAACTTGAACCTTCCGTGTAGTCGATCGTAAGTGCTGGAGAGGTGAGTGTAACGGATTTACCATTCGCTTCGTCCGCCTCCGTCAGACCGGCATGGTCGACTGCGGTTGGGACGAGCTTACCCCCTTTCAACTCGACTTGGATCAGCACCAAACAATCGGAGAGTCCCTTGAGTGCCACGCAATCCGGTAATGTTACGGCATCCGCCGTCAGCCTGCCGGGAACTGCGATTGACAGGAGAGCGGCAGCCAAACAGGTTACTCCAATCTCGCGAATCATTCTGTCACCCCTTTCGGAATGACACTAGATACTGCCGCTGAGGTTGTCAATGACTCCGCCTGGCGGATTTGTTCGTACGGCGACACCTGACCTTCACCCAATGGCCGTATGAATACGCTACCCGACTACCTGACTTAGAAGCCCTAGCCCCGGGGCCCGAGTAACTCAGTTGCACAATGCCGACTCTGGCTAGCCGATGTCGCGGGTTCGAATCCCGTCTCCGGCTCCATAACCCCGGGAAAAATCAGTCATATAGCCGAAGGGTGCCTGTTACAATCGAATACGATGCAAGGCAACCCGAAGGTGATTGCAGCGCTAAACGAAGCGCTCAAGGAAGAGCTGACGGCGATCAGCCAGTATTTCCTGCATTCCGAGATGTGTGAGAACTGGCATTACGGCAAGCTGGGCAGCTACATCAAAAAGCAATCTATCGACGAAATGAAGCATGCCGAGTCGCTCATCGAACGGATCCTGTTCCTGGACGGCATACCGAACCTGACGGAACTGATGCATCTGAACGTGGGGCAGTCGGTGAAGGATCAGTTGGCGAGCGATCTGCAGCTCGAAGTGAACGCAGTGGGCATGTACAATCGGATGGCAAAGCTGGCGCGCGACGAAGGCGATAACATATCGCGCGAGTTGTTCGAGCGGTTGTTGAAGGATGAAGAAGATCACGTGGACTGGCTCGAAGCGCAATTGCATCAGATCAGAGAGATGGGCTACGAGCGGTACCTTTCGCAGCAGATTCGTGAAGAAGAGTAATTGGCGGCCATTCTCGAACTGCGCGGTTTGACCAAAGACTATCCCGGCCAGCGCGCGCTCGACGGGGTTACGTTTTCAGTCGACGAGGGAAGTTTTTTTTCGCTGCTGGGTCCTTCCGGCTGCGGCAAGACCACAACGCTGCGGTTGATTGCGGGTTTCGAGCCACCGACGGCGGGGGAAGTACAGCTGCGCGGCCAGGTGGTGAACCACAAAAAACCGTACGAACGCAACGTCAGCACGGTGTTTCAAAATTACGCGCTGTTCCCGCACCTTTCCGCGCGCGAGAACGTAGCCTTTGGTTTACGGCGGCGGAAGACGCCGGCGGCGGAGGTGGCGGCGCGCGTGAACAAAACGCTCGCGCTGGTGAGCCTGGAGGGAAAGGAATCGCGGCGGCCGCACGAGCTTTCCGGTGGCGAGCGGCAGAGAGTGGCGCTGGCGCGTTCCCTGGTGATCGAGCCGGATGTATTGCTGCTGGATGAGCCGCTGGCCGCGCTCGATCCGAAGCTGCGGCAGCAGATGCGGCTGGAGTTGAAAGCCATCGAGCGCCGCGTGGGCATTACGTTTCTGCTGGTGACACACGATCAGGAAGAGGCGCTTTCGCTTTCCGACCGGC